>NZ_JSZN01000047.1:0-2703 GCF_000801975.1 Burkholderia sp. A9 | reverse complement strand
CGCAAGTACGACATCCTGCTGGTCGCGGACGAAGTGATCGGCGGGTTCGGCCGCACCGGCGAATGGTTCGCCCACCAGCACTTCGGCTTCGAGCCGGACCTGATCACGATGGCCAAGGGCCTGACGTCGGGTTACGTGCCGATGGGTGCGGTCGGCATCCATGAACGCATCGCACGCCCGATCATCGACAACGGCGAGTTCAATCACGGCCTCACGTACTCGGGTCACCCGGTCGCCGCGGCGGTCGCGGTCGCGAACCTGAAGCTGCTGCGCGACGAAGGGATCGTCGAGCGCGTGAAGCACGACACGGGCCCTTACTTCCAGGCGCTGATGCGCGAAACCTTCGCGCGTCACCCGATCGTCGGCGAAGTGCACGGTCACGGGATGGTCGCGAGCCTGCAGCTCGCCGAGTCGCCGGCCGAACGCCGCCGCTTCGCGAACGGCGGCGAGGTCGGCACGATCTGCCGCGACTTCTGCTTCAACGGCAACCTGATCATGCGTGCGACCGGCGACCGGATGCTGCTGTCGCCACCGCTCGTGATCTCGCGTCAGGAAATCGATGAGCTCGTATCGAAGGCGAAGAAGGCCGTCGATGCGACCGCCCAGCAACTGGGCCTTTCGTAACGGCTTTGCCTACAGGCGTGCGGCGGGCGCCGCACGCCACCATAACCCAAGGGAATTCCACCATGCGTGCCTGCCTTCTTCGCCAAGCCTGTTCCGTCGCGGCCCTTGCCGCCGCGGCCGCGTTCACGTCGGTCGCCAGCCCGTCGGCGCATGCCGACGAGCTGAACGTCTACAACTGGTCCGACTACATCGCACCCGACACGATCCCGAACTTCCAGAAGCAGACGGGCATCCACGTCAAGTACGACAATTACGACAGCGACGACACGCTGCAGGCGAAGCTGTTGGCGGGCAGCTCGGGCTACGACATCGTCGTGCCGACCTCGAACTACATGGCCAAGCAGATCCAGGCCGGCGTGTACCAGAAGCTCGACAAGTCGAAGATCCCGAACCTCGCGAACCTCGATCCGCTGCTGATGAAGATGATCTCGGATGCCGATCCGGGCAACCAGTACGGCGTCCCCTGGGCGTACGGCACGGACGGCATCGGCTACAACGCGCAGGCGGTAAAGAAGGCGCTCGGCGACAAGGCGCCGGTCGACAGCTGGGCACTGGTGTTCGACCCGGGCAACATGGAGAAGCTGAAAGGCTGCGGCGTGTCGTTCCTCGACCAGGCCGTCGACGTGTTCGCGGCCACGCTGCAGTACATGGGCAAGGATCCCAACAGCAAGAACCCCGGCGACTACCAGGCGGCGTTCGAAGTCCTGAAGAAAGTCCGCCCGTACATCACCCAGTTCAACTCGTCCGGCTACATCAACGACCTCGCGAACAACGACGTATGCGTCGCGCTCGGCTGGTCGGGCGACGTCGGCATCGCGCACCGTCGCTCGTCGGAGGCGAAGCGCTCGTACGACATCAAGTTCTCGAACCCGAAGGAAGGTGGCCTGCTGTGGTTCGACGTGATGGTGATCCCGAAGGACGCACCGCACCCGGAAAGCGCGATGAAGTGGATCAACTACGTGTCCGATCCGAAGGTCAACGCGGCGATCACCAACACGGTGTTCTACCCGACCGCGAACAAGGCCGCGCACCCG
This sequence comes from Burkholderia sp. A9, assembly GCF_000801975.1. Classification (NCBI taxonomy): domain Bacteria; kingdom Pseudomonadati; phylum Pseudomonadota; class Betaproteobacteria; order Burkholderiales; family Burkholderiaceae; genus Burkholderia; species Burkholderia sp. A9. Next base: position 1,045 of record NZ_JSZN01000047.1, on the reverse strand, counting down.
TTCGTCACGCCGTCCGTCGCCCAGGACCCGACCGTCTATCCGCCGGAAGACGTGCTGAAGAAGATGGTGCTGATGAAGCCGATGCCGGCCGACATCCTGCGCCTCGAGAACCGTCTGTGGGCGCAATTGAAGACGGGCCACTGATCGCGAACCATCACGGCGGCGCAGGCATCGGCTGATCGTCGGCTGACGCCTGCCCGCTCGAGATCCGCGGACGTTCCGTCCGCCCGCGCGCACCGCGCGCCCTGTTCCATCCGGCACGAGCCGTTGTCCGCGAGTCGCGTTGCGCGCCTCGTGCGGGGACGCTCACGCCTGCAATCCGTGAAGAACGAATGGTGACTCCCATGCAATCGATACCCTCTTCCGCTGCCGCACGCCAGACCCAACCGGCCCCCGTGGCCCGTTCGAAGAACGACGCGTTCGTGCGCATCGAAAACGTCGTGAAGAAATTCGGCGACAGCACCGCCGTCGACAACGTGAACCTGACGATCGCGAAGAACGAGCTGTTCGCGCTGCTCGGCAGCTCCGGCTGCGGCAAGTCGACGCTGCTGCGCATGCTCGCCGGGCTGGAGACGGCCACCTCCGGCAAGATCTTCGTCGACGGCGAGGACCTTGCCTCACTGCCGCCGTACCGGCGCCCGGTCAACATGATGTTCCAGTCGTATGCGTTGTTCCCGCACATGTCGGTCGAGTCGAACGTCGCGTTCGGCCTGAAGCAGGAAGGCACGCCGAAGCACGAGATCAAGGAACGCGTGGCCGACGCGCTCGCGCTGGTGCAGATGAGCAAGTACGCGAAGCGCAAGCCGCATCAGCTGTCCGGCGGCCAGCAGCAGCGCGTCGCGCTCGCACGCTCGCTGGTCAAGCGCCCGAAGCTGCTGCTGCTCGACGAGCCCATGTCCGCGCTCGACAAGAAGATCCGCCAGAAGACCCAGCTCGAACTCGTGAACATCATCGAGAAGGTCGACGTGACCTGCGTGATGGTCACGCACGACCAGGAGGAGGCGATGACGATGGCGAGCCGCCTCGCAGTGATGAGCGAAGGCAA
>NZ_JSZN01000046.1:0-1231 GCF_000801975.1 Burkholderia sp. A9 | reverse complement strand
GTCCCAAACTGCCGCCGCCCCGATTCGTGTCGCGTCCGTCGGGCTGGGATGGGTGACGACTCATCGCCATCTGCCAGTGATGCTGCGCGACCCGAGCTTCGAAGTCGTCGGCCTGATCGATCGCCAGCCGCACCACGCGGAACGCGTCGCGCAACGACTCAGGATCCGGCACCACGCCTGTGCCGGATCGCTTGCCGACGTTCCGTGGCTCGACGACGTCGATGCCGTGACGATCGGCGCCGGGCCGCACGCTCATTACCCGTTGATCAGGGAAGCGCTGCGCGCGGGCAAGCACGTGCTGACCGAAAAGCCGTTCACGATGCGGGTGGCGGAAGGCGAAGAGCTGGTCAAGCTGGCGAAGGCCCATGAGCGGACCCTGTGCATCGTGCATAACTTTCAATTTGCCTCTTCGACCAAGCGCCTGCTGCGAGACGTCGAATCCGGCTGCTATGGCAGTATCCGCTCGATTACCGCCCATCAATTCGGGAATCCGGAACGTCGCCTGCCTGCCTGGTACGAAGATCTTCCGCTAGGCCTCTTCTACGACGAAAGCCCACACATGTTCTATCTGCTGCGGCGCCTGGCTCCCGGCGCGCTGGCGCTCAGGCATGCGACTGTCGTCCCGAGCAGCACCGGCCTCGAAACACCGTGCATGATCACCGCACATTACCAATGCAATGCCCCGCACGGCTCGATTCCAGTCATGTTGAACATGAATTTCGAATCGCCGGTCAGCGAATGGCAAGTGATCGTGTGCGGCGAGCGCTTCATGGGAATCGTCGACGTTTTTCGCGATATCTACATTCGTCTGCCGAACGACGGCGCCCATACGACCGCGACGGTCCTGCGCACGTCGCTGTCCGCCACCTGGCAACACTGGCAGCAACATTTCACGAGTGGAATCCGGCATCTCAGAGGGATGCTCTTTTACGGCAACGACGATGTGTTCGCGGGTTTCGCCCGCTCGATTCGCACCGGCAACGCAGTCGAGCCCATCGGTGCCGACTCGGCGCTAGCGATCCTCGGCATGCAGCATCAGATCATCGAATGTGCGGCACGGGTATGACCGGAGGTATCACGAAATGACCATGAATGTCGATTTGCTCCGGCGCTTCTTCAAGGAAACGCCGTTTCAACCCGCGACGAGCCTGTGGCGGGCCATCGAGATCGACGTCGTGCTGTCCCGGCCGTTTCCGCCCGGTCGCGGCATGGACCTCGGCTGCGGCGACGG
>NZ_JSZN01000045.1:0-393 GCF_000801975.1 Burkholderia sp. A9 | reverse complement strand
CTGTGCGTGTCGTACGTGGCGATCATCGTGCAGTCGCGCGTGAAGGAGATGAACAAGTCGCTGGAGGAGGCGGCGCTGGATCTGGGCGCAACGCCGCTGAAGGTGTTCTTCGTGGTGACGCTGCCGCTGATCTCGCAGGCGCTGCTGTCGGGGTGGCTGCTGTCGTTCACGCTGTCGATCGACGACCTGGTGCTGTCGGCGTTCCTGTCGGGGCCGGGCTCGACGACGCTGCCGCTGGTGGTGTTCTCGCGCGTGCGGCTCGGGCTGAACCCGGAGATGAATGCGCTGGCGACGCTGTTCATCACCGCGGTGACGATCGGCGTGATCGTCGTGAACCAGATGATGATCGCGCGCGAGCGGCGTCGTGTGGCCGACATGAAGGCGGCGTTCGCG
>NZ_JSZN01000044.1:0-535 GCF_000801975.1 Burkholderia sp. A9 | reverse complement strand
GAAGGCGCTCGGCGCGGACGTTCGCTGGGCATCGTGCAACATCTTCTCGACGCAGGACCACGCTGCCGCCGCGATCGTCGAAGCCGGCACGCCGGTGTTCGCGTTCAAGGGCGAGTCGCTCGACGAATACTGGGAGTTCTCGCACCGCATCTTCGAATGGCCGAACGGCGAATTCGCGAACATGATCCTGGACGACGGCGGCGATGCCACGCTGCTGCTGATCCTCGGCTCGAAGGCCGAGAAGGACCGTTCGGTGATCGCGAAGCCGACCAACGAGGAAGAAGTCGCGCTGTACAAGTCGATCGCGACGCACCTCGACGCCGACCCGACCTGGTACTCGACGCGCCTCGCGCACATCAAGGGCGTGACCGAAGAAACCACGACCGGCGTGCACCGCCTGTACCAGATGGAAAAGGACGGCCGCCTGCCGTTCCCGGCGTTCAACGTGAACGACTCGGTCACGAAGTCGAAGTTCGACAACCTGTACGGCTGCCGTGAATCGCTCGTCGACGGCATCAAGCGCGCGACCGACGTG
>NZ_JSZN01000043.1:0-515 GCF_000801975.1 Burkholderia sp. A9 | reverse complement strand
TCAAGCGCGCGACCGACGTGATGATCGCGGGCAAGGTCGCGGTCGTCGCGGGCTACGGCGATGTGGGCAAGGGTTGCGCGCAATCGCTGCGCGGCCTGGGCGCGACCGTGTGGGTTACCGAAATCGATCCGATCTGCGCACTGCAGGCGGCGATGGAAGGCTACCGCGTCGTGACGATGGAATACGCGGCCGACAAGGCCGACATCTTCGTGACGGCGACCGGCAACTACCACGTGATCAACCACGATCACATGAAGGCGATGCGCCACAACGCGATCGTCTGCAACATCGGTCACTTCGACTCGGAAATCGACGTCGCGTCGACCCGTCAGTACCAGTGGGAAAACATCAAGCCGCAGGTCGACCACATCATCTTCCCGGACGGCAAGCGCGTGATCCTGCTGGCCGAAGGCCGCCTCGTGAACCTCGGTTGCGCGACCGGCCACCCGTCGTTCGTGATGTCGAACTCGTTCGCGAACCAGACGCTCGCGCAGATCGAGCTGTTCGTGCGCGGC
>NZ_JSZN01000042.1:0-18198 GCF_000801975.1 Burkholderia sp. A9 | reverse complement strand
GCAGCGCGGCCGTGCGCGTCGGCAGCGGCGGATCGAGCTCCAGCGCACACAAATCGCCGCTCTCGCGCGCGACCGCGTCGGGCAGCACCGTCGCGAGCCGCCCGCAGCGCACGAGTTCCAGCACCGCGCTGACCGTGTTCGTCTCGATCGCGATCTTCGGCTGCGCACCCTGCTCGATGAAATACCGGTCGATGCTCTCGCGCGTCGCGAACGCGCGGCTCAGCAGCACCAGCGGCTCGCCGGCCAGTTCGGCCGGGCTCAGCGCACGGCGGCGGCGGGCCAGGCGGTGCGTGCGGCCCGTCACGAGCGCGAGCGGTTCTTCCCACAGTGGCAGCGCGTCGATGTCCGGCGCGCGCGGCGGCACGAACGCGAAACCGGCGTCGAGCCGGTCGTCGGCGAGCAACGCCTCGATGCGTTCCTGCGGCATCGCGTCGATCGTCAGCGCGACGTTCGGAAAATCCGCATGGAACGCGTCGATCAGCGAGCCGCTCAGGTAGGCCGCGAAGGTCGGCATCATCGCGAGCCGCAGCGAACCGGTGCCGAGATCGGCGACGTCGTGCAGCGCGCGCTGCCCGGTGTCGAGCTCGTGCAGCGCCGCGCGCGCGTGGCGCGCATAGACTTCGCCGAATTCGGTGAGCCGCACCGTGCGCCCCGAACGGTCGAACAACTGCACGCCCAGCATTTCCTCGAGCTGGCGAACCTGCTGCGACAGCGTCGGCTGCGACACGTGCAGCGCGTCGGCCGCCCGCGTGAAGCTGCGCTGCTCGGCGACGGCCAGGAAATAACGGATGTGGCGGAGAAGCATCGCGGCCCGGGTATTGGTGGCACCAATGGAAACCATAAGGATCCAGTCTTGGACGCTATGGTTCGATTCCCGCATCATACGCACTTCCGCTCCCGCGCACGGCGCCTGGCCGCCGCACCGAAGCGGCACGCCCGGGCCGCCTTCCCCTCGCCCGCCGCACGACGATCCGCCGCCGCATCATCCAGGCGCCGGCCACGCTCCGCCCGGCGCGCACCGGTTCATCGCCGATCCGTTGACGCCGGCCCCGATTTCCGCAACCCGGCGCAGCCAACGGCTCATGCCGCCGGCCGGCGCCGCTGTTCATTCGCGACCATGGAACCGCATCAAGACAATCATCCTCCGCTGACCCGCGCCATGACGCTGCTGTTCGCCTGCGCGTGCGGCATCGTCATCGGCAACATCTATTACGCCCAGCCGCTGCTCGCGGCGATCGCGCACAGCTTCGGCCGCCCGCCCGCCCAGCTCGGCTATCTCGTCACGCTGACGCAGCTCGGCTTTGCGGCGAGCCTGCTGCTGATCGTGCCGCTCGGCGACGCGGTCAACCGCCACACGCTGATCGTGCGGCTGCTCGTGCTCAACGTCGTCGCGCTGGTGGCGGTGGCGTTCAGCACGAACTTCACGATGTTCGTCGTCGCGAACGTCGCGCTCGGCTTCGTCACCTGCTCGACGCAGCTGCTCGTGCCGTTCGCCGCGTCGCTCGCCGATGCGCGCACGCGCGGCCGCGCGGTCGGCACCGTGATGAGCGGGCTGCTGCTCGGCATCCTGCTCGCGCGCGTCGCGGCCGGTGCGATCGCCGACGGATTCGGCTGGCGCGCGGTGTACGGCGTCGCCGCGGTGATGATCCTCGCGCTGACCGGCGTGCTGACGGTGAAGCTGCCGAAGGATCGCCGCCACGCGCGGCTCGACTACGCGGCGCTGATGAAATCGCTCGTCGCACTCGTGCGCGCGCAGCCGCTGATCGCGCTGCGCTCCATATACGGCGCGCTCGTGTTCGCGTGCTTCAGCCTGCTGTGGACCGGCCTCACGTTCCTGCTGAGCCAGCCGCCGTACGGCTATTCCGAAGGGCAGATCGGCCTGTTCGGGATCGTCGGCGCGGTGGGCGCGCTCGCGGCCACGTCGGCCGGCCGGCTCGTCGATCGCGGCCACGGCAATGCGGCGACCGGGCTGTTCGCGGCCGCGGTGCTCGCGTCGTTCGCGCTGATCGCGACCGGCGCGCATTCGCTCGTCACGCTGATCGCGGGCATCCTGCTGCTCGACGTCGGCGTGCAGGGCATGCACATCTCGAACCAGAGCGTGATCTATGCGCTCGCCGGCAACGCACGCAGCCGCGTGACGACGATCTACCTGACGAGCTACTTCATCGGCGGCGCATTCGGGTCGTTCGCGGCGAGCGTCGCGTACGGCATCGACGGCTGGCGCGGCGTGTGCATCGCCGGTGCGGCGCTGTCCGGCGTGCTGATCGCGCTGTGGCTCGCCTCGCAGCGGGTGGGCGTGCGGCAGGTCACGCAATAACCGGCGGTCGCTCCGGCCCATGAAAAAGGCACGCTCCGCGAACCGCGGGCGTGCCTTTTTTGCATCGACGGCGTCGTTCTATCGGCGACGCACGATCACGCGCCCTCGCCCGCGAAATCGATCAGCACCTTCATCGCGCGCTGCCGGTCGCCGGCCAGCTCGAACGCCTGGTTCGCGTCGCGCATCGGGAACACGCCCGTCACGGCCGGGCGCAGGTCGACGCGCCCCGCATTGATCAGCTGCACCGCGAGCGCGAATTCCGCATGGAAGCGGAACGATCCGCAGATCGACAGTTCCTTCGCGACCACGACGTTCTGCGGCAGGCTGACGTCGCCGCCGAGCCCGAGCTGCACGACGACGCCGCGCGGCCGCATCACGTCGAGGCCGTCGCGCAGCGCGCGCGCATTGCCGGAACACTCGATCATCACGTCGAACGTGCCCTTGTCAGCCCCGTAGCGCGCAACCCAGCCGGTGTCGGTCGCCGCGTTGATCGTGTGGTCGGCGCCGAGCGCGCGCGCCACCTCGAGCGGCGCATCGACCACGTCGGTCGCGACGATCTCCGCCGCGCCGTGCACCCGCGCCGCCGCGACCGCCAGCACGCCGATCGGCCCGCACCCCGACACGAGCACGCGCCGGCCGATCAGCGGCCCCGCGCGCGATACCGCGTGCAGCCCGACCGCGAACGGCTCGGCAAGCGCCGCGAGCGACAGCGGCACGTGATCGGCCACCTTCGCGCACTGCGCCGCGTCGCACACGAGCGCGTTGCGAAACGCGCCCTGCACGTGCGGCATGCGCATCGCGCTGCCGTAGAAGCGCATGTCGAGGCACTGGTTCGGCAGCCCCTCGAGGCAGTAGCGGCACGCGCCGCACGGGCGGCTCGGATTGACCGCGACGCGATCGCCGACCTTCACCGACGTCACGTCCGGTGCGACCGCCGCCACCGTGCCGGCCACTTCATGGCCGAGCACCATCGGCTGCTGCAGCCGGATCGCGCCGAAGCCGCCGTGCCGGAAGTAATGCAGGTCGGAGCCGCAGATGCCGCCCATCGCGACATCGACGCGCACCTGGCCCGGGCCGATCTCGCCCGCGTCCTGCTCTTCGAGCCGCAGGTCGTTCGGCCCGTGGATCACGAGACACATGCAGCGCATACGCATCGCAGCCTCCTCAGGCGACCGGCGTGAGCAGCGGTTCGCCGGCAAAGTGCGCGGCGAGGTTGTCGCGCACGAGCCAGCCCATCGCCTGGCGCGTCTCGACGGTGCCGCTCGCATGATGCGGCTGCAGCAGCACGTTCGGCAACGCGAGGAAACGCGGGTCGATGCGCGGCTCGTTCCAGAATACGTCGAGCGCCGCACCGGCGATCGTGCCGCGTTCGAGCGCGTCGAGCAGCGCGGGCTCGTCGACGGTCGTGCCGCGCGACACGTTCACCAGATAGCCGCGCGGGCCGAGCGCGTCGAGCACGGCCGCGTCGACGAGGTGGCGGGTCGACGCGCCGCCCGCGAGCGTGACGATCAGCACGTCGCACCAGCCGGCCAGTTCGCCCAGGCGACCGAAGAAGCGGTGCTGGCTGTCCGCGCGCGGCGCGACGTCGAAGTAGCCGAGCTCGACGTCGAAGCCCGACAGCCGGCGCGCGAGCGTCGAACCGATCCGGCCGAAGCCGACGATGCCGACGCGCTTGCCGTACAGGCGCGTGACGAGCGGCATGTCGCCGTCGGACCACGCGCCGGAGCGCACGTACGCGTCGCCGGCGCCGATCCGGCGCAGCAGCGCGAGCGTGAGGCCGACGCCGAGATCGGCGACGTCGCCGGTCAGCACGTCGGGCGTATTGGTCACGCGGATGCCGCGCTCGCGCGCGGCCGCGAGATCGATCCCATCGGTGCCGACGCCGTAGCACGAGATGATCTCGAGTCGCGGCAGCGCGGCGATCAGCGTTGCATCGGCACCGAGGTCGCCGCGCGTCGCGATCGCGCGCACGCCGGCGCCGTGTTCGGCGAGGAACGCCGCGCGGTCGGCGGCCTCCCACAGCCGGTGGACGTCATAGCCGGTCGACAGCCATGCGTCGTCCCACGGCTGGTAGGGGCCCGTCATCAGCAGCTCGGGCCGCCGGGTCGATTCGTGCGCCATCTGCGCGCTCCTGTCGAATAGAGTTGGAATTCGAACGGGCCGGGCCGCGTCGGCCGCCCGGCCCGTTCGTTCATGCATGCCGCGCCAGCGTTTCGGCGTCCGCGGCCGGCTGCTCCTGCGCGGCGTCGAGCGGATCGTCGAGATCGCGGTTCAGCGTTTCCGGCATCCGCGCGGTGGTGAACAGCGTGATCAGCGTCAGCACCACCAGGTAGGCGGCGATCGGCACCCATGCATGCACGCCGGCCGCGTGGTCGCCGCCGTGCAGCGCGATCACGGTCGCGATGATCGTTGCGCCGATCAGCGGTGCGATCCCGCCCGCGAGCACGGCCGACACTTCGCGCGAGAACGACACGCCCATGTAGCGATGGCGCGCGCCGAACAGCTCGGGCAGCAGCGCGGCCTGCGCGCCGAGCATCCCCCAGTTCGCAAAGCCCTGCGCGACCGAGATCGCGATCACGCTCGCGACCACGTTCCCCTGGCTGAAGATCCACCACACCGGAAACGCGAGCGCGAGCTGCAGCCATGCGAACGTGCGGTACACGCGCACGCGGCCGAAGCGGTCGCTCAACCGGCCCGCCAGCGGCACCGTGCATGCGCCGACGGTCGCCGCGCACACCAGCGCGAGCGCGCCGATCGGCCCCTTCATCCCGATCACGCCGGCGAGATAGCTGACCGCGAGCGCCTGGTAGATCGACGAGCCGCCGTTCTCGGCCATCCGCAGGCCGATGCCGATCAGCAGCGAGCGCTTCGAATGCTGAACCGCGCTCTTCAACGGATTCGCCGACAGCTGCGCGCGCTTCTCGAGCCGCACGAAGGTCGGCGACTCGTGCAACCGGACCCGCATGTAGATCCCGACCGCGACGATCACCGCGCTGAACAGGAACGGCACGCGCCAGCCCCAGCCGTCGGTGACGCGGTCGAGGTTCGCGAGCAGCAGGAAATAGACGGCCGCCGCGAGCACCGTGCCAATCTGGATCCCGAGAAACGGCAGCGACGCGTAGAAGCCGCGCTTGCCGGGCGGTGCGTATTCGGTCATCAGCACCGCTGCGCCGGCCTGCTCCGCGCCTGCGCCGAGGCCCTGCAGGATGCGCAGCAGCACCAGCAGCGCGGGCGCCCAGTAGCCGGCCGTTGCATAAGTCGGCAGCACGCCGATCAGCGTGCTCGCGACGCCCATCAGCAGCACGGTAGCGGTCAGCACGAACTTGCGGCCGATCCGGTCGCCGAGCACGCCGAACACGACGCCGCCGAGCGGGCGCACCGCGAAACCGACGAAGTAGGTGCCGAAGCTCGCGATCAGCCGCATCTCGGCGGTCTGCGCGGGAAAGAACAGTGGTCCGAAGACCAGTGCCGACGCAAGCGTGTACAGCGCGAAATCGTAGTATTCGAGCGCGCTGCCGAGCGAGCAGGTCCATGCCGCGCGGTTGAGCTGCTTCGTGTCGACGCCGCGACGCTCGACCGCGTCAGCCGGCGTGCCGGGCATTGCATCGTGCCGCGCGGGCGGCGGGGAAGTGCGATCCATCGTTGTCTCCTGTCTCCTGCCTTCCATTCCGGAACCCGGCGCGATGCGCGCCGGGACATCGGCCCGCTCATGCGGCGGGCTCTTCTGGGAATTCGGATGCCGGCGTTAGCCGGCGCAACGGTGCTGCGCGCACGGCGCAAGCGCCGCCGCTCAAACGGCGCTGGTGAGCCCGCCGTCGACGAACAGCGTCTGGCCGTTCACGAAATCGGATGCGGCCGAGGCGAGGAAGATCGCCGCGCCGCACAATTCGTCGACGCGCCCCCAGCGGCCGGCCGGCGTGCGCTTGCACAGCCAGTCCGAGAACGCCGCGTCATCGACCAGCGCGCGATTCAGCTCGGTCTCGAAATAGCCGGGCGCGAGGCCGTTCGCCTGGATGCCGTGGCGCGCCCAGTCGGCGCACATCCCTTTCGTTAGCATCCGCACCGCGCCCTTCGTCGCCGCATACGGCGCGATCGTCGGCCGCGCGAGCTCGCTCTGCACCGAACAGATGTTGATGATCTTGCCGCGGCCACGCGCGATCATGTGGCACGCCACCGCCTGCGCGACGTTGAACACGCCGTCGAGATTCACGCGCATCAGCGCGTGCCAGTCGTCCGGGTCGAATGCGTCGAGCGGCGCGCGGCGCTGGATGCCGGCGTTGTTCACGAGGATGTCGATCGCGCCGACGCGCGCCTCGAAGTCGTCGATCGCCGCGCGCACCTGCGCGTGTTCGGTGACGTCGAACACCGCGTGGTCGGCCGCGAAGCCTTCCTCGCGGAAATGGCGCGCGAGCGTCGCGGCCTTCTCCTCATTCCGATCGTTGATGACGATCGCCGCGCCGGCTTCCGCCAGCCCGCGGGCGAGCGTCAGCCCGATGCCGCGTCCGGAACCGGTAATCAGTGCGCGGCGGCCGTCGAGGCGGAACCGGTCAAGCGCGTTGCTCATGGATGTCTCCTCGTGCCAAGGGAGCCGGCTGCCCATCGCGGCCGGTCTCGCGTTGACACTATCTTCGGCTGGCGGCCGGGCCCCGCGCCAATGGTTGTTTTTGATCCGGTTATCATGAAATATGATTACCGCTCACGGGTGCCCGCCGGCCATGGAACTCAAGCAATTGCGCGCCTTCGTCACGCTCGCGGAAGAACTGCATTTCGGGCGCGCCGCGCAGCGCCTGTTCATCGTGCAGCCCGCGCTGAGCATGCAGATCAAGGCGCTCGAGGAAGAACTCGGTGCGCGCCTGTTCGAGCGCGACCGGCACAAGGTCGAACTGAGCGATACGGGGCGCGTGTTCCTGCCCGAAGCGCGGGCCACGCTGCAGCAGGCCGCGCGCGCGGAGCAGATGGCACGGCTGTCGAGCCGCGGCGAGATCGGCACGCTGCGCATCGCGTTCGTGTCGTCGGTGCTGCCGGCGCTGCTGCCGGCCGTGCTGCGCACGATGCGCGAGCGCTATCCGCTGATCACGCTCGAACTGAAGGACCTGCCGACCCCCGACCAGATCGCCGCGCTGCGCGACCGGCGGATCGATTTCGGGATGATCCGGCTGCCGGCCGCGTATGCGGGCATCGACACGCGCGTGGTGCTCGAGGAAGGCTTCGTCGTCGCGCTGCCGCTCGACCATCCGCTGGCCGCGCACGACGCGATTTCACCGGCCGCGCTGCGCGGCCAGCCGGCGTTCGTGCTCGCGCGCCGCTACGCGCCGGGCTTTCACGACGACATGCTGCTCGCGCTGAGCCGCGCGGGCACGACGCTCGAGATTGCGCAGGAGTTCGGGGAATTCACGACGATGCTCGCGCTCGTCGCGGCGGGAATGGGGATCGGGCTGATCCCGGCGGAAGCCGCGAGCGCGCTGCCGCCGAACGTGCTCGCGCGGCCGCTCGACCTGGCCGGCCACCGCACCGGCATCGGCCTTGCATGGACCGACCTCGACAGCCCGCTGAAGCGCGCGTTCGTCGACGCGGTCGAACAGGTGACCGCGCGCGCCGGACGATAAAAAAGCCCGGCCGGAAAACCGGGCCGGGCTCGATCGCTGCGCCGGCCGCCTCGCGGCGGCCGCGCAACGTGCGGGATTACTTCGCGTTCGCGAATGCGACTGCCGTATCCAGCATGCGGTTCGAGAAACCCCACTCGTTGTCGTACCAGCTCGACACCTTGACGAGGCGGCCCGACACCTTGGTCAGCGTTGCGTCGAACGTCGACGAAGCCGGGTTGTGGTTGAAGTCGATCGACACCAGCGGTGCGTCGTTGTAGCCGAGGATGCCCTTCAGCGCGCCTTCCGATGCTTCCTTCATGATCGCGTTGACTTCCTCGACCGTCGTGTCGCGCTTGGCGATGAACGACAGGTCGACGACCGACACGTTGATCGTCGGGACGCGGATCGCGTAGCCGTCGAGCTTGCCGTTCAGTTCCGGCAGCACCAGGCCGACAGCCGATGCAGCGCCCGTCTTCGTCGGGATCTGGCTGTGCGTGGCCGAACGCGCGCGACGCAGGTCTTCGTGATAGACGTCCGTCAGCACCTGGTCGTTCGTGTACGCGTGGATCGTCGTCATCAGGCCGGTTTCGAGGCCGATCTTGTCGTTCAGCGGCTTGACGAGCGGCGCGAGGCAGTTCGTCGTGCACGATGCGTTCGAGATGACGGTGTGCTCGGCCTTCAGCACGTTGTGGTTCACGCCGTAGACGATCGTTGCGTCGACGTCCTTGCCGCCCGGCGCCGAGATGATCACCTTCTTCGCACCGCCCTTCAGGTGCGCGCTCGCCTTTTCCTTCGTCGTGAAGAAGCCCGTGCATTCCATCACGACGTCGACGCCGAGTTCGCCCCACGGCAGTTCTGCCGGGTTGCGGTTGGCCAGCACGCGGATCTTGTCGCCGTTCACGACGAGGTAGTCGCCGTCGACCGACACTTCGCCCGGGAACTTGCCGTGTGCGGTGTCGTACTGGGTCAGGTGCGCGTTGGTCTTCGCATCGCCCAGGTCGTTGATCGCGACGATCTCGAGATCGTGCTTCTTGCCGTTTTCATAGAACGCGCGCAGCGTGTTGCGGCCGATACGGCCGTAGCCGTTGATTGCGACGCGGATCGTCATGGTCTATCTCCTGATGGCTGAAAAAATTCGTTTCGTGCAGCTTCACGGTGCGACGCGCGCGAGGGGTGGCGCGCGTCGCGAATGCTTTTAGGCCAGCACGGCCTTCGCGGTCTCGACGACGTGCTCGACGGTGAAGCCGAAGTACTTGAACAGCACGCCGGCCGGGGCCGATTCGCCGAACGTGTCGATCCCGACGACGCCGCCTTCGAGGCCGACGTACTTGTGCCAGAACGCGGTCACGCCCGCTTCGATCGCGACGCGGCGCACGCCGTGCGGCAGCACGCGTTCACGGTATTCGGCGTCCTGGCGGTCGAACACGTTGGTCGACGGCATCGACACGACGCGGGCCGCGATGCCCTGCTGCGCGAGCGGCTCGATGGCCTTCATCGCGAGCTCGACTTCCGAACCCGTCGCGATCAGGATGATCTTGCGCGCGACGATTTCTTCGTCCCAGTCCTTCAGCACGTAGCCGCCCTTCTCGATGTTGGCGATCTGCGAGTCGGTACGCGGGTTGAACGCGAGGTTCTGGCGGCTGAAGATCAGGCTCGACGGACGGTCTGCGGCGACCGCGTGGGTCCACGCGACGGCCGTCTCGACCGTGTCGGCCGGACGCCACACGTCGTGGTTCGGGATCAGGCGCAGGCTCGACACGTGCTCGATCGACTGGTGCGTCGGACCGTCTTCGCCGAGGCCGATCGAATCGTGCGTGAACACGAAGATCGACGGCACCTTCATCAGCGCGGCGACGCGCAGTGCGTTGCGGCTGTAGTCGGAGAACGTCAGGAACGTGCCGCCGAACGGCTTGTGGCCGCCGTGCAGCGCGAGGCCGTTGATCGCGGCGCTCATGCCGAATTCGCGCACGCCGTAGTTGATGTGGTTGCCGAGCAGCACGCCCGCGCCTTCCGGATTCGCGCGCACCGCCTTCGATGCCTTCCAGTTGGTCAGGTTCGAACCGGTCAGGTCGGCCGAGCCGCCGAGCAGTTCCGGCAGTGCGGCGGCGAGGCCTTCGATCGCCTGCTGCGACGCCTTGCGGGTCGCCACCGTCTCGCCGCGCTCGTTCGCGCCGGCGATGATCGCCGCAGCCTTCTCGGCCCAGTCGGCCGGCAGCTGGTTGGCCATCCGGCGCTCGAATTCAGCAGCTTCTGCCGGGAACTTCGCGCGATATTGCGCGAACGTCGCGTCCCATTCGGTCTCGGCGCGCTTGCCGGCTTCCTTCGCGTCCCATGCCGCGTAGACTTCCTGCGGAATCACGAACGGCTCCCAGGTCCAGCCGAGTGCCGCGCGCGTCTTCGCGATTTCTTCCGCGCCGAGCGCCGCGCCGTGCACGTCGTGGCCGCCGGCCTTGGTCGCCGCGCCCTTGCCGATCACCGTCTTGCAGCAGATCAGCGTCGGCTTGTCCGACAGCTTCGCCTTCGCGATCGCCGCGTCGACCGCGTCGACGTCATGGCCGTTCACGTTCGGGATCACGTTCCAGCCGTAGGCTTCGAAGCGCTTCGGGGTGTCGTCGTGGAACCAGTTCACGACGTCGCCGTCGATCGAGATGCCGTTGTCGTCGTACAGCGCGATCAGCTTGTTCAGCTTCAGCGTGCCCGCGAGCGAGCAGGCTTCGTGCGAGATGCCTTCCATCAGGCAGCCGTCGCCGAGGAACACGTACGTGTGGTGATCGACGATCTTCGCGCCGTCACGGTTGAACTCGTCGGCCATCAGCGCTTCGCCGAGCGCCATGCCGACCGCGTTCGCCAGACCCTGGCCGAGCGGGCCGGTGGTCGTCTCGACGCCCGGCGTGATGCCGTATTCCGGGTGGCCCGGGGTCTTCGAGTGCAGCTGGCGGAAGTTCTTCAGCTCTTCCATCGGCAGGTCGTAGCCGGTCAGGTGCAGCAGCGAGTACAGCAGCATCGAGCCATGGCCGTTCGACAGCACGAAGCGGTCGCGGTCTGCCCAGTGCGGGTTCGTCGGGTTGTGCTTCAGGTGGCGCGACCAGAGCGCAACGCCGATTTCGGCCATGCCCATCGGCATGCCGGGGTGACCGGAGTTCGCTTGCTGAACGGCGTCCATCGCGAGCGCACGGATCGCGTTGGCCATCAGGGTGGTGGAGGCGGGAGACGAAGTCGTCATGTCGAGTCCGGAGAACGAGTCGAGGAAACGGGGGCACGGCGGCATCCGGAAGCTCGAGCGTCAATCGTTCCCGGCGCGCGGTGCGGCGCCTGACGGACGCGAAGCGGACGGAGCCTACGGACGGGGCTGCAAAGCTCGTCATTTTAACAGATGGGCTGACATTTCCCTTGTCGGCGCGCGGTGTTCCGGCACGCTTTTCCGCTGAACCGCACGCCTCCTATAATTCAGACGTCGGAACTGCCCGCCCCGAGCGGCCTAACCGTGAGCACAACTCTTCTCTTCCATCCCACGCCGGACGCCGCCTACGGCTTCCCGAACGCACGGCGGCTCGCGCACGTCGCGTCGCCGCACCAGCACATCGAGGTCTGGGAAACCCCACAGCTCGGCCGCCTGTTTACACTGGACGGCCGGCCAATGACGTCGGTCGGCGACGAATACGTGTACCACGAGTGCATGACGCACCCGGCCGCGCTCGCGCATCCGTGCCCGCGCAAGGTGCTCGTGCTCGGCGGCGGCGACGGCGGCGCCGCGCGCCAGCTGCTCAAGCACGCGTGCATCGAGCGGATCGTCGTCGCGGAACTCGACGACGAAGTGGTCGGCATGGCGCGCCGCTATCTCGACGACGTGCACCAGGGCGCGCTCGACGACCCGCGCGTCGAAGTCGTGATCGGCGACGCCGGGCATTTCGTCGCGTCGACCGTCGAGCATTTCGATCTCGTCGTGTTCGACCTCACGCCGCCCGAATCGCCGGCCGCCGGCCTCTATACGCGCGAGTTCTACGCGCGGCTCAAGCGGATCCTCACGCCGTGCGGCGCGATCTCGATGCATCTCGGCTCGCCCGTGTTCCACGCGTCGCGCATCGCCGCGCTGCTGGACGACCTGCGCGCGAGCTTCGCGGTCGTCGATCCGCTGTCCGCGCACGTGCCGCTGTACGGCTCCCAATGGCTGATGGCAATCGCGAGCGACACGCTCGATGCGGCCGCGCTGTTCGCGCACGACATCGACGAACGCCTCGTCGCCCGCCACGTGCAGGGATTGCGCTACTACGATGCGCGACTCCATGCGGCCCTCTTTGCCCTGCCGCGCGCGCTGCGCGATACACTGGGCGTTCGCCGCTGAGCTTCCGGGCAGCCGCATCGTTCTGCTGGTTCATCGCGACTTCTCCCGCGATCGGCCTGCGACGCGCAGGCCCGCAACGATGCAGGCGGCGCGCCGACGTACCCGCCAGGCGCCCCGGCGCCACCCCTGCTCGACCATCAGGCACGGGACCGGCGTCGCCGCCAAAGCGCCAACACTGTTCGACAGGAGATTTTCATGACCGATCCACGTCCGGCCAACGTGCCTTGGTTGACGCCTTATCTGGCCGTGCGCAATGCGCTCGCGGCCATCGAGTTCTTCCAGGCCGCATTCGGCTTCGAGCTGCGCGACGTCCTCGACGAGGACGGCGCGATCATGCACGTCGAGATGGTCTACCGTGGCCAGTTGATCGTGATGTTCGCGCCCGAAGGCGCGTTCGGCTCGACCGCGCTCACGCCAAAGCGTGCGGACGCAACCGCCCCGCAGTCGTTTTATCTGTATGTCGACGACGTCGACGCAACCTGGCAGCGCGCGCTCGACGCGGGCGCGAAATCGCTGAGCGCGCCGCAGGACCAGTTCTGGGGCGACCGCTTCGCGCAGGTCGAGGATCTCGACGGCTACCGCTGGGCGCTCGCGCGCCGCCTCGGCGCATGAGCGGAGCCACGATACACATGAGTGAAGCCACCACCACCGCGGCCGTGCCGCGCTTTTTCGTCGAAGCGGCGCTGCGCGCCGATGCGACGCTCGCCTTGCCGGCCGACGTCGCGCGTCACGCGCAGGTGCTGCGACTGCAGCCCGGCGACGCGCTCGCGCTGTTCGACGGTAGCGGCGGCCAGTACCGCGCGCGGCTCGTCGAGATCGACAAGCGCAGCGCCCTCGCGCAGATCGAAGCGTTCGATCCGGCCGAGGCCGAGCCACCCTACCGCGTGACGCTCGCACAAGGCATCGCCGGCGGCGACAAGATGGACTGGGTGATCGAGAAGGCCGTCGAGCTCGGCGTCGCGGCGGTCGTGCCGCTGTCGACCGCACGCGGCGTCGTGAAATTGTCGGGCGAGCGCGCGGACAAGCGCGTCGCGCACTGGCGCGGCGTCGTGCGCGCGTCGTGCGAGCAGTGCGGGCGCAACCGCGTGCCCGACGTCGCGGCGGTACGCGGCTTCGGCGCGTGGCTCGATGCGCTGCCGGCGGCGCCGGCCGACGGCGAGTTGCGGCTGCTGCTGTCGCCGCGCGCGAGCATCCCGTTCGCGTCGCTGCCCGACGCGCCGCCCGCAGCGGCCGTCACGCTGCTGATCGGGCCCGAAGGCGGGCTGTCGCCGGACGAAGAAAACGCGGCCCGTGCATGCGGGTTCACCGCGCTGTCGCTTGGGCCGCGCGTGCTGCGCACCGAGACGGCCGGCGCGGCCGTGCTTGCGGCGCTCGCGGCGCGCTGGGGCGGCTGGTGACGAGGTCGACGTGCCGTGCCACGAGGTGGCACGGCACGTCCCGGCCCGCACGCCACCCGGCCGCGGTGCAATACGTACCCGACGCGACGGCTGCCGCAGCCGGGCCGACCGGGATTGCCTCGAAAAAACGGGGCCGATGAAAAGTGGGGGTCGGCGCGCGACGTGCCGCGCCGGCCGGTCCGCATCGCGCGGACGCAAAAAAGCCCGCTCGACGCGGGCCTTTCAGCGGATCGGCCGCGCTCGGGCGGCCGACGGAGTCGCGCTTACGCGAACGAGTAGAACACGCGGAACGCGACCTTGCGCTCGGCCCAGAACTCGGCGGCTTCGCGGAACACGTCGAGCAGCGTCTCGCGCCCTTCCTTGTCGAATTTCTGCGCGATCGGCAGCCCTTCGAGGACGATCACGAAACCGGGCTGCGCGCCAGCCTTCGCGACGAGGTCGGTCAGGCAGTCGTACAGCGCATCGTAGTTTTTCCCGAAATGCTTCGGAAACAGGAACGACGTCGCGATCGTCTCCATCACTTCCTGCTTCGACTGCGCGGCGCCGCAATACGCGTACAGGAAATGCTGGCCGAGCCGGCCGGCTTCGTCGGCAAGATCCTGCACGCGGAACGCGCGGATCGACTGCACGAGATTGGGTCGCACGGTCGTGAAAAGGCTCATAGGCTCCTCGTTCGATGAAAGCCCGTCGGCTTCCTGTTGCTCCGGCGCGCCGCCGGCCTGTGCCGCCGCGTGAAGTTGGATCACGCGCTGAAACAGATTGCCGTCGCCGGCCGCGAACAGTTCCGCCGCCGCCGTATCGTGCGCGTAGATGGAGTCGCTCATGCCGTTCATCCCGAAGTCATTCAACAATACGTTTAAAACTGTTGTAGTGGTCGTCCGTGTAATAACAGTTGTCGATCCGGCGCAACGGCCCGCCACACACGATCCGGCGCGCGCCGCGATTGCGTGCGCGTGGCGTCGGCACCGTGTACTCGTGGTAGTAGCCGCGCTTCGCCTTCGGCAGGATCCGCTCGCGGTTGCCGAATACGACGCCGTCCTTCTCGTACGGATAGGGGCCACCGGCGCCGATCAGGCCAAGCGTGGTCACGGCCTCGCGCGGCAGACGGGCGGTCGGGATCGTATCGACCCCGCCGACGGCCAGGTCGGCCGAAACGGCCTGCCGTGCGTAAGCGGCGGAAACCAGACTGCCCGTCGGCGTGCCGACGATACCCATCGCGAACATCGCGAAGACGGACGCGAGCGCGCCGTTGCGGAGCCACTTGCGTGCCATGAACCAGGGTTCCCGCTGTTAAATCAAGTAGTTGACGACCAACAAAGGCGTTAGCGTAGCGCTATTGTCCGCGCGAATCAATGTTCGTTTGGGAACCGAAAGGCCAGCGCCGCACGGAATCGCGCATTTTTTACCGAAATAAGACTACATTTATCTTACACGAGTTAAAATGCGTGCGGCATCTCTCGCATGGCAAGACCCTGCCTCCTTGCCACGCTCGTTACCCGGAGTGGAGAGATGCTGCTGTTGCTTATGGGAAGCGCGTTTGCGCCCTGCCCGACGGCGTGCCCATTGCGGGCACGCCTCTTTTTGCTTTTGATTACAATTTCGCCCGCCGCGCTGTGCCGGTTCGACCGGCGCGGCGCGTTCGTTTCGCTCAGCGCGTGGCGTTCACGTCGGCGACCAGCAGCGCCGCCATGTTGACGATGCGGCGAACGGTCGCCGATTCGGTCAGCACGTGCACCGGCTGGGCCGCGCCCAGCAGGATCGGCCCGATCGCGATGTTGTTGCCGGCGGCTGTCTTCAGCAGGTTGTACGCGATGTTCGCGGCATCGATGTTCGGCAGGATCAGCAGGTTCGCTTCGCCTTCCAGCGTCGATTCCGGCAGGATTTCCTTGCGCAGCGCCGCGTCGAGCGCGACGTCGCCGTGCATTTCGCCGTCCACCTTCAGTTCCGGCGCACGTTCTTGCAGGATCGCGAGCGTATCGCGCATCTTCTTCGCCGAAGGTGCGTTGCTCGTGCCGAAATTCGAGTGCGACAGCAGCGCGACCTTCGGCTCGATGCCGAAGCGGCGCACTTCTTCCGCCGCCATGATCGTGATCTCGGCCAGTTGCTCCGGGGTCGGATCGACGTTCACGTGCGTGTCGACGAGGAAAATCTGGCGGCCCGGCAGCACGAGGCCGTTCATCGCCGCGTACACGCTGCAGCCGTCGCGCTTGCCGATCACCTGGTCGATGAAGTGCAGGTGGCGGTGCGTGGTGCTGATCGTGCCGCAGATCATCCCGTCCGCTTCGCCCTTCTTCACCAGCATCGCGCCGATCAGCGTCGTGCGGCGGCGCATCTCGACGCGCGCGAGCTGCTCGCTGATGCCCTTGCGCGCCATCAGTTTGTAGTACGTCTGCCAGAAATCGCGATAGCGCTCGTCGTGCTCGGTGTTGACGACCGTGAAGTCGACGCCCGGATTCAGGCGCAGGCCGTAGCGCTGGATACGGTGCTCGATCACCGACGGGCGGCCGATCAGGATCGGCTTCGCGAGTTTCTCGTCGACGATGATCTGAACGGCGCGCAACACGCGCTCTTCTTCACCTTCCGCGAACACAACACGCTTCTTCTCTTCCGCCGCGGCGCGCGCGATCTGGAAGATCGGCTTCATCGTCGTGCCGCTGTGGTACACGAACTGCTGGAGGTGTACGCGGTACGCCTCCATGTCCTCGATCGGGCGCGTCGCGACGCCGCCGTCCATCGCGGCCTGCGCGACGGCCGGCGCGATCTTCACGATCAGGCGCGGATCGAACGGCTTCGGGATCAGGTATTCGGGCCCGAACGACAGGTCCTGAATGCCGTATGCAGTCGCGACGATGTCGCTCTGCTCGTGCTGCGCGAGCTCGGCGATCGCGTTGACGGCCGCGATCTCCATTTCACGCGTGATCGTCGTCGCGCCGACGTCGAGCGCGCCGCGGAAGATGAACGGGAAGCACAGGACGTTGTTGACCTGGTTCGGGTAGTCGGTGCGGCCGGTCGCGAGGATCGCGTCGGGACGCACTTCGAGCGCCGCTTCCGGCAGGATTTCCGGCGTCGGGTTCGCGAGCGCGAGGATCAGCGGGCGCTCGGCCATGCCCTTCACCATCTCCTGCTTCAGCACGCCGGCAGCCGACAGGCCGAGGAAGATGTCCGCGCCGTCGATCACTTCGGCCAGCGTCCGTGCTTCGGTTTCGCGAGCGAAACGCTCCTTGTCAGGATCCATCAGCTCGGTGCGGCCCTTGTAGACCACACCGGCCAGGTCGGTCACCGTGATGTTCTCGAGCGGCAGGCCGATGTCGACCAGCAGGTCGAGACACGCGAGCGCGGCAGCACCCGCGCCGGAGGCGACGAGCTTGACCTTCTTGATGTCCTTGTTGACGACCTTCAGGCCGTTCGTGACGGCCGCGGCCACGACGATCGCGGTGCCGTGCTGGTCGTCGTGGAACACCGGAATCTTCATCCGCTTGCGGCACTCGCGCTCGACGATGAAGCAGTCCGGCGCCTTGATGTCTTCCAGGTTGATCCCGCCGAAGGTCGGCTCCAGCGCGGCGATCACGTCGACGAGCTTGTGCGGGTCCGACTCGTTCAGTTCGATGTCGAACACGTCGATGCCCGCGAACTTCTTGAACAGTACCGCCTTGCCTTCCATCACCGGCTTCGACGCCAGCGGCCCGATGTTGCCGAGACCGAGCACCGCCGTGCCGTTCGTGACGACGCCGACCAGGTTGCTGCGCGCGGTGAAGCGCGCGGCGTTCAGCGGATTCTCGACGATCTCCTCGCACGCATACGCGACACCCGGCGAATACGCGAGCGCGAGGTCGCGCTGGTTGATCATCTGCTTGGTCGGCGCGATCGCGATCTTCCCCGGCGTCGGGAATTCGTGATAGTCGAGGGCGGCTTCGCGGAGCTTGGCTTTGGAGGAGGCTTGGGTCGACATGTGTCTCGTGACGGGCGGATTAGAATGACTGTTCGACGGCATTGTAGCGCCAATCGAAGGCCGTCAGACCGGCGATTCGGGTGCAACAGCCGCGACAAAAATGTACCGAACGGTGCAGGAACGGCGCCGTTCGCCTCGTACAATGCCGTTCCCTCCACCGCTTCCGGATCTCCGCCGTGCCTGCCGCCTTGTCCGAGTTTTCGCTGATCGATCGCTTCTTCGCGCGCCGCGCGGCCCGCGGAGCGCGCACGTCGACGCTCGGCATCGGCGACGATTGCGCGTTGATCACACCTCGATCCGGAAAATTGCTGGCCATTTCGACGGACATGCTGGTCGAAGGCCGCCACTTCTTCCCCGATGTCGCGCCCGACGCGCTTGGCCACAAGACACTCGCGGTCAACCTGTCGGACCTCGCGGCGATGGGCGCAGAGCCGCGCGCGTTCACGCTCGCGTGCGCGTTGCCGCGCGCCGACGCGGCGTGGCTCGAGGCATTCAGCAACGGGCTGTTCGCGCTCGCCGAGCGGTTCGGCTGCGAACTGATCGGCGGCGACACGACGAGCGGGCCGCTGAACCTGTGCGTGACCGTGTTCGGCGAAGTCGCGCCGGAT
>NZ_JSZN01000041.1:0-22733 GCF_000801975.1 Burkholderia sp. A9 | reverse complement strand
CGCGCGTGAGCCGGCTCGCGACGTTGTCGTCGCGTGTCATCAGCGGATGGAACACGCCGGCCGGATTGCCCGATGCCGCGCTCGCGATCCGGTCGTGCCGCTCGATCAGCGTGACATCCCAGCCGCGCGCGGCAAGCCGTTCGACGACCGCGCAACCGGCAAGGCCCGCGCCGATCACGATCGCGCGGCGCGCGGCAACCGGCAATGCGCGCGGCGGTTCGTGCCGGCGCATCCGCCAGCGCGGCGCATATTCGCCGGCGCGCATCGCAGGTTCGCCTGCGCAATCGTCGATGTCGCGGCTCGTGAACCCCGTTTCGACGAGCGCTTGTTTCACGGCGTCGGTGCGCGCATGCGTCGCATAGGTCGCGCCTTCGCCGGCGCTGCGCGCGAGTGCGCGAATCACGTCGGTCGACAACGGATCCTCATCCGTGGCCGCTGCGACACTGCCGAGATAGAACGCATCGGCATGCGCGACGAGCCGTTGCAGCATGTCGCGCGCATCGCCGAACGCAAGCGTGAGCACCACGCGTCCTGCGTCGAATTCGAGCCGGTGCAGGCCGGGCACGAGCATCGGCCATGCGTCGACCAGCGCATCGGCATTCGCCGAATTGGTTGTGTTCGCAACTATATGGGAAACGGCACGACGCAGGTCTTCACGCGAGAACGGATGCGGCTCGACCGCGACGAAATGCAGCCGCTCGCAGCGTGCGGGATCGTCGCGCCATGCGGCCCACGTCGCGAGGAAATGGCTACCCGTGCCGAATCCAGTCTCGACGATCGTGAACGTGCGGCGGCCCTGCCAGCGCGCCGGCAGACCGTTGCCGGCGAGCATGCGATGCGCGTGCGCGAGTGCGTGCGACGCGTCGCGATGGAGCTCGCCGTACTCGGGCGAGACGAGAATGCCGTCGTCGCGAAGCGCGAGCGTGGCGGGAACGAGTCGGTCGGGCATGCGAAACAAAAATCGTGGCAGCCAAGCCTGGCAAGGGATTGCGCGGAGGCGTCCGGCGCGCCGTTGGCAAAAGCCAACGGCGTTGCGCGCGGGCGAACCCGGCCGCGTCTCCTGTTCGGTTGGCGCAGGTCAAAAAACGGGCAATCGACGAATCATTCGGCGAAATACCGATGAAAATCTTTGAAACCCTTGTCGTTATTGGGTTTGCGCTGCGCTATCATAGCAACGCCGTACCGCGGGGTGGCCGCCGGCAAGCCGGCCGGCACGTCGCGCGGGCCAGGATTCGGCGCTGTGACGTCGGAGTCTGACTCTCGACGGCACGGTTCGCGCACGTATAATCGGCGCGTTCGCGCTGTTCGTGTCAAACCTAACCTGAAAAAGGAACCTTAATGAACAAACAGGAACTGATCGACGCCGTCGCCGCCCAAACGGGCGCCAGCAAGGCTCAAACCGGCGAAACGCTGGACACGCTGCTCGAAGTTATCAAGAAAGCCGTGTCGAAGGGTGATGCGGTTCAGCTGATCGGCTTCGGCAGCTTCGGTTCGGGCAAGCGCGCAGCACGTACGGGCCGCAACCCGAAGACCGGTGAAACCATCAAGATCCCGGCAGCCAAGACGGTCAAGTTCACGGCTGGCAAGGCGTTCAAGGACGCCGTCAACAAGCGTTAATTCAGCGCCTGTTCCCAAAAAAACCCGCCATCCGGCGGGTTTTTTGTTGGGTGCGGCGGCATTTTTGCCACAGTCCGCACCACTCTTGCAAGATTTAACGGTTACTTTTTGCTGACCGTTTTTACCGCGCGTTACGCGTGCACGATCTGCGCGTCACCCGGCTCGTCGTCGTCGTGCGCGTCGACATCCCATGCCGGAAACGGATCGTCGAACGCAGTCCATTGCGCTGCGCCGAGCGCGAATTCCGCATCGGTGAGCAGGCAGGCGTCGAGCTTCTCGCGCCATGCATCGGCGTCGAGCCCGATGCCGATCAGCACCAGTTCCTGACGGCGATCGCCGACCGAGCGGTCGTCGAGGTCGCCCTGCCATTCCGTGCGAATTTCTGCGAGCAGCTCGTCGTCTTCCGGCCATTCCGCACGATCCTGCGCGGCCCACCAGAGGCCCGCGGGGCCGTGCCGGCAGACACCGCCCGCCTGCGACAGCGAACCCGCGATGTCGTTGCGCGTCGCGAGCCAGAAGAATCCCTTGCTACGGAGCACGCCCGGCCACTCCTGATGCAGCAGTGCCCAGAGTCGTGCCGGATGAAACGGCCGGCGCGCACGGTAAACGAAATTGCCGATACCGAATTCGTCGGCTTCACCATGCACGTGCGCATGATGCGGATCGTGGCACTCGGGGTCGTCGCAATGCGTGTGATCTTGATCGAGCGACGCGAGCCAGCCCGGCGCGTTCGCTGCCTCGTCGAAATCGAAGCGGCCCGTGTTCAGCACTTCGTCGAGCGGCACGTTGCCGAACGTCGACACGACCTGATGCGCGCGCGGGTTGAGCCGCGCGAGGATGTGCTGCAGGCGCGCGAGTTTTTCCGCGCCGACGAGGTCGGCCTTGTTGATCACCAGCACGTCGCAGAATTCGATCTGCTCGATCAGCAGTTCGACGAGCGTGCGATCGTCTTGCTCCGACGCAGCGATGCCGCGCGTCGCGAGCGCCTCGTCGGAACCGTAGTCGCGCAGGAAATTGAACGCGTCGACCACGGTGACGAGCGTGTCGAGCCGGGCGACCTTCGACAGCGACGCGCCGTCGTCGTCGACGAACGTGAAGGTTTCGGCGATCGGCATCGGCTCCGCGATGCCGGTCGATTCGATCACGATCGCATCGAAGCGGCCGTCCGCCGCGAGGTTGCGGATCTCGACGAGCAGGTCGTCGCGCAGCGTGCAGCAGATGCAGCCGTTCGACATCTCGACGAGACGTTCCTCGACGTGAGACAGCGCCTGCGCATCGCGCACGAGCGACGCGTCGATGTTGACCGCGGCGAGATCGTTGACGATCACCGCGACTTTCAGGCCCGCACGGTTCGCGAGGATGTGATTGAGCAGCGTGGTCTTGCCGGCGCCGAGGAAACCGGACAGCACGGTGACGGGCAACGGCTGGTTCATTGCCGGATTCATAACGATTTGCACCAACGGAAAAGATGAAAAAGCGGCCGCGGTGCCCTTGCGGGGCGCGATCGGCCCGGAGCCGGTCGCCCGGAGCCGGTCGCCCCGGGGCCAGTCGAAACTGCGGCGTGAGCCCGCATTGTGCATCAAACGCGCGCCGGCCGAGCGGCACGGCGTCAGCGCGCGATGCGGTGCGGCGTCACGGCGTGGGCGGCAGCAGCTTCCACTGCGTCAGGATGCCGGCGATCTGCCGCGCATACTTGTCGCGCAGCGACGGCGTTTCAGAATGATAGGCGCCGACGGCCTGCCAGGTGTTGCCGTAGCGATTCATCTTCTGGCGCAGATGCCACGCGGCGATGTAGACGTTCTTGCACGGTTCCATCAGCGTGTCGCGGCCGATGCCGTAGCGCGACAGCGCCGGCAGGTGAATCGAATTGATCTGCATCAGGCCGTAGTCGACCGAGCCGTTCGTGTTCTTGTTCTGCGCGTCGGGCCGGTTGCGCGATTCCTGCCAGGCGATCGCGCGCAGGATCAGCGGATTGACCTTCTGGTAGCGGGCGGCCTCGTCGAAACAGTCCGCGCGAGCGTTTCCGCAGGCGAACCACACGCCGGCGGCGATCAACGCGATCGATGCGAACCGTCTGTTCATGGTGCGGAAACGAAAAGGGAATGGCGCGTGGGTCGGGAAAACCCGTGTCAGTTATTCGTGCGGCGCGAAACGCGTCGCTCGTATCATACCGATAGTCCGTCACGGTGCGACATGCGAAAGACGGCAGCCCGTTTATATCGCATTTCCGTGTCGATTCATCGCAAAACGACGGCGATGGCCGGAATGCCAAGGCGGCGCCGGAATCTTACAAATTGCATACGCTACGCCGGATACATGTCGTATGTGAGACAGTCCTCGGATCAATGTGATATTTCGGACATGAAAAACTGCTAATGTCGCCCCTTTAGGACCTGGATCCCAGCACTACCGCCGGAAGTGGCCTGAGCCGGCATCGACCCATTCATCCATGACAAGAAATCGCTTCGTTATGCGGCGCGTCGCCACGACCCTGATCGTCGCCGGCATCATCGTCTCGCAGGCCGCCTACGCTCAGGTCACGCTCAATTTCGTGAATGCGGATATCGACCAGGTCGCCAAGGCGATCGGCGCCGCAACCGGCAAGACCATCATCGTCGACCCCCGGGTGAAGGGGCAGCTCAATCTCGTCGCTGAACGGCCGGTGCCGGAAGACCAGGCGCTGAAGACGCTGCAGTCGGCACTGCGCATGCAGGGCTTCGCGCTGGTCCAGGATCACGGAGTGCTGAAGGTCGTGCCCGAGGCCGATGCGAAGCTGCAGGGCGTGCCGACCTACGTCGGCAATGCGCCGCAGGCGCGCGGCGACCAGGTCATCACGCAGGTGTTCGAGCTGCACAACGAATCGGCGAACAACCTGCTGCCGGTGCTGCGGCCGCTGATCTCGCCGAACAACACGGTCACCGCCTACCCGGCGAACAACACGATCGTCGTCACCGACTACGCGGACAACGTGCGCCGCATCGCGCAGATCATCTCGGGCGTCGACAGCGCCGCGGGCGCGCAGGTGCAGGTCGTGCCGCTGCGCAACGCGAACGCGATCGACCTTGCCGCGCAACTGCAGAAGATGCTCGACCCCGGCGCGATCGGCAACAGCGATGCGACGCTGAAGGTGTCGGTCACGGCCGACCCGCGCACCAACTCGCTGATGCTGCGCGCCTCGAGCGCCTCGCGCCTCGCGGCGGCGAAGCGCCTCGTGCAGCAGCTCGACGCGCCGAGCGCGGTGCCCGGCAACATGCACGTGGTGCCGCTGCGCAACGCGGATGCGGTGAAGCTCGCGAAGACGCTGCGCGGGATGCTCGGCAAGAGCAGCGGCGACAGCGGCTCGTCCGCGTCGTCCAACGATGCGAACAGCTTCAACCAGAGCGGCGGCTCGTCGTCGAGCGGCAACTTCTCGACCGGCACGTCCGGCACCCCGCCGCTGCCGTCCGGCGGCCTCGGCGGTTCGTCTTCGTCGTCCTACGGCAGCGGCGCGTCGGGTAGCGGCGGCCTCGGCACCGCCGGCCTGCTCGGCGGCGACAAGGACAAGAGCGACGACAACCAGCCCGGCGGGATGATCCAGGCCGATGCGGCGACCAACTCGCTGATCATCACCGCGTCCGATCCGGTCTACCGGAACCTGCGCTCGGTGATCGACCAGCTCGACGCGCGGCGTGCGCAGGTCTATATCGAAGCGCTGATCGTCGAGCTGAACTCGACGACGCAGGGCAACCTCGGCATCCAGTGGCAGGTGGCGAGCGGCCAGTTCCTCGGCGGCACCAACCTGGCGGCCACGGCCGGCAACGTCGCGGGCAACAGCATCATCAACCTGACGACCGGCGGCACGGCGGCCACCACCGGGCTGGCCGCCAATCTCTCGTCGCTCAACCAGGGCCTCAACATCGGCTGGCTGCACAACATGTTCGGCGTGCAGGGGCTCGGCGCGCTGCTGCAGTATTTCGCGGGCGTGAGCGACGCGAACGTGCTGTCGACACCGAACCTGATCACGCTCGACAACGAGGAAGCGAAGATCGTCGTCGGCCAGAACGTGCCGATCGCGACCGGTTCGTATTCGAACCTGACGAGCGGCACGACGAGCAATGCGTTCAATACCTACGACCGTCGCGACGTCGGCCTGACGCTGCACGTGAAGCCGCAGATCACCGACGGCGGGATCCTGAAGCTGCAGCTGTATACGGAGGATTCGGCGGTCGTCAGCGGGACCACGAGCGCGCAGACCGGCCCGACCTTCACGAAGCGCTCGATCCAGTCGACGATCCTCGCGGACAACGGCGAGATCATCGTGCTCGGCGGCTTGATGCAGGACAACTACCAGGTGTCGAACAGCAAGGTGCCGCTGCTCGGCGACATCCCGTGGATCGGCCAGTTGTTCCGTTCGGAATCGAAGCAGCGCCAGAAGACCAACCTGATGGTGTTCCTGCGCCCGGTGATCATCTCCGATCGCAGTACCGCGCAGGAAGTCACGGCAAACCGCTACGACTACATCCAGGGCGTGACGGGCGCGTACAAGTCGGATAACAACGTGATCCGCGACAAGGACGATCCGGTCGTCCCGCCGATGCCGCTCGGCCCGAGCCAGGGCGGTACGCCTGCCGGGAACCTGTTCGATCTCGACAAGATGCGTCGCCAGCAGCTGCAGCGTCAGGTTGCGCCCGCGCCCGCACCGGCCCAGGTGCAGCCGCAGAGCGTGCCGCAGCAGACCGTCCCGCAACAACCGCTGACCGCCACGCCGGGAGCCTCGCAGTGAGCAACGTGCTCGCGTCCTCTGCCCAAGACGGCGCGCCGGGCGAACGGCAGCCGCCGTCGCCGCTTGCCGCGCGCCTGTTGCCGTACGGCTTCGCGAAGAGCGGCCAGGTGCTGATCGCGCACCAGCTCGACGACGCGCTCGAGGTGTGGGTCAGCGAGCGCACGAACGATGCGGCGCTCGCCGAAATCGCGCGCAACTTCGGCTCGATTTCAGTGCATCGCGTGCCGGCCGACGAGCTCGCGCAGGCGATCAACCAGGCCTACGCGCGCCAGGACGGCAGCGCGGCGCAGATCGTCGGCGAGGTCGAAGGCGAAGTCGACCTGTCGCGACTGATGCAGGACATCCCCGAAGTCGAGGATCTGCTCGAGTCGGAAGACGACGCGCCGATCATCCGGATGATCAACGCGCTGCTCACGCAAGCGGCGCGCGAACAGGCATCGGACATTCACATCGAGCCGTTCGAGAATGCGTCGGTCGTGCGCTTTCGCGTCGACGGCACGCTGCGCGACGTCGTGCGCCCGAAGAAGGCGCTGCACGGCGCGCTGATCTCGCGGATCAAGATCATGGCGCAGCTCGACATCGCCGAGAAACGCCTGCCGCAGGACGGCCGCATCACGCTGCGCGTCGGCGGTCGGCCGGTCGACGTGCGGGTGTCGACGCTGCCGACCGGACACGGCGAGCGCGCGGTGCTGCGTCTCCTGGAAAAGGATGCGCAGCGCCTGAATCTCGAAGCGCTCGGGATGGGCCGCGACACGCTCGGCCAGTTCGACAAGCTGATCGGCCGCCCGCACGGGATCGTGCTGGTGACGGGCCCGACCGGCTCGGGCAAGACGACGACGCTGTACGCGTCGATGTCGCGGCTCGAGACGGCGACGACCAACATCATGACCGTCGAGGACCCGATCGAATACGACCTGTCCGGCATCGGCCAGACGCAGGTGAACGAGCGGATCGGGATGACCTTCGCGCGGGCGCTGCGTTCGATCCTGCGCCAGGACCCGGACGTGATCATGATCGGCGAAATCCGCGATCTCGAAACCGCGCAGATCGCGGTGCAGGCGTCGCTGACGGGCCACCTCGTGCTCGCGACGCTGCACACCAACGATGCGGCATCGGCCGTCACGCGCCTGACCGACATGGGCGTCGAGCCGTACCTGCTCGCGTCGTCGCTGCTCGGCGTGCTCGCGCAGCGCCTGGTGCGCCAGTTGTGCCCGGTCTGCAAGGAAGAGCGGCACGAGGAAGGTCGCACCGTGTGGCATCCGGTCGGCTGCGCCAAGTGCGGCCATTCGGGTTATGCGGGCCGGCGCGGCGTGTACGAACTGCTGGTGATCGACGACTCGATCCGCACGTTGATCCACCGCAACGCGGCCGATGCGGAGATTCTCGCCGCGGGCCGTGCGGAAGGGATGCGCACGCTGCGCGACGACGCCGAGCGCTGGCTCGCGGCCGGGGCGACGTCGCTCGAGGAAGTGCTGCGCGTGACGGGAGGCGCGTAGCGCGATGCCGGCATTCCGTTTCGAAGCAATCGATTCGGCGGGGCGCCCGCAGAAAGGCGTGATCGATGCCGACAGCGCGCGTGGCGCGCGCGGCCAGCTGCGCACGCAGGGGCTCACGCCGCTCGTCGTCGAACCGGCCGCCAGCGCGACGCGCGGCGCGCGTTCGCAGCGGCTCGCGTTTGGCCGCAAGCTGTCGCAGCGCGAACAGGCGATCCTCACGCGCCAGCTTGCGAGCCTGCTGATTGCGGGGCTGCCGCTCGACGAAGCGCTCGGCGTGCTGACCGAGCAGGCCGAACGCGACTATATCCGCGAACTGATGGCCGCGATCCGCGCCGAGGTGCTGGGCGGCCATTCGCTGGCGAATGCGCTGGGCGAGCATCCGCGCGACTTCCCGGAAATCTATCGCGCGCTGGTCGCGGCGGGCGAGCACACCGGCAAGCTCGGCATCGTGCTGTCGCGGCTCGCCGACTACATCGAACAGAGCAACGCGCTGAAGCAGAAGATCCTGCTGGCGTTCACGTATCCGGGAATCGTCACGCTGATCGCATTCGGCATCGTCACGTTCCTGTTGAGCTACGTCGTGCCGCAGGTCGTCAACGTGTTCGCGAGCACGAAGCAGCAGTTGCCGCTGCTGACGATCGTGATGATGGCGCTGTCCGATTTCGTGCGGCACTGGTGGTGGGCGATCCTGATCGCGGTCGCGCTCGTCGTGTGGTTCGTGAAGGCGACGCTGTCGCGCGACGGGCCGCGGCTCGCGTTCGACCGCTGGGTGCTGACCGCGCCGCTCGCGGGCAAGCTCGTGCGCGGCTACAACACGGTGCGCTTCGCGAGCACGCTCGGCATCCTCACCGCGGCCGGCGTGCCGATCCTGCGCGCATTGCAGGCGGCCGGCGAGACGCTGTCGAACCGCGCGATGCGCGCGAACATCGACGATGCGATCGTGCGCGTGCGCGAAGGCTCGGCGCTGTCGCGCGCGCTGAACAACGTGAAGACGTTTCCGCCGGTGCTCGTGCACCTGATCCGCTCCGGCGAAGCGACGGGCGACGTGACGACGATGCTCGACCGTGCGGCGGAAGGTGAGGCGCGCGAACTCGAGCGGCGCACGATGTTCCTGACGAGCCTGCTCGAGCCGCTACTGATCCTGGCGATGGGCGGGATCGTGCTCGTGATCGTGCTGGCCGTGATGCTGCCGATCATCGAGCTGAACAACATGGTGCAGTGACGGCCTGAGCGTCGGTCAGGCCGTCAGCGTTCAACGCATGTAGATCGCGGGGGACGGCGTGTTGGCCGGGAGCTGGATTTCGGCGCGGGCGCCGTTGCGGTCGACGATGATCGAGCGGCTGCGGACTTCGGCGAGCTTCGCGCCGGGCGTGACGTCCGCGCCGAGCGACACGGCGCGCGGCGGCTCGCCGCCGACGCCGACGATCGCAGCGCCGCCATGATCGAGCGCGAGAATGCCGAACAGGTGGATGTCCTGCACGGGATTCTTGTCGAGCTGTCCGCCGAAGAGCGCGGCGGCGTCCTCGGTGCGGATCGGCGACCGCGCGGCGGCGGCGGGTAGCGGCGCTTGGCGGGCCGACAGCGTGACGACCCAGTAGGTGGCCGTCGCGCACAAACCCGCGAAGAGGGCTAGGGAGAGGATCCGGATCGAGAGCGCGTTCATGCGCGCTATTGTACGGATGTATATGAAATTTGCGTTGGGTGAAAGCCCTCGGCAATGCACGCCTTACAATGCGTGCTCCGCGCCCGGGGAAACGGAAGCTTGCCGTCAGGCAAGCGTCCGGAATGCGCCGGGTGCGTCACTCAATCGACGACATTTTTTGTAAAGAGGTAGTCAGTCATGCAAACGTGGATCACTCGCCGTAATGCGGCCGTGCGCCGTCAGCGCGGTTTCACGCTGATCGAGATCATGGTGGTGGTCGCGATCCTCGGGATCCTGGCAGCACTGATCGTGCCGAAGATCATGAGCCGTCCCGACGAGGCGCGCCGTATCGCCGCGAAGCAGGACATCGGCACGATCATGCAGGGGCTCAAGCTGTACCGTCTCGACAACGGCCGCTATCCGACCCAGGAGCAGGGCCTGAACGCGCTGATCCAGAAGCCGTCCACCGATCCGATCCCGAACAACTGGAAGGACGGCGGCTATCTCGAGCGCCTGCCGAACGATCCGTGGGGCAACGGGTACAAGTACCTGAACCCGGGCGTGCACGGCGAAATCGACGTGTTCAGCTACGGCGCCGACGGCAAGGAAGGCGGCGAAGGCAACGACACCGACATCGGTTCGTGGCAGTAAGCCTGCGCTGGTCGGCCCGACGTTCGTCCTAGTTCTTCATTTCATGCCCGCCCTTCGCACGCCGTTGCGCTCTGCTCGCGCTCGCCGCGCCGACCGCGACAGCCGCGTGCGTCGCGTCGCGGCCGTGGCGCATGCGCGCGCACGCGGCTTCACGCTGCTCGAGATGCTGGTCGTGCTCGTGATCGCGGGCCTGCTGGTGTCGCTGGCATCGCTGTCGCTGACGCGTAACCCGCGCACCGACCTGCGCGAGGAAGCGCAGCGCATTGCGCTGCTGTTCGAGAGCGCCGGCGACGAAGCGCAGGTGCGCGCGCGCCCGATCGCGTGGCAGCCGACCGCGCACGGCTTTCGTTTCGACGTGAGCTCGCCCGACGGCTGGCGCACGCTGCGCGACGACCTGCTGCGCCCGCGCGACTGGGACGGCGGCGTCACGGGCGCCGACATCGATTATCCGGGGTCCGACACGCGCGCGAGCCGCGTCGTGTTCGGCACCGAAAGCATCGACACGCCGGTGCGCGTGACGCTGCATTCGGCGGTCGGCAGCGCGACGATCGTCGGCACCGGCAACGGCCGCTACGAGGTGCAATGACGATGCGTCGTCGCCTGCCCTTCCCGGCTTGTTCTTCCCGCCGCCCAAGTGAACTTCTTGCGGCGCGCCCCCCAAGGGGGCTTCCTGCGGCGCGCGGCTTCACGATGATCGAGGTGCTGGTCGCGCTCGCGATCATCGCGGTCGCGCTCGCCGCATCGATCCGTGCGGTCGGCACGATGGCGACCAACGCGTCCGATCTCCATCGCCGGCTGCTCGCCGGCTGGAGTGCCGACAACGCGCTCGCGCAACTGCGGCTCACGCATGCGTGGCCGGAGGTCGGCGAGCAGAGCTTCGATTGTTCGCAGGGCAACGTGCAACTGGTCTGCACGCAACGCGTGAGCACCACGCCGAACCCGGTGTTCCGGCGCGTGCAGATGTCGGTGAGCATGCCGGGGCGCGCCGGCGTGCTCGCGCAAATGGTGACGGTGGTCGCGAATGAAACCATCCGCCCGCTCTGACGCGCCGATGCGACGCCCGCCAGCGCGCCGCGTGCACGTGCCGCGTCCGAAAGGCTTCACGCTGATCGAACTGATGATCGCGATCGCGATCCTCGCGGTGGTCGCGATCCTTTCGTGGCGCGGGCTCGACCAGATCATGCGCGGCCGCGACAAGGTCGCGTCCGCGATGGAAGACGAGCGCGTGTTCGCGCAGATGTTCGACCAGATGCGCATCGACGCGCGGCTCGCCGCGACCGACGACGAAGCCGGCCAGCCGGCGATCGGCGTCGCCGGCAATACGCTGCAGATCGTGCGTGAACTCGACGTGCCGGGCGCCGCGCCGCGGCTGCAGGTGGTCCGCTACCGGATCGCCGGCGGGCGCGTCGTGCGCTACGCGTCGCCGCCGCTCGACGATGCGAACCGGTTGCAGGGCGTGCTGAAGGACAGCAGCGTCGAGGGCTGGAGCTGGGTCGCGCTGATGGGTGGCGTCGGCGCGATCGACGCGAAGCTGTACGTGCCGCGCGTCGGCTGGACCACCAACCTGCAGACGGCCAACGACGCGCTGTCGCAGAACAACGATGCGCTGAAAGTGCCGCAGATCGGCAACGCGCCGCCGACGCGCGCGGTGACGGGGCTGCAGGTCAGCATCGGCGCGACGTCGCTGCGCGTGCCCGTCACGCGCATCTTCCTCGTCGGGGAATGACGATGCGCGCGCGCCCTCGCCGTTCCCGGTTCGCCGCTGGTGCCGCCGCACGCGGGCCGCAGCGCGCCCGCCGCGAGCGCGGCGCGGCGATCATCACCGCGCTGCTCGTCGTCGCGCTGTCGGCGATCCTCGTGTCGGGGATGCTGTGGCGCCAGCAGGTGCAGATTCGCCGCATCGAGAACCAGCGGGTGATCGCGCAGGCGCAGTGGGTCGCACGCGGTGCGCTCGACTGGACGCGCATGATCCTGCGCTCCGAAGGCGACACGGCGCCCGGTATCACCTATCTCGGCGGGATCTGGGCCGTGCCGATCGCGAAGACCAAGCTGTCGGACTTCCTCGGCCGGATCGGCGCGCCCAACGACAACGGCGGCGAAGACACCTACATCTCCGGGTCGATCGAGGACGCGCAGGCGAAGTACAACCTGCGCAACCTCGTGTCGTCGCCGGCGCCCGGCGTGCTGCAGCTCAACGTGATGCAGCTCAAGGCATTCCAGCGGCTGTTGACGACGCTCGGCTACGACGGCGCGTTGGCAAAACGGATCGCGCTGCAGATGCGCGCGGGCCTGATGCATTCGGCAACGCGCTTCCAGACGCCGGCGCTGCCCGGCGCCGGTACGGCCGCGACCGCGCCGGTCGCCGGCGACGACATGCAGGCTGGCAACTTCACCGACGAACCGGGGATGTCCGACGGCGATCGCGGCCCCGCGCCGCTGCTGCTGACGGGCGTCGACAGCCTGCTCGACGTCGACGGCGTGACGCCCGAGATGGTCGCGCGGCTGCGCCCGTTCGTCACCGTGCTGCCGACCACGACGCCGGTCAACATGAATACCGCGCCGGCCGAGGTGATCGCGGCGCTGATACCGGGGATGGGCGTGTCGTCGGCGCAGGCGCTCGTGGCGCGCCGCGAGACCGTGTTTTTCCGCAACGTCGGCGACGTGCAGCTCGCGCTGCGCGGTGCCGGCGCGCCGAACGTGACGATCGATTCGAGCCTCGTCGACGTCAATTCGAGCTATTTCATCGTGCACGGCCGGATCCAGCACGACCGCGCGGAGGTCGATCGCACCTCGCTCGTGTATCGTGATCCGACCACACATTCGACGCGGGTCGTGCGCATCCGCGACCAGCTATAACGACGCCATTCGGGAGAGGAGCTCTTGAGCACGCTGATTGTTTCTTTGCCGCCGCGCGAGCCGGCCGTGCCGCTGCAGGAGTGGCAGTGGCCCGAGCTGCCGTTCACGCTCGTGGACAAGGCCGGCCAGGTGCAGCGCGCAGGCCGCGCCGCGCTCACGCTGCTGCCGCGCGCGAATGCGACGGTGCTGATCGTCGCCGCGCGCGACGTGCTGCTGCTGGCCGCGACCGTGCCGCCGCTCAAGGGGCCGAAGCTGCGCCAGGCGCTGCCCAACATCGTCGAGGATCAGTTGATCCAGGATCCGCTCGGCTGCCATATCGCACTCGATCCGGTCGCGCTGCCCGACGGCCGCCGCGTGTTGGCCGTCGTCGATCGCGCGTGGTTCCGCACGATCTGCGACGCGTTCACCGCGACCGGCCATCGGCACCTGAGCGCGGTGCCCGCGACACGCTGCCTGCCCGCGCCTCGCGCGGCGGCGGAAGCGGCACTTCAAGCACCTGCCGACGGTGAGGCCGTCAAGGCCGACGCGATCACGGACGCGGCCGAGCCGACCGTTCGCCCGACCGCGGTGGCCGCGGTGCTCGGGCTCGCGACGACGGTCGAACCGGCACTCGTCGAAGCCGGCGCGCAGCCGGCGGCGGCCGGTGCGCCGCGTCTCGAACTCGCGGTCGCGCGCGGTGCGCTCGGCGAAGGTTTCGCGGCGCCCGCATCGCGCGCCGGCGGCACGCTGGCCGCGCTCGCGGGCGGCGGCGACGTCGAACTGTACGAACTCGGCGAGCCGGGCGCGGAGCCGCGGCTCGCGTCGGTCGGACGCGCCGACGGCCCGCTGCTGCCGGGTGCGCAGCCGCTGTCGTTCGACACGTTCGCGCGGCGTGCGCTCGCCGAGCACTTCGATCTGTGCCAGTTCGAATTCGAGTCGCAGCCGTGGCGCTTCGATCGCGCGACGGTGAAGCGCCTGCGCGTGCCGATCGCACTGGTCGCGGCCACGCTCGGCGTCGCGGTGATCGGCATGAACGTGCACTGGTGGAAGCTGTCGCGCGAGCGCGACGCGCTGTCCGCGCAGATCACCGAGACGCTGTTGTCCGCGTTCCCGAAGACCACGACGGTGCTCGATCCGCCCGCGCAGATGCAGCGCCAGCTCGACCAGCTGCGCGTTGCGGCGGGCGAGCTGTCGCCGAACGATTTCCTCGCGCTGTCGAGCGGGCTGTCGCGTTCGATGGGCGCGCTGCCGCTGAACGGGATCGCGTCGCTCGATTATCACGATCGGCGGCTCGACGTCGGCTTCAAGCCGGAGGTCAAGGTCGACCCCGATTTCCCGCAGCGTCTCGCACGCAACGGGCTGGCCGGCGAAGTCGACAGCAGCACCGGCAAATGGACGATCCGGAGCCGCTCATGAAGACCGAACAACTGAACCAGGCGCTGGCCCAGTTCTGGGGCGAGCGCACGCCACGCGAAAAGACGCTGCTCGGCTGGGGCGGCGCCGTGCTGGCCGTCGCGATCGCGTATTCGGTGCTGTGGTCGCCGGCGCAGGAAGGCCGCGCCAGGATCCGGCACGAACTGCCGACGATGCGCCGCGAGCTCGCGCAGATGACCGAGCAGGCCAACGAGGCGAAGTCGCTGACGGCCGCCGCGCAAGGCGTCGCGCCGACCGGGCTGGCGCTGAAGGATGCGCTGACCGCGTCGCTGTCCGATCACGGGCTGCAGGGCGCGCAGGCGCAGATCGTCGGCAACGGCGTGCAGATCCAGATGAAGAACGTGCCGTTCCCGGTGTGGACGCAGTGGCTCGACGACGCGCGCCGGCAGTTCAAGGTGCAGGTTGGCGAAGCGCACGTGACCGGACTGAAGGAAGACGGCCAAGTCGACCTGACGGCCGTGATGCAACCCTCGATGCAGAAATGACGCAGTGGATGAAACCAGCGGCGGTCGGCCGATGAGGCCAGGGATCAGGCGGCTCGTCGCCGCATTGCAGTGGGGGTTGGCAGGCGGGCTCGCGACCGCGGTGACGCTCGTCGCGCTCGCGCCGGCCGCGTGGATCGCGCCGCAGTTCGCGCGCGCGACCGGCGGCCACGTGAACCTCGTCGATCCGGACGGCTCGCTGTGGCACGGTTCGGGCACGCTGATGCTCGCGCCGGGCGCGGACCAGAGCGCGGCGACGCTGCTGCCGGGCCGGGTCGAATGGACCACGCGGTTCTGGCCGCTCCTGACCGGGCGCGTGCAGATGCACATGCGGCAGACCGAGGCGATGCCCGATGCGGTCACGCTCGACGCAACGTGGCGCGGCGCGCTGCTGTCGGCGGGCACGATGGCCGTGCCCGCGTCGCTGCTCGCGGGGCTCGGCACGCCGTTCAACACGCTCGACCTGCAGGGCAACGTGCGGCTCGGCTGGACCGACTGGCGGATGATCGGCGCCAACGCGTTCGGCCAGCTGACGGTGACGATCGATTCGATGAGTTCGCGCGTGTCGCGCGTGAAGCCGCTCGGGTCGTACCGCGCGGTAGTGCAGGCGAAGGGATCGGGCGCCGATCTCGACCTGTCGACGACGCAGGGCCCGCTGTTCCTCGACGGGCACGGCAGCTTCGGCCCCGGCCAGGGCGGGTTTCGCGGCACCGCGCATGCGGCGCCCGAGCAACAGGCGAACCTCGCGGGGCTGTTGAACCTGCTCGGCCATCCGCTCGGCAACAACGAGGTGTCGCTGATCTTCGGCGACGCGACGCGCTGACGCGCGCCGCGCCCGCTCCTTTCCCGCTTACTTCTGCGCGACCGGCACGGCGGCCGACGGTGCGGTTGCGGCCGGCGCCGCCGCCCCGGACGCCGGCACCGGTGCCGGCGCGGCCATGTCGCCCGTTTCGCGCGTCATGTCCGACGCATCCCAGCCGCCGCCGAGCGCCTTCACGAGCCCGACCGACGACACCATCCGCTGCCCGGCGATCGTCGCGAGCTTCTGCTGCGCGGTGAACGCGGTGGTCTGCGCGGTCAGCACGTTCAGGTAGGCGACCGTGCCGGCCTTGTACTGGTTCGTGACGATCGCGAGCGCGTGCTCGGCACTGTCGACGGCCTGCCGCTGCACGTCGACTTCCTGCGCGAGGATGCGCTGCGACGCGAGGTTGTCCTCGACGTCCTGGAACGCGGTGAGCACCGCGAGGCGATACGCGGCGACGTCCTGGTCGTAGGTCGCGCGCGCGGCGTCGGTTTGCGCGGCGCGCAGGCCGGCGTCGAACAGCGTTGCCGCGAGTTGCGGGCCGACCGTCCAGAACCGCGCGGGCAGCGTAAACAGTTGCGACCACACCGAGCTCTGGAAGCCGCCGGTGGCCGACAGCGTGAGCGTCGGGAAGAACGCGGCGATCGCGACGCCGATCTGCTCGTTCGCGGAAGCCGCGCGGCGCTCGGCCGCCGCGATGTCGGGCCGGCGCTCGAGCAGCGCGGACGGCACGTCGACCGGCGTGATCGGCGGTTCGGCCGCGAGCGGGTTCGGCGGCAGCGAGAACGTCGAGGCCGGTTCGCCGATCAATGTCGCGATCGCATGTTCGTACTGCGCGCGCGCGACGCCGTTTTCGATGGCCGCCGCCTGCGCGCTCTGCAGCTGCGTCTGCGCCTGGATCACGTCCGCGCGCGCGGCGACACCCTGCGCGTACTGGTTCTGCGTGAGCTTCAGCGATTCGCCGTACGACTTCACGGTGTCGTCGAGCAGCTTCTGCAGCGCATCGGATGTGCGCAGCTGGAAGTAGGTTTGCGCGAGCAACGCCTGCTGCGACAGCCGCGCGTTCGCGAGATCGGCCGCGGCGGCCGCTTCGCCGGCGCGCTGCGCGCTGACGGTGCGGCTCACCTTGCCCCACAGGTCGGGTTCCCAGCTTGCGTCGAGGCCGACGCTGTAGCTGTTGCTGATCGATGAGCTGCTGCCGAAGCTCGACGCCCCCGACGTGCGCGCCGAGCGGGCGCGCGAGCCGGACGCGGTCAGCCCGACGGTCGGGAAATACGCGGCGCGCGCCTCGGTGACGAGCGCGCGGGCCTGCCGGTACGCGGCGGCCGATTGCGCGATGGTCTGGTTCGACGCGTTGAGCTTGCCGATCAGCGCGTCGAGCTGCGGATCGTTGTAGACGCTCCACCACGGGCCGCGGTCGGCCCGGTCGGCCGGCTGCGCGACCTTCCAGCCGGCCGGCGCTTCCTTGAAGGCGGCGGGGATCGACGTGTCGGGCCGGTGATAGTCGGGCCCGACGGCGCAGCCGGCGAGCAGCACGGCCGTCGCAACGGCGACGGCGGCGCTCAGCGGGCGAAAGGCGCGCGGGAGGGGGGCGTACGGCATCGTGGTATTCCTGTCTGGGCGCGACGGCCGGCGAGCGGCGTCGCGCGATGCGGTCGTGGTGCCGCTGGCGGACAAATGGTAACTGACGGCGGGAAAGCTGCGCAGCCCTAAGGGTACGGTGCGCAGCGGTGCGTATGTGTTACCGGCGCGGCCGGCCGGTTTACGGGCCATTACGGACCGCTTGCGGACGAAACAGGGAACGAGTCCGGCGAATACGACAACGGGCCGCGGCTGGCGCGGCCGTTGGTCAGTCGGTCAGGCGGGCGTCAGTGGCAGCGCACGGGCAGCGGGACGGGTTCGGCGGCGGACCGCCATGTCGACGGCTCCGTTGCCGCCGGCTGGCTCGTGCGGCGTGCGGCGCCCTTCGCGTTGCGCTGCCGGCGATGATCGAACCATGCGAACCCGAGCGCCGCCAGCGATCCGCCCGGTACCACCAGCATCGTCACGTACAGCGCGATTTTCCAGCCGCGGTGCGGCCCGGAGAACACATGATGAGCGGTATCGGTCAGGTTGCGGCGCAGCGCGCCGGCGGCATTTTTCAGGAACAGCATCGCGAACATCCTCGGGGGCCTGGCAGCGCAGGCGCAGCGGTCAGAACATCGTCTCCGGCAGTGCAACATGCACGTCGTAACTGGTTGACTGAAATAATATTGACTAAGCAAGCATTTTTCAAGATACTGGGCGCGTTTTGACCTGAAACG
Organism: Burkholderia sp. A9; assembly: GCF_000801975.1. NCBI lineage: Bacteria > Pseudomonadati > Pseudomonadota > Betaproteobacteria > Burkholderiales > Burkholderiaceae > Burkholderia > Burkholderia sp. A9. Next base: position 4,709 of record NZ_JSZN01000041.1, on the reverse strand, counting down.
CACTGTTGCTGCGCGCGCAATCGCATGAACGGCGGCCTCTACGATCCCGACACCATCGCACTGGAAACGAGCCTCGGTTACTACCTGACCAAGGCCCGGCAGGCGCTCGTCGAGCGGATGGATCGCGCGCTCGAGCCGTACGACCTCACTGCGCAGCAGATCGGTGTGATCCTGCTGCTGTCGCGCGGCTATGCGAGCACGCCGTTCGAGCTGTCGCGCAAGATGTCGTACGACAGCGGCTCGATGACGCGGATGCTCGACCGTCTCGAGCGCAAGGGCCTGGTCGCGCGCTCGCGCAGCGAACAGGACCGCCGGGTGATCGAGTTGACGCTGACCGAACGCGGCGCCGATGCGGCCCGCGCGCTGCCGTCGCTGATCGCGACCGCGCTGAACACGCAGCTCGCCGGCTTTTCGGCCGACGAACTTGCGACGCTCACCGGCCTGCTGCAGCGCTTCATCGCCAACGGGCCCGGCGACGCCGGCTGCCCGAAGCCCGACGAACCGGACTGCTGAGCGCGGGAGGCCGATGTCTAGGTTAAACATTCGCTTATTTCTCTGTCTGGGCAGAAGATGACGAGGCACGTGCTTCGTCTTTCCCCTGCCCTGTTCAACCCGGCCGGGCCGCGCGGTAGCGTGTGCCCGTGCGTTGTGGCGGTGCGTTGCGCGCGCCGCGCGTCTAGGAGATTCCGATGTCCGCCACCACGGCATCCGCCGCGCCGCCTGCCGCCGGACCCGCGCCGCTCACCGGCGGCGCGCTCGCGCTGCTCACCGTCGGGCTCGCGCTCGGCACCTTCATGGAAGTGCTCGACACGTCGATCGCGAACGTCGCGGTGCCGACCATCTCGGGCAGCCTCGGCGTCGCGACGAGCCAGGGCACATGGGTGATCTCGTCGTATTCGGTCGCGTCCGCGATCGCGGTGCCGCTGACCGGCTGGCTCGCGCGGCGGGTCGGCGAAGTACGCCTGTTCACGCTGTCGGTGCTCGCGTTCACGATCGCGTCGGCGCTGTGCGGCCTCGCGAACAACTTCGAGACGCTGATCGCGTTCCGGCTGCTGCAGGGCCTCGTGTCGGGCCCGATGGTGCCGTTGTCGCAGACGATCCTGATGCGCAGCTACCCGCCCGCGAAGCGCGGGCTCGCGCTCGGGCTATGGGCGATGACCGTGATCGTGGCGCCGATCTTCGGCCCGTTGCTCGGCGGCTGGATCAGCGACAACTACACGTGGCCGTGGATCTTCTATATCAACCTGCCGATCGGCATCTTCTCCGCGACCTGCGCGTACTTCCTGCTGCGCGGCCGCGAGACGAAGACGTCGAAACAGCGGATCGACGCGGTCGGCCTCGCGCTGCTCGTGATCGGCGTGTCGTGCCTGCAGATGATGCTCGACCTCGGCAAGGACCGCGACTGGTTCAACTCGAGCTTCATCGTCGCGCTCGCGCTGATCGCGGTCGTGTCGCTCGCGTTCATGCTCGTGTGGGAGGCGACCGAGAAGGAGCCGGTGGTCGACCTGTCGCTGTTCAAGGACCGCAACTTCGCGCTCGGCGCGCTGATCATCTCGTTCGGGTTCATGGCGTTCTTCGGTTCGGTCGTGATCTTCCCGCTGTGGCTGCAGACGGTGATGGGCTACACGGCCGGCAAGGCAGGCCTCGCGACCGCGCCGGTCGGGCTGCTCGCGCTGGTGCTGTCGCCGCTGATCGGGCGCAACATGCACCGGCTCGACCTGCGGATGGTCGCGAGCTTCGCGTTCATCGTGTTCGCGGGCGTGTCGATCTGGAATTCGACGTTCACGCTCGACGTGCCGTTCAACCACGTGATCCTGCCGCGGCTCGTGCAGGGGATCGGCGTCGCGTGCTTCTTCGTGCCGATGACGACGATCACGCTGTCGAGCATTTCCGACGACCGGCTCGCGAGCGCGTCGGGGCTGTCGAACTTCCTGCGCACGCTGTCCGGCGCGATCGGCACCGCGGCCAGCTCGACGTTCTGGGAGAACGATGCGATCTACCACCACGCGCGGCTGGCGGAATCGGTGAGCGTCTACGCGCAGAACACGACCGACTACCAGGGGGCGCTCACGCAGCTCGGGATCGTCGGGCAGACGGCCAATGCTCAGCTCAACCAGATCGTCACGCAGCAGGGCTTCATGATGGCGACCAACGACTTCTTCTACCTGTCTGCGGGCATGTTCGTCGCGCTCGCGGCGCTCGTGTGGATCACGAAGCCGAAGAAGGGTGCCGGGCCGGCGATGGGGCATTGAACGCGCGGCGGGCCGCAGCGGCGCCCGCGCGTGCCCGGTTCCGCGCTGCCGCCCGCGTCGCGGGCCTCACTCCCTCGCCCGCAACCCGCCGAACGCCAGATCGTCACCCGACGCGATCGGCAGCGTCGCCCGCGCAACCTCGAGCCACGCCCGCGCCGCGTGCGACAGGTAGCCCTTCTTCAGCCAGCCCAGCGCGATCGCCCACGTGATCTCCGGTTCGACGATCGGCCGGCACGTGAACTGCCGCGTGTCGAGCCGCCGGCAGTACGGCTCCGGCAACAGCGCGATGCCGACCCCCGCGTGCACGAGCGCGGCCATGAAATCCCAGTGGCCGCTACGGCTCACGATCGACGGCGTGAAGCCGACCTGCCGGCACGCATCGAGCACCGCGTCGTGCAGCGCGAGGCTTTCCGCGTAGAACACGAACGACTCGCGCGCGAGATCGGCGAGCGGCACGGTCGCGTGGTCCTCCCAGCGCGACTCGCGCGGTGCGACCAGCCACAGCGGCGCGCGCACCATCGGCAGCCGCTCGAACGTGCCCGGATCGACCGGCTCCAGCAGCCCGCCGAGTTCCAGTTCGCCCGACATCAGCGCGGCCTCGATCATCCGCGCGCCCTGCTCGAACAGCTTCAGCTCGATGTTCGGATAGCGCTGCTTGTACGCGGCGATGATCGGCGTGAACAGCGACCCGCCGAGCGGCGGAATGCCGATCGTCAGCTCGCCGCGCCCGAGCGTGCCGAGATCGTTCAGCTCCGACTGCAGCTGCGCCTGCGCGGCGAGCACGTCCTGGCCGCGCTGAAACACGATCCGCCCGGCGTCGGTCAGCACCATCTGCCGGCCGTCGCGTAGCAGGAGCGGCGAGCCGATCTCGTCCTCGAGCGCCTTCACCATCTTGCTGATGGTCGGCTGCGTGACGAATAGCCGGTCGGCGGCCGCGGTGAAGCTCTGCTGACGGACCACCTCGACGAAGTACCGCAGCGCGCGCAATTCCATCGATCACTCCCCAGATTGGTGCGGTGAACAAAAACGAATTCCGAATTGGAATGACAAGGATAGAGACAAGTCATTTTATTTATGGTTAGGGGAAACCCTATACTTGCACCATTGACAGAATTACCTGTATGGAGCCCGCCATGACCAAGCCGACCGCCACTGCCACCGCCCGCCCCGCCGCTTCGGGCAACGTTGCGCACACGGGCCGGATCGTGCTGCAGGCCGCCGCGCTCGGCGTGCTGTGGATGGCGGTCGACTGGGCCGTGCGCGCGGTCGGGCTGCCGGTGCCGTCCGGCGTGATCGGCCTCGCGGTGCTCCTCGTGCTGCTGTTCTCGGGCCGCGTCGCGCCTGCGTGGGTGAAGGACGGCGCGAACTGGCTGCTGTCCGACATGCTGCTGTTCTTCGTGCCGGCTGCGGTCGCGGCGGTCCAGTACGGCGGGCTGTTCCGCGAGGACGGCTGGCGCATCGCGCTGGTCATGCTCGCCGGCACCGCGTTCGTGATGGTCGCGGTGGCCGTTGCGGTCGACCTCGCCGCGAAGCTCGAACGCCGGCTCGCCGCGCAACGCGTGTTCAACGAACGCCGCCGCGCACGCCTCGCCACCGTGTCCGCGCACTGAGCCGGAGCCTGCGATGCTTGCGCTGCTGTCGAACCTGTCCGCCGACCAGGTGAATACCGCGATCTCCGTCGGCTGCTTCGTGCTGACGGTCGTGCTGTATTTCGCGTCGAAGCGGCTCTATGCGTACAAGAAGACGCTGCTGTTCTCGCCGCTCGTGTTCGTGCCGGGCGTGCTGGTGCTGCTCGTCGTGCTGACCGGCATCCCGTATTCGGTCTATTTCCGCGACACGCGCTGGCTGATGTGGCTGCTCGGCCCGGCCACGATCGCGTTCGCGGTGCCGATCTACGAGTATCGCGACCTGATCCGCCGCCACTGGCTGTCGCTGTCGGTCGGCGTCGCGGTCGGGATCGGCGCGGGCGTGTGCGGCTCGCTGCTGCTCGCGAAGCTGCTGCACCTGTCGCCCGAGCTGCAGCGCTCGCTGATGACGCGCTCCGTATCGACCCCGTTCGCGCTCGCCGTGTCCGACAAGATCCATGCGCCGAAGGACCTCACCGCGCTGTTCGTGATCGCAACCGGCATCTGCGGGATGCTGCTCGGCGAGATCGTGCTCGCGCTCGTGCCGATGCGCACGCGGCTCGCGCGCGGCGCGCTGTTCGGCGCGGCCGCGCACGGCGTGGGCACCGCGAAGGCGCGCGAAATCGGGAACGAGGAAGGCGTCGTGTCGAGCCTGACGATGATGATCGCGGGCGTCGCGATGGTGCTGATCGCGCCGCTCCTGTCGCTTCTGCCGATCTGACGGTGCGCGGGCGGGCGCCGCCCCCCGCCGTGCCCACCCGCCCCGCCTGACGGCCGGGCTCCCGCCGACCGCCCCCCGCCCCGCCCGGTCGTTTCCCCCGCCGTTCCTACC
>NZ_JSZN01000040.1:0-1939 GCF_000801975.1 Burkholderia sp. A9 | reverse complement strand
GCGCGACGTCGACGTCGGCGACCTCCAACAACTACTACGCGTGCCCGAACGGCAATTCGAGCTGCGCAGTCGCGCTGGTGCCGGTCAGCCAGCAGGTGGCCAACCCGGTCCATCGCTTCGCGACCGACAACAACGGCGTGATCGTGCAGATGCCGAGCATCTCGAGCAGCGGGCAGGGCAGCGCGACCGGCCTCCTGACGTTCGGGATCGGTACGCAGAGCAACAACGCGCTTGCCGCATCGACGGTGATGACGTCGACGACGACCGGCGACGTCAGCGCGACGTTCCTCGGCGGCACCGTGACCGCGTTCTTCGATACGGGCTCGAACGCGTATTTCTTCAACGATTCGGCGCAGACGAAGTGCTCGGTCAACCCGCAGTTCTACTGCCCGTCGTCGCCGACCACTTATACGGCGACGCTGACCGGCCAGAACGGTACGACGGGCGGCGTGTCGATGCCGGTCGCCAATGCCGATGCGCTGTTCGCGAACACGTCGACGTTCGCGTTCAACGACATCGCCGGCCCGTTCGGCCCGGCCGGGTCGCTCGATCTCGGCATGCCGCATTTCTACGGCAAGACGATCTACTTCGGGATGGACAAGACCGGGAGCGGCGGCGCGCAGCCTTACGTCGCGTTCTGACGCGGCACGGGCGGCAGCAGCAAAGGGGGCGAACGATCGCCCCCTTTTTTTATTTGCGCGCGGGCCGCGGTGTCCGGGTGCAGCGCCTACGATATAAGACCGGCACCGATGCCGGGACGACATCGAGGAGACACCGCCATGAGCCAGCGCATTCAACGCATCACGCCGTTCCTGTGGTTCGACTGCGACGCCGAGGCGGCCGCCGGCTTCTACGTGTCGGTGTTCGACGACGCGCGCATCGTGCACGTCGCGCGCTACGGCAAGTCCGGCGCGCAGGCGTCCGGGCAGGCCGAGGGCGCGGTGATGACGGTGTCGTTCGAACTCGACGGGCAGGGCTTCCTCGCGCTGAACGGCGGTCCGGCGTTCCCGCTCACGCCGGCCGTGTCGTTCGTCGTCAACTGCCGCGACCAGCGCGAGATCGACCGCTACTGGGCGGCGCTGGCCGAAGGCGGCGACGAGCGCGCGCAGCAGTGCGGCTGGCTGCGCGACCGCTTCGGCGTGTCGTGGCAGGTCGTGCCCGTGCAGATGCCCGAACTGATGGCGGGCGAGCCGGCACGCGCCGAGCGCGTGATGGCGCAAGTGTTGAAGATGAAGAAGCTCGATCTCGCTGTGCTGCAGCAGGCGGCGGCCGGCTAGCGCGAAGGCCGGCCGGGACGCGATGCCTTCGCGCGTGCGCGTGCCGAACGGGCATATTCCGGTCGGCCGGTTAATCGCTTGTCTGGCGATCGTTTCGATTATAGATTGTGTTGCTTTTCATTCGGATGTAATCAATTGATGGATTATAGGATTGTTATTTTTGCTGGAACATCACGATTATGAAAATAATGTGACGTGCGAATCGGTGATCCGGGATGCCGCTGTCGTGGCCGTTCCTGGGGCGTATTGGCGCACCGTGGCACGCGAAAATGGATGGAGTGGGCTGAAATTCAAACTTATAATGCCCGCGGTGTTTCCGGGGTAGTTGATATAAAACATGAGGGCAATAAAATGAATTTCAGTGAGGCCGTTCGTTCTGCGCTCAATCAATACGCGAAATTCGAGGGCCGCGCTCGGCGTGCGGAATACTGGTATTTCGCGTTGCTCACGAGCGTCGTGTCGATCATCTGTCAGCTGATCACCATGGTGGGACACGATGCGGGCGCGATCTCGCTGCTGGTGACGATCGTCGCAGGGGTCGCGTCGCTCGCGCTGGTGCTGCCGAGCCTCGCGGTCACCGTCCGCCGCCTGCACGATACGGGCCACTCCGGCTGGCTCCTGCTGATCGCGTTTGTTCCGCTGGTCGGCGGCATCCTGCTGCT
>NZ_JSZN01000004.1:0-347578 GCF_000801975.1 Burkholderia sp. A9 | reverse complement strand
CTCGGCCTGGCCCGCGTGCTGGCGAAGGAAGGCGCGAAGCACAACGTGCGCTCGCACGTCGTGTGTCCGGGCTTCGTGCGCACGCCGCTGGTCGACAAGCAGATTCCGGAGCAGGCGAAGGAACTCGGCATCAGCGAAGAGGAAGTGGTGAAGAAGGTGATGCTCGGCAATACGGTCGACGGCGTGTTCACGACGGTGCAGGACGTCGCGCAGACGGTGCTGTTCCTGTCGGCATTCCCGAGCGCCGCGCTCACCGGCCAGTCGTTCGTCGTCAGCCACGGCTGGTTCATGCAGTAACGCCCTCGCCTCCCTGACGGGAGGCGATTCCCGCACCACGCCTATCCTCAAGATGGCGTGCCGTCGATCGACGACACGCCATCCGTCTCCGCCATCGATGGCGGGATTTCTCGGAGCAACTGATGAAACCGCACGCGCGTACAGAAAAGCAGGCCGTCGATGCGGCGGACCTGCATCACGAAGCCGGTGCGCCGGCCGCTGCGCGGTCGCTGCCGTACGAAACGATCGCCCTCGTCCTGCAGGGCGGCGGCGCGCTCGGCGCGTATCAGGCCGGCGTGTTCGAAGGGCTGCACGAGGCGGGCGTTCCGCTCGACTGGATCGCAGGTATCTCGATCGGCGCGCTTAACACCGCGCTGATCGCGGGCAATGCGCCCGAACATCGGGTCGAGCGGCTGCGCGAATTCTGGGAAACGATCTGCCAGCCGGCGTTCTTTCCCGCGATGCCGGCTGCGTTCGAATTTGCGCTGTTCAACAGCATCGACCAGATCCGCACGTTCTTCACCGCATCGCAGGCCGCGAGCGCGATGATGCAGGGCCAGCAGGGTTTCTTCGCGCCACGTTTCCCGCCGCCGCTGCCGGGTGTGTCCGATCATCCGGAAAAGATCAGCTGGTACGACACGTCGGCGCTGCGCGCGACGCTGCTGAAGCTGTGCGATTTCGACCGGATCAACTCGGGCGAGACGCGCGTGTCGGTCGGGGCAGTGAACGTCGGCACCGGCAACTTCGTGTACTTCGACAACTCGCGCATCCGCCTCGCGCCCGAGCACTTCATGGCGTCCGGCGCGCTGCCGCCCGCGTTCCCGCCGGTCGAGATCGACGGCGAGTACTACTGGGACGGCGGCGTCGTGTCGAACACGCCGCTGATGGAAGTGCTGCGCGCGCGTCCGCGCCGCGACACGCTCGCGTTCCAGGTCGATCTGTGGAGCGCGCGCGGGCCGCTGCCGCGCACGATGGCCGACGTCGCGGAGCGCACGAAGGACGTGCAGTATTCGAGCCGCACGCGTTTCGTCACCGACACGCTGCAGCGCGAACAGCGCTACCGCAACGTGCTGCGCCACGTGCTCGAGCAGGTGCCGGAAGAGCAGCGCAAGAACGACCCGTGGTGTATCGAGGCTGAAGCGATGTCGAGCGGGAAGAAGTACAACATCCAGCACCTGATCTATCAGCAGAAGGCGTACGAGCACCACTACAAGGACTATCAGTTCGGTCTGTCGACGATGCGCGACCACTGGTGCGCGGGTCTCGACGACATCCGCAAGACGCTCGCGGTCAAGGACGGCCTCGCGCTGCCCATCAACGACGCGGGCTTCGTCACGCACGACATTCACCGCCGCCGGTGATGCCGTGTGCGACGGACCGGTGCGCTGCCTGCGCCGGTCCGTCCTCTTTTCCGATTCGACATGCCGATTTTCATCGCGCTATTCGCGCTCATCGCCATTGGATGGGGCGCGGTACACCTGTTTCATGTCATTGCCGCGCAGTTCGGCCAGCCAGTCGCGATCGCGGCCGCGGTGCTCGCCGCCGCGATCCTGATCGCGCTGATCGCGTGGTGGATCAAACGCCGCCGCGACATCGCACCGAACACGAAGGAACAAGGCTGGACCCACATCGTGCATCGCGCATGGGGCGAATTGCGTGTATCCGCGACGCAGGGGCTGCTGTGGCTGTCGCATGACGGCGCGGACGGCCGCTATACGCTGTCGCAGCTCGACGCCTGCGAGGCCGCGCCGATCGATGGCCGCTGGCATCTGGTCGTGCGCGTGCGCGACACCGTGCGCGGCGAATGGAAACTGCCGATGATGGACAAGCGCGATGCGCAGCGCTGGGCGCGCGTGCTGATGCTCGCGAAGGACAACCGGCTGTAACACAGCGGCGCCGTTCGCCAAACGCCCTATCGTGCGCCGAGCGCCCATAACGCGTCGAGCACGTGCTGGGTCGACCGATCGATCGGGCCGGCGCGATGCGCGATGCCCAGTTCGCGCCACAACGCCGGACGCAGCGGCCGCATGACGATCCGTGCGTCGGGCAACGGGGCGCCCGCTTCGTGCGGCAGCAGCGTCGCGCCGTAACCCGCGGCGACCAGACTCTTGATCGCATCGTTGTAGTTGAGCTCGATGCGGGGCTCGGGCCGGTGACCGCCGAGCGCGAACCATTCCGTCGTGAGCCGCGACAGGCGGGTCGTCGCATCGTTGAGAATCAGCGGACGCGCGGCCAGATAGGCTGGCGTCACCCGCGCCGGAAGCCGCCAGTCGGCAGGCAGAAAGGCCAGCACCGGATCGCGCCGCCACGCGCGGATCGACAACCCCGCGACCGCCGGCTGCGGCAACGCCACCAGCCCGACGTCGAGCGTGCCCTGCGCAATGCGCGCCAGCGTGTCTTGCGACGTGAGCACCGCGATCTGGACATCGATGTCCGGATGCCGCTCGCGCAGCCGGACCACCGCCTGCGGCAACAGATGGGCGATCGCCCCGGTCGATGCCCCGAGCCGCACCCGCCCGGTCAGCCCCTGCACTTGCCGCTCCACGTCGTCGAGGGTCGACTCGACCTCGGCCAGCAGGCGGCGCGCCCGCTCCACCAGCACGGCACCGATGGTCGACGGCTGCACGTTGCCGCGCGTGCGGGACAGCAACGGCGCACCGATGCGGCTTTCGAGTTCGGCGACATGAAGGCTGACCGTCGGCGGCGCAAGATGAAGCAGTTGCGCCGCGGCCACGAAGGATCCCTGGTCGGCGATTGCGACCAGTGTACGCAGCCGGTCCAGGCTGATCTCGCGCATGCTTGCCTCTCGTTCAGGAAAACTGAATCCGGCAATCAGGAAATTCAACTTTTCCTATTCTAGGCGCTCGGTGGACGATACGGCTTTCCCGATGTCCGAAACGAGAAACGCGACCATCATGAGCCTCCCCACTGTCTACATCGACGGCGACCAAGGTACGACCGGATTGCAGATCCACGAGCGCCTGCGGGATCGCACCGACCTGCGGCTCGTCACGCTGCCGGATGCCGAGCGCAAGGACCCCGCGCGGCGCGCTGAAGCGATCAACGCATCCGATATCGCGATCCTGTGCTTGCCCGACGCCGCCGCGCGCGAAGCGGTCGGCTTCATCCGCAATCCGGCGGTACGCGTGATCGACGCGAGTTCGGCCCATCGCACCGAACCGGAATGGGTGTACGGCTTTCCCGAGATGGTCGAAGGACACGCGCAAACCATCGCGCGCGCGCAGCGCGTCACCAATCCGGGCTGCTATCCGACGGGCGCGATCGGCCTGCTCCGGCCGCTGCAACACGCCGGGCTGCTGCCGCGCGACTACCCGGTGAGCATCCATGCGGTGTCCGGTTACTCGGGCGGCGGGCGAACCGCCGTTGACGCATTCGAATCGAACGGCGCGGCACACGCGAAGCCGCTGCAGGTCTACGGCCTCGCGCTCGCGCACAAGCACGTGCCCGAGATCCAGCTGCATGCCGGGCTCGCGCATCGTCCGCTGTTCGTGCCGGCTTACGGCGCCTATCGGCAGGGCATCGTGCTGACCGTGCCGATCGAGCTGCGCCTGCTCCCGGCCGGCGTGACCGGTGAGTTGTTGCACGCGTGTCTCGCGCACCATTACGCCGGCGCGCGCCACGTCGAGGTCACGCCGCTCGCGGATACGCGCGCGATCACGCATCTCGATCCGCAAGCGCTGAACGGGACGAACGACCTGCGGCTTGGCGTGTTCGTCAATGCCGATCATGGCCAGGTGCTGCTGTCCGCCGTGTTCGACAATCTCGGCAAAGGGGCATCCGGCGCGGCCGTGCAGAATCTCGACCTGATGCTCGGTGCAGCGGGCGACGCGAAAACGGCGAAAGCGGCGAAAGCGGCGTGAGCCGCGTGCGGGCGCCATCGTCCGCCTGCCCGGCGCATCGCGGCCAGCGACGCGTCGGTGCCCACGGCACGCTGCCGGCTCGCGACGCGGTCGCGAGCCGTAAACGGGCGTGTGCCGACGCTCCGCACATGCCCCCGCAAAAGCTCACCTTTGACCGATTTCAGGTCGCATCGTCGCTCGCAGCGGCATTCAAACCGGCAAGCGCCTCCGCCAGAAAATCGACACACACGCGCACTTTCGCCGAAGCCGCGACGCGTTCCGGATACACCGCCCAGATGTTCGCCGGCTGAATCGCGTCCGGCAGCACGCGACTGAGTTCGCCGCGTTCGATCAGCGGCCCCGCTTCCCAGATCGAACGCAACACGATCCCGCGCCCGGCGAGCGCCCATTGCACGGCCACCTCGCCGTGGTTCGTCGACAGCGCGCCGCCGACCTTCACCGTTGCCGTTTCTCCGCGCAGGTTCAACCGCCAGACGCCGAACGGATGGTCGCGCTCCTTGATCGCGAGACAGTCGTGCGACGCGAGATCCGCGAGCGTGCGCGGCGTGCCGCGCCGTGCGAGATAGTCGGGCGACGCGCACAGCACCCGATAGTTCGCGGCAAGGCGGCGCGCGATCAGGTGATCGGCGATGTCATCGCCGATGCGCACGTCGAGGTCGTAGCCCTCGCCCGCCACGTCGACCAGCCGGTCGAACAGATCGAGCCGCACGTTTAGCTGCGGATAGCGCGCGGAGAAGTCGAGCAGCGCCGGCGCGATGACATGGCGGCCGAAGCCGAAGCTGCTCGAGATGCGCAGCGTGCCGCGCGGCACCGTGCGCGTGGTCGATACGTCCTCGACGAGATGATCGACGTCGTCGAGAATCTTCTCGGCCCGCGCGAACACGCGTTCGCCGGCCTCCGTGACCGTCACGCGACGCGTCGAGCGATGCAGCAGCCGCGTGCCGAGCTGCGCCTCGAGCAGCGCGATGCGCTTGCTCACATACGCGGGCGACACCGCGAGCTGCTCCGCAGCCGCGCTGAAGCTCGTCAGGCGGACGACCAGGCTGAAGACGCGCAGGTCGTCGAGATTCGGCGATTTATTCACGATTCGTGGAAAGTCGATTAACCTTTCGCACGATTTTAATCTGAATGGAAATAAATAAAATGGCGTCATGTTCCGCTGCGCACGCTGCCAGCGGCCCGATCAGCCAAGGAGGCTCGCATGAGCGACAAGACGTACAGGATTGCCGTCATCCCCGGTGACGGCATTGGCCGTGAAGTAATGCCCGAGGGCCTGCGCGCGCTCGACGCCGTGACGGCACGCTTCGGTATCCGTTTCCAGTTCGAGCAGATCGACTGGGCGAGCTGCGACTACTACGCGCAGCACGGCAAGATGATGCCGGACGACTGGAAGGCCCAGCTGTCGGGCATGGACGCGATCCTGTTCGGTGCGGTCGGCTGGCCCGCGACGGTGCCCGACCACATTTCGCTGTGGGGTTCGCTGCTGAAGTTCCGCCGCGAGTTCGACCAGTACATCAACCTGCGGCCCGCGCGCCTGTTCGACGGCGTGCCGTCGCCGCTCGCCGGCCGCAAGGCAGGCGACATCGACTTCATGATCGTGCGCGAGAACACCGAGGGCGAATATTCGTCGGTCGGCGGCACGATGTTCGAGGGCACCGAGCGCGAAGTGGTCATGCAGCAGTCGATCTTCACGCGTCACGGTACCGAGCGCGTGCTGAAGTTCGCGTTCGAACTCGCCCAGCGCCGCGCGAAGCGCCTGACCGTCGCGACGAAGAGCAACGGCATCGCGATCAGCATGCCGTGGTGGGACGCGCGCGCGGCCGAAATGGGCGAGCGCTATCCCGAGATCACCGTGGACAAGCAGCATATCGACATCCTGTGTGCGCGCTTCGTGCTGCAGCCGGACCGCTTCGACGTCGTCGTCGCGTCGAACCTGTTCGGCGACATCCTTTCCGACCTCGGTCCGGCCTGCACGGGCACGATCGGCATCGCACCGTCCGCGAACCTCAACCCGGATCGCACGTTTCCGTCGCTGTTCGAACCGGTGCACGGTTCCGCGCCGGACATCGCGGGCCAGTACATCGCGAACCCGATCGCGATGATCTGGTCGGCGGCGATGATGCTCGACTTCCTCGGCAACGGCACGGGCCGCGAACGCGAAGCGCACGACGCGATCGTCGCGGCGATCGAGGACCTGCTGCGTACGGGGCCGCGCACGCGCGATCTCGGCGGTCAGGCGGGGACGCAGGAAGTGGGCGAGGCGATCGCTGCGCGGATCGCAGGCTGAACGACCGATGTGAAGGGTGCGCGGTTGCCAGGCGGTCGATGGAGGTCGTGTCCAGGAGTGAGCCCACACGACTGAGTGCTGCGCACCTTGGTTGATTCCGACACGCACGCCTGGAAGCGTGGGTGTCGATGTCGATTTCGAACGGTGAGCAATGCGATTCGATGGCACGCACGGTTATGCGTCGATCCATCACCGTGTCTGGCGTCACGTTGAAGTCGAGCGGTGAGTTGCATCGCGCATCGATACACACCGATTGAATCTCACCACTGTGCGTGTATGTAGCAAATGCGCCGCCGATGTCGCATTCGATTCGCACGTGATCAACGAAAGCTCGTGCACGACAATGCATGCTGTGCTTCCGTCAGCGCAATCGCGCCGTTTCCTGCGAAGATTGAGCGGTGAGATGCCGGGCGTGAAAAATCACACCGTCCGGCACAGAATGCCCCTTCTCCCGAAAACACTCACCTCAGCACACGCCTCCCGTATTTCCTCACCGTTGGGCACGGACTGCGCGCTCGATGCACGATCGAGCGCGTCCCCGCATCGTCGTCGTGCGGCGTCACAGCCCGAGATCGGACAGGCCGGGATGGTCGTCCGGACGGCGGCCGAGCGGCCAGTGGTACAGGCGATCCGCTTCGCGAATCGGCAGATCGTTGATGCTCGCGTGGCGATGCGCCATCAAGCCGTTTTCGTCGAACTCCCAGTTTTCGTTCCCGTATGAGCGGAACCAGTTGCCGGCGTCGTCATGCCATTCGTACGCGAATCGCACCGCGATGCGATTGCCGCCGAACGCCCACAGCTCCTTGATCAACCGGTAGTCGAGCTCGCGCGTCCATTTCCGCTGCAGCAGGCCGACGATCTCGTCGCGGCCCGTCACGAACTCCGCGCGATTGCGCCACCGGCTCTGCGGCGTATAGGCGAGCGAGACGCGCTGCGGGTCGCGCGTGTTCCACGCATCCTCCGCGGCGCGCACTTTCTGGTGCGCCGTGTCGAGCGTGAAGGGCGGAACGGGCGGACGAACTTCCGGGGAAGCGGCCATGGGATGCTCCTGTTCAAGGTTTGGGCCGCGCACGAACGCAGCCGGTTGGGACGCGTTACTTCGACGCTCGAGACACCGTATCGAGCAAGAGTTCGGCGGTTGCGCGCGCATCGCGCGCAACGCTTGCATCGCCGCTGACGAGCGCCACGCCGATCGCGCCGTCGATCAGCACCAGCCATTGACGCGCGACGCGGGCCAGCCCGCGGCGCTCGATCCCGGCGGCGTCGGCGTACGCGTCGAACCGCTCGCGCACGAACGCGAGCAAGCGTGCCTTGTGCAGACGTGCGACGACGCGCACCGGATCGTCGGCATCGGCAATCTCGCCGGACGCGTTCAGGAACGCGCAGCCGTGAAAATCGGGTTGCACAAACCAGTCACGCAGCACCTCGAACATGCCGAGCAAGTGCGCACGCGGTGACTTGCCACGCGCCAGCGTTGCGTCGACGAACCAGCGCATCCAGCGTTCGTCACGGCGCTCGAGCGCGGCGACGACCAGCGCCTCCTTCGATTCGAAATGCGAATAAAAGCTCTTTCGCGCGGCGCCCGACCGCTTCACGATCGCATCGACACCCGTGGCGTGGATGCCGCCCGAGTAGATCAGCGCTTCGGCCGCGTCGAGCAGCCGGTCGCGAACGGCTGGTTCGCCGACGAGGTCGTCATGTGTGTTCATGGGTTTACGGTAGAACGATCGTTCTCACTCGTCAACACCCGGGCGAAAAGGCCCTGTCGGCGGGAGGGCCGAACGCCGCGTGGTTCCGATGGCGCACAGCGCATTTCAGGCGGCGTTTACGACATTTTTTCTTGAAGCGAACGCACGGCGCTCACTACACTTCGGTCACCCTGTCTGGCCGAAAGGACATCATGCAGCGACCGGAATCCGCACGCTCCCGGCGTGCCCATGCGGCTTATGCGAAGCGGCTCGACGGCCGCGTCGTCGTACGGCGTTTCGATCCGCGCAGCGATTCGTACGAGTCGCTGACCGCGTTGCTACATCGCGCGTATGCGCATCTCGGCGCCGCGGGTTTCAACTGTCCGGGGGTCGACCAGCCGGCGTCGGCGACGCGTGAACGCACGCTCACCAGCGAATGTTTCGTCGCGCTCGGCAGCGGGTATCTGGTCGCGACGATCACGATACAGCCGCACGATCCCGATTCGCGTTGCGATCCGTACCGCAGCCGACGCGTCGCGACGCTCGGCCAGTTGGCCGTCGATCCGGCCTGGCAGGACCGCGGCATCGGCCGTGCGCTGCTTGCGTTCGCGCAACGGCGGGCTGCCGCGCGTGGCGCGACGCACATCGCGCTCGATGCGCCGCATGCGGCTGTCCGGCTCGTCGAGTTCTATCGCCGCGAAGGGTTTCAGTTGATCGATGTGATGCGGTTTGCAGCGCATAGCTACGACAGCGCGATCCTGTGCAAAGCCGTCGGGGTGCCAGGCGAGCGGATGCCTGCATCCGACATGACATCGATCGACGTCGCGCAGCGTGCCGGAGCGGCGTCATGAAACACGATGCCGACGACGATCGCGCGCGGCTTGCCCTGCGGCATGTCCGCATCCGTGCGGCACTGCGGATGCGCGGTCTGTCGAAGCTGACGGTGATCACGATCGCGGTCACGCAAATACTGACGCTCGTGTTCGACGCTCTGCTCGTTTCAGTCGGCGACACGCCGGAAGCCGCGACGTTGCTGCTGTTCCGCTTCGTCACCTGCGCGCTCGTCAGCTTCTGGCTTCAGGCGGACGCATCGCGTGCGTATCGGCATGCGGCGCAACACGGGCTCGTGACGGTTTCCGGCGTGCATGGCGAGCTGATCGAGATCGCACCGCAATGCCCGAAGCGCTGGCTCGTCGTGCTGAGTCTGCAGCTCGAACCGCGATGGTTGAATGGTGAGCGAATCAAATAGCATGCGGCGCACCTGTCGATGCCGACAGGCCGGCTGACGGGTGAGTTGGCACGTCATCGATCGCCTCACGCATCGAGGCTGCCGTGGGAACGGAGCAAGACCGTGGCAAGCGGGCGAGGCGGCGCTTGCCGCGCTATTCAAGCGCGGCAAGCGAGAACGAAAGGGTAAGAAGAAAGACACGGCGCCGAGCGACGCGACAGCGGGGACAGGGGAGCAGCCTTGATGGGTGAGGTGCATGCGCAATGGCATGTCACCGATGGGTCCCGGGGGATCGCAGCGTGATCGCCCTCGCATCACGAACGAGAAACCGCGTGCAGCCGTTGAATTCCGCGCCCACAGGTGCAGCGAATGCGTGATCGAGCTGCCGTTCGGCACGCAAACACAGCTCCCGAATTTCCTCACCTTAAGCGTTTGCCGAAGCCGCCGGGCCTCGACAAACGCTCATACCGACGCGAGCGGGGCAGCCGGCAAACGCGCCGAGCGGCCCCGCCGGCACTCAGACCGTCCAGTCGAGAATCACCTTGCCGCTTTCACCGGACAGCATCGCGGCGAAGCCTTTCTCGTAATCGTCGGCCGCAAAGCGATGCGTGATGATCGGCGACAGGTCGAGGCCGCTTTGCAGCATCGCGACCATCTTGTACCAGGTCTCGAACATCTCGCGACCGTAGATGCCCTTGATCTCGAGCCCCTTGAAGATCACCTGGTTCCAGTCGATCGCCGTCTGCGCGGGCGGAATGCCGAGCAGCGCCACCTTGCCGCCGTGATTCATCGCCTCGAGCATGCTCGTGAATGCGCTCGGCACGCCCGACATCTCGAGGCCGACGTCGAAGCCTTCCGTCATCCGCAGGTCGGCCATCACGTCGCGCAGCGACTCGCGTGCGACGTTGACCGCACGCGTCGCGCCCATCTTGCGCGCGAGCTCGAGCCGGTAGTCGTTGATGTCGGTGATCACGACGTTGCGCGCGCCGACATGCTTCGCGATCGCGACAGCCATGATGCCGATCGGGCCGGCACCGGTGATCAGCACGTCCTCGCCGACGAGGTTGAACGACAGCGCCGTGTGCGTCGCATTGCCGAACGGATCGAAGATCGACGCGAGATCGTCGGAGATCTCGGGCGGGATCTTGAACGCATTGAACGCCGGAATCGCCAGATACTCGGCGAACGCGCCCTCGCGGTTCACGCCGACGCCGACGGTGTTGCGGCACAGATGCCGGCGCCCCGCACGGCAGTTGCGACAGAAACCGCACGTGATGTGGCCTTCGCCGGACACGCGATCGCCGATCGCGAAGCCGCGCACTTCCTGCCCCATCTCGACGATCTCGCCGACGTATTCGTGACCGACGTGCATCGGCACGGGAATCGTCTTCTGCGCCCAGTCGTCCCACTTCCAGATATGGATGTCGGTGCCGCAGATCGCCGTGCGGCGAATCTTGATCAGCACGTCGTTGTGTCCGACTTCGGGACGCTTCACGCGCGTGAGCGTGAGGCCCGGGCCGCGTTCGAGCTTTGCCAGTGCTTTCATGATCGCGCCTCCGTCAGACGATGCCGAGCGACTTGCCGACGCGCACGAACGCGGCGACCGTCTGGTCGATCTGTTCCGGCGTGTGCGCCGCGCTCATCTGCGTGCGAATGCGCGCGCGACCGCGCGGCACAACCGGGAACGAGAAGCCGATCACGTAGACACCTTCGGCGAGCAACCGGTCGGCCATGTTGGTCGCGAGCTGCGCGTCGCCGAGCATCACCGGGATGATCGGGTGCGCGCCCGGCACGAGCGTGAATCCCGCTGCGGTCATCTGCTCGCGGAAACGCACGCCGTTTTCGCGCACGCGCTCGCGCAACTTCGCACCTTCGTCGCTGCCGAGCAGTTCCAGCACCTTCAGCGACGCCGCGGCAATGCTCGGCGTCAACGTGTTCGAGAACAGGTACGGGCGCGAACGCTGGCGCAGCAATTCGACGATCTCGCGACGGGCCGCGACATAGCCGCCCGATGCGCCGCCGAGCGCCTTGCCGAGCGTGCCGGTGATGATGTCGACGCGGCCTTCGACGCCGCAGTGCTCGGGCGTGCCGCGGCCATGCGTGCCGATGAAGCCGACCGCATGCGAATCGTCGACCATCACGAGCGCGCCGTAGCGATCGGCGAGGTCGCAGATGCCTTTCAGGTCGGCGATGATGCCGTCCATCGAGAACACGCCGTCGGTCGCGATCAGCTTGTGACGCACGCCCGCTGCGTCGGCTTCCTTCAGCTTCGCCTCGAGGTCGGACAGGTCGTTGTTCTTGTAGCGGTAACGCTTCGCCTTGCACAGGCGGATGCCGTCGATGATGCTCGCGTGGTTCAGCTCGTCGCTGATCACCGCGTCGTTCTCGTCGAGCAGCGTCTCGAACAGGCCGCCGTTCGCATCGAAGCAGCTCGAATAGAGGATGCTGTCCTCGGTGCCGAGGAACGCAGCCAGCGCGCTTTCGAGCTGCTTGTGCACGGACTGCGTGCCGCAGATGAAACGCACCGACGCCATGCCGAAACCGTCCTGGTCGAGACCGGCCTGCGCCGCGGCGACCAGGCGCGGATCGTTCGCCAGACCCAGATAGTTGTTCGCACAGAAATTCAGCACGCCGGCACCGCCGGCGAGCCGCACGGCCGCCGCCTGGGGACTCGCGATCTCGCGCTCGGTCTTGTAAAAACCGTCCGCACGGATCTGGTCGAGCGTCCCGCGCACCTGGGCGAGAAAGGCATCACGCATCGCAAAGCTCCTGACAGGGATTCGCATTCCGGCACGCGCCACTCGTGGCGGCAGCGCAACGGCCTGCTACTGTTATAGTCGGTCGTTCGGTTGACCGCACTTATCCGATATTCCGAACTAGAATTCGAAATACCGAACAACTCTAAGCGAACGGAAACCAAATGGCAAGTTCCTCCGCGTCGCGGCGCACGCCAGCCGGCGCCGCACCGCAGCCGCCGGCCGTCACGCCGCCGCGAGTCGGCGAGCAAATCCAGCGCCTGCGCAACGAGCGCAAGCTGACGCTCGACGACCTGTCGCGCGCGGCCGGCGTATCGAAATCGATGCTCTCCGAGATCGAGCGCGACAAGGCCAATCCGACGATCGCGGTCGCGTGGCGGCTCACGAATGCGCTCGGCATCACGCTCGACGAACTGTTCTCGCAACCGAAAGCGCCGGAGACGATCCGCGTGGACGGCCCGCACGACATCCCGACGCTCGCCGGCCACGACGGCCGCTACCAGCTGCGCGTGTGGGGTCCGATCGACCTGGCCGGCAAGTTCGAGTGGTACGAGCTGACGCTGCCCGGCGGCGGCGCGCTCGTGTCGAACGCGCACGAACCCGGCACCCGCGAGCACCTCACCGTGCTGCAGGGTGCGATGGAAATCGAAGCCGCGGCGGCGAGCCGACGCCTGAAAACCGGTGACACGGCGCGCTACCCGGCCGACACACCGCATGCGATCCGCAACCCGGGCAAGGGCGAGGCCCGCGCATTACTGATCGTGATCCATCGCTGACGATGCGGATAGCTGGCAGAAAGGCCAGTTGCGGAAAATACTGTATGTTTGTACAGTATACGGACATTCCGCCATGCATGGCCGGAGCCGGCGCACCGAGGCGCCCGCCCCGGTCGACAGGAGCCTGCGATGACAGAAGAACAAGATTTGGCCGCGCTCAGCTTCAAGGCTGCTGCGCACGACCTCGAGCTGATCGTTCGCCATATTGCCGGGCGCTACATCCGTCAGCGCGTCCCGCTGTCGTGGCGCCTGCTGCACGCCATCGAAGCCGAGGCGCTCGCCGATCTCGGCTTTGCCAGCCGGCACGAGGCCGGCATGCGTCAACTGTTCGAACGGCCATCGGACATGACCTTTCCCGAAACGGACGATCCGATCGACTTCGGCCGGTCGAACGCGCTCCCTGCCGTCTTCTCGTTCGCGGTCCTCGCGTATGAAGCGGCGGCCAGGTCGCACGATGCGGCGCCCCGCGAGCGCATTCACCGTCCGTCCAAGGCGTGGGGCGACTGACGCCATGCCCGGGCCGTCCGACACGGCGGCCCCCTCCCGCATCCTGCTGCCCGCGACGTTGCGGAAAGGGCTACCATATACGCAACTAACGGAATAAATAACATGTCCCTTCCCACGTCCCCCGACACTCCTGCACGCCCGGAAGAAAAGGATCTGTTCGACCGCGGCACGTCCGACTGGATCGTCTCACCCGAAACCGCGTTCGACGCCTGGCTTGCCATGCAGGACTACCGCCGTTCATCGGCCGATGTCTATCGCGCGCAATGGGGTGCCTTTCTCACCTGGCTGCGTGCGCATCAGAAGAACCTGGCCACGGTCGACACGGCATCGATTGCGAACTTCGTCGGCGAGCTTCCGATCCGGAAGACGCAACGAATGCGCTATTTGCGGCTGATCGAGCGCGTGCTCGACCACATCCGGCGCACCGAGTTCGCATCCACCAACCCGGCCCGCTTCATTGCTCAGGATGGCGAAGCGAACTGGCGACAGGCACGCGACAACGAGCCGACCGGTTTCCTGACGCCAGCCGAACGCGCGAAGTTGCTGGCCTACCTGTTTTCGCCGATCAGCGTGTCTGGCTCCGCATACTGGAAAGAACGGCGCGACCGCGCGCTCGTCGCCGCGTTTCTCGGCGCAGGCGTGAAAACCGGCGAAGCACGCGCACTTACGATTAGTTGCATCACTACGAGTGGAACGTCGCTGCAGATCCCGTCAACGCATCCCGATTTCGCGCGCGAAACCCATCTGGCGTCGTTCGCGATCGCGTTGCTCGAAGCATGGCTCGTGGAGCGCAAGCGCCAGGAGATTCCGGGCGATCTCGTGTTCCCGGCCTCGCACGCCGGGCGGCCGATGCACAAGGCGACGATGCTGCGCGCGATCGATGCGATCGTCGAATCCGCCGGGCTCACGTCGTCGCGCACCGCGCGCGCGAGTCCGCAAACGCTGCGCAACAGCTATGCGGCCGAACTGTTCGAGCACGACGTGGCGCCCGAGCGGGTCGGCCAATGGCTGGGCTTCGTGCGGCCGATTTCGTCGAACCGGCTGCACCGCGCGTGGAAAAACTGGCGCGATGACCTGGCCAATGGTGCCCCGTCCGACCAGGAAGAAACTCACTGATCCAAAGCCGGCTGCTCAAGCGACATGAGCCGTGAGCAGCCTTGCTCGGCCGAGCCTCACCGTTTCACAGCTCCCGAAAAACCTCACCTCAAGCGTCCCGGATCACCTCACCTGTGGGATGGCTGTGCCTGCCGGCCCGTCAGTTGCGCGCAAAGCGCGCAACTGCTTCGAATCGGGAAGGCCACGGTCCCGACGCATGTTCGCATTCGGGGCACGATACTTCGAACCCGTCGTCGCCATGCGACAGCTCCGGTTCACCGTCGCAATGCGGGCACTGGTTCGGTACCGGAATCTCGTGATCCAGCGACGTACCGATCGCGGAAAACGCATCCGCATCCAGTTGGCCCGCCTCGGCCAGACGCCGGATCAACGCGGAAATCTCCGGATTCATCCCGCGGCTCGCGCGCAGTGTGTTCACGTCGCGCGTCGCGCGTTCCAGTTCGTCACCCTGGCTGCGCAGCTGTTCCTCGAGCCGGTCCGCGCGGGCCTTGGCCGAACTCAGCTGCTGAAGGAAATCGAATTCCTTGCGCTGCACGTCGCGCAGGCCGCTCTGGTAGGTCGATGCCATGCTGCGCAGCGAATCCAGTTCGACCAGCATCGGTTTGACGCGACGCTCGGCTTCGGCCACCGCATCCTTGATCTGCTGCGCATAGTGCTCGGTACGCTGCTGCAATTCGGCTTGCAGCGTATCGATGCGGTCGCGCAGCGCCGCGTTCTGCGTCTGTTCCGCATCGACGCGGCCGGCCATTGCCGCCAGTTCTTTTTCGAGTCGGGCAACTGTGGTGAGCAGCGTCGCTTCGTTTGCCGAACCGTGCGTCGATTGCGACGCGAGTTGCACTTCGAGTTCGGTCACGCGCGCCTGCAACTGGTCGTTGCGGGTTTCACTGCGGGCGAGCGCGCCTTCGAGTGTTTCCTGGCGGACCGTGGCGTCGCGCAGCCGCTGTTCCGCGTCGGTCACGCCGGCGCGAACCTGTTCGCGGTCAACGTCGAGACTTTCCCGCGCCGCTTTCAATGCCTCTTCATATAGCGCGCCGAGCAATGCACCTGCCTTTTCTTCGACCGCTTTCGGAATTGCCGCACCGTCGAGCCTGATCTTGGACGCGGAACGGATGCGTTCCCAGAAGTGATCGATGTCCTTCGGAATATCGCTGGCACTGCCGGTCTGCGTCAGATCGCGAACGTTGGCGGCCGATGGCCGGATGCCCAGATCGAAGAACAGGCGCTTGCAAGCATGCAGCGACAGTTCCTGGCGCCGCGCACCGCTCGCGCGCAGCGATTCCAGTTCTTCTCGGATGACTTCACGCATTTCATCCAGCGTCATGGCAGGACTCACAGACATTGAAATGTTGTGATCATAACGAAATACGTATTTTTTGATACTTGTTTCCGCTGACCGTGGTGAATTTACATCGCTGTGCACAGAAATCGGATCTGTGAGCTGTTCTGGACGAGCCAGCGCTCCGATTCCGTGAAACAAAGCGAAGAAAGTTAGCCAAGTCCTTGTACTAACAGCGTTTTCGAGTAGGCACAGAAAAAGGGCATTTGTTTCACATGACAACGGACATCGCAGCCTGTGGGTGTTCAGGGGTTGGGGTCTCTGTGGAAAACTCGACGGCCTATGTCTTGAGAGTATTAGAAGTAAACACCCTTGAACCCTTAGTTAAAAACGTTAACGCCACGGCACAGCCTTATGTAGCAAGGCTTTCCGGCTGACAAGGTGAAGTTTTACGGGAACCAAGGTGATCTTCTGCGGGAGCTGAAGTGATGGGGTTCAGGGAGCTGCGTGAGCCGATGCGGGAAAGGTCGTGAGCGGATTCGGGATCACAGTGAAACACGAGGTTTCCCAAGGGTGAGGGTTTTCGGGTCCGCACAGCCGCGGAGCCCGCGCTGTGACTACGCGCACAGTTTTCTGCCTGTGCAGACATAGGTGAGAATTTGCGGGACCTTCTTCGCGCCCCGATTCTGCCCATCTTTTGGGCAGTTTTCATGAAAGGTGAGGTTTCACGGGACTCCGCGCGGATTTGCTGTGAGGGTTTCCGGGAAACGACTGCCATTTTGCACAGCAAAAGGGCCCTGTGGGGCCAGGGAAGCCCTAAAGGTGAGGCTTTTCGGGAGCGAAATCCGGGTTTTCCAGCCCGGATCCCGTTGAGGTGAGCTTTTTCGGGGCATAAATCACAGCGTGCCGGCGCCCTCACAGGTGAGATTTTTCAGGAGCGCTATTTGCTCGAAAATTGGTCAACGGTGAGGCTTTTCGGGACCTGTGACGGGACGAATTCGCCGAAAAGCCCGCCGGGACTGGCAGAAATCTGATTTTTACTGTGCCACTTTTGGGCACAGGTGAGGTTTTTCAGGAGCCGACACACAGCTATCGCATCGGCCCGGATGTCAGAAAGGTGAGGCTTTTCGGGGGATGATCGTCGGACACAGCGGAGTGCCTGCAGCACATAAGTATCGGATGCCATTGACATTTTTGATACCGCGCCGGTTACGGTGAGATTTTTCGGGAGGCGCTTTCGCGTCCGTTGCAGCGCCGCTTTTTTCAGTAAGGTGAGGTTTTTCGGGAGGTGACGGCGGTCGATCCCGTGCGTGCCGGGGATTCGTCGGGGGCCTGGTCACAGACTTCCGAGCCTGTGAGGTGAGAATTTTCGGGACCGAACGCGTTTTGCACGCTGTACAATGCGCGCCCGGGCCTGTGAAACGGGTTCGATCGACACAGCAGGACGCCATTTCGATCGCCGCTTCCGGCTACCGGACGGGTTCGCGATCGCCCGCACAGGCACGCCTGTACATGCATACAGGCCGCTGCGGACCGGTCGGCGCGATGCCGGGACATCCAGTGGCGACCCTGTGACGGACGTACGCCGACGCAGTCGTAAAATTACGACAAATCGAAAGGTGAGCGAATACGGGAGCAAGTTTCGCACGTGTCGAGCACAGGCAAAAATCTGTGAATCGGCGCATCCCGCGACACGTCTGGAAGAGTCGGAAACGCCGTAATTCCGGACCGGTGAGCGTTTTCGGGAGGTGGTTGGGGTGAGTGCCGTTTTGCACGCGCACTTCACCGGCTATGGTGAGCATGTCGTTCTGGACGCACATCACCACAGGCGCTATCCTTCCGGAAAACTTCTCCTCCGACCCGACGCATGGCCACGAAGCGCGCCAAGAAAACCGATGTGGATGTGGTGAGTGCCAGTTCAGCCGAATTGCGTAAGGCCGTCGAGGCGATCGCAATTCAGCCGAAGAGCGGCAAGATCACGCTCCTCACCCGCAAGCTGTTCAATGTCCTGCTCGCCGTCGCGCAGCAGGCCGACGACTCGGGCGATACCTATCGCGCGCTGTTGTCGGACATCGTTGCCAACTCCGCTTTCGATTCGAACGACACCGCACTGGTGAAGGAACACCTGCGCCGCATGGTGTCGGTGCAGGTCGAATGGAGCACGGGCACGTCGAGCCAGAAGCCGGGCCGCAAGTGGGGGATCTCGACGCTGATCGCCGATGCGGAAATTCTCGAGGATCCGGCCACCCGCCGCGTGTGGGTCGAATTCTCGTTCGCACCGAAGATCAAGAAGAAGCTGCTCGACCCGGTCCAGTACGCACGCCTGAGCCTGCAGTTCCAGAGCCAGTTGCGCAGCAGCGCCGGCCTCGCGCTCTACGAAATCTGCGTGCGCTACCTGACGAACCCGAGTCACCTGACGATGCGCGAACCGTGGGAATGGTGGCGGCCGATCCTGTCGGGCACGCCGGACACGGAAGCCGGCGACGAGGCGAAGCGCGAGTACAAGTACTTCAAGCGCGACTACCTGCGTCCGGCGATCGCCGAGGTCAACGCGGTCACCAACATCTTCGTCGAACTGATCGAGCATCGTGAAGGTCGGCGGGTCGCGGAGATCCAGTTCCGCGTGACCGAACGCAAGCAGCCGATGCTGGCGCTCGACGAGCATCCGAACGTGTTCGACAGCACGCTGGTCGACCGGATGGTGAAGCTCGGGATTCCGCTCAAGGAAGCGCAGACGCTCTACGCGGACAGCGAGGAAAACCGGATTCGCGCGGCGTTGCAGATGACCGAGCAACGGATGCGCAGCACGACGCTACCGCCGGTGCGCAGCGCGCCCGCGTTGTTCAAGGATGCGCTGAAGAAGGGTTATGCGCCGCCGGTCGAGTCCGTCGACGCGCTGCCCGCCGGCACGCCGTCAGCGAAGGTCGTCGCGGCGCAGCCGGACGATCTGAAGGCGCGTCTGTTGAGCGAATTCGCGGCGTTCCGCCGCAAGGAAGCGAAGGTGCTGTACGAGGAGCAAGGCGACGCGGAGCGCGAAGTGGCGCGCGAGTCGTTCGAGTCGGAAGTGCTGCCGACGATGGGCTCGCACCTGCGTGACGACTGGCGCAAGCGCGGTCTCGATTCGAAGCTGGCCGAGACGGCGTTTTTCGACTGGCTGGCCCAGAAGACCTGGGGCGAGCCGACCGACGGCGACCTGCTGTCGTTCACCCTGAATCAATCCCGGGCCGCCTGAGGCCCGTTCAGGCCCGCTGACGGGCCGCCGCCGGCCGCCCGCCCCCACCGGCGGGCCCGGCGCCTCGCCAGGCCCTGCCGGCCGCTTTCCTCAGTCCGACAACAGCATCCGCTCGAGCTGCTCGAGGATCGCGTCGCGCTTGTCCTTCGGGAGGCCGCGCAGGCGCAGTTCGATGCGGTCTTCGCCATACGACTTCAGATCGCCGACCGACTTGCCGCCGAGCTTGATCTCGAGGCGCTGCGCATAGCGCTGACGGCCGGCCGGCTTCGGCGTTTCCTGCGCCGCGACGCGGCCCTTGACGATGTCCGACACCTGGCGCGTGCTGAGATCGTCGGACACGATCTTGTTGATCAGCCGCAGCGTTGCGTCGGTGCCGCGCGCATTGTGATAACGGCCGACCTGATACGCCATGTTCGACCCGAAGCGATCGGGGCGCGCGACCATCTCCTGCATCACCGTTTCCGGCAGCTTGCCGATCGACAGCGCAACGGCGACCGTCGATTCGTCGAGGCCGAGATGTTCGGACAGCTCCTTCTGACTCTGGAAGTGCTTGTCGTCGAGGAAGCGACGCCATACGACGGCGTTGTCGAACACCGTCTGCGAATCGCGCTGCACGTTCAGGTCGTAGCCGAGCTTGTAGCTCTGGATCCCGATCGGCACGTCGATCACGATCGCTTTCACCGATTCCTTGTTCGCCTCCTTCAGCGCGCGCACGCGACGGCCGCCGTCGCTGACGAAATACGAGCCCGGATTGTCGTAGTCCGGAATCACGTGGATCGCCTGCTGTTGCCCCTGCTTCGCGAGGTTGACCGCGAGTTCGGCAATCGACGACTTCAGATAGAAGTGGCGCGGGTTGAACGGGCTATGCTTGATCGCCTTCAGCGACAGCTCGATCACCTGGCCGGGCGCGTAGCGGTTCTCCAGACGCCATGCGCGATATTGCGGCGATTCGTCGGTCGACGGATCGAGCAGGACTTCCGGAGCCGGCGGCGGCGTGATGTCTTTCTTGGCGGACTTCGTCGGGGCCGGCGTGGCCGTCTCGGACTTGACGATGCCGTCGATGGCATTCAGTCGATCAAGCGCCGTGCGCTTCTCGCTCGTCGTGATATCCGGGCGCGCTTGGAATCCTTTTGCAAATTGGGAGGGCTTCATGTGACTCCTTTATGCGCATAAAGTCAGGGCAGCATGGCGACGATTTCGTCGGCACATGCGCGGATTTCCGCAGCGGCCAGCTTGGCGCCGCGATCGTTCATCTGCAGCACGGTCTGACCGAGCGCCATCGCCTGCTTGTACGCTTCCCGGGTCGGGATTTGCGTCTTCAACAGCGGGAAGCCGAGTTCCTCGAGCGCGCGCTTGAGTTCGCGCGTCAGCATGCGCTTCTCTTCGGTCTTGTTCAGCAGGAAGACGGCACGGAGGTCTTCGTTCATCACCTGCGCCTGCTGGATCAGCTTGACCAGCCCGACGCTCGACCAGTAATCGGCCGGCGACGACGAAGTCGGGATCACGGCAATCGATGCGGCGAGCAGCACGACGCCGGACACCTTCTCGGTAATCGACGGCGGGCAGTCGACAACGATGATGTCGTAGTCGTTGATGAACTTCTTGATCTCGCGATGGATCTGGCCGCCGGCTTCGGCGAGGTTGACGACCGGGAAAGGAATACCGGCGTCGCTGTCACCGGATGCGCTCGACCAGTGAATCAGTGTGTTTTGACCGTCTGCGTCGACGACGAGGACGCGCTTCCCTTTCTCATGGAATGCCGCGCCGAGGTGCATGGCAATCGTGCTCTTGCCGACGCCACCTTTTTGTTGAGTGACTGCAATGATTTCCGCGGCCAATTTTCACTCCTGTTTTTGGTCGTTGGAATTCTACAGGACGATATTTATATTTCAATGAAATTGTCGTTCGCCAACTACGCGTTAGCCATTCGGGCTATCGGTTTATGCGCATAAACGAATGGAGTATGCTGGGTGGCTGGAACAGTGGAGTCGAGGTTGTCGCGCGTGGATGATGCGCGACTGGAGAGTCGCGCTGTCAGGCGTCTCGTGATCACGTTCGGGAAGCCGGTCGCTGCGATGTGTCAGCACCTGCCCTTCCGCTTGTTGAGAGGGCGCAGCCTCGGTGGCGGGTGAGTTTGTGCGCATAAACTTTCGGGTTCTGGTGAGGACCGGCGAGACCAACCCGTCGATTGCACTCACGCCCGAATGGGGACCCAACTCGGCCTCGGCCGACGAGATACGCGCAAAGCGCGCCGTGTGCGTCGCCGAAGCGCAGTCCGCCCTGCGGTGTTTATGCGCATAAACCATCGAGCGGATCGACGACTACCTTCGGTCGCACGCTGGCAGTTGCGTATCAGGTTGAACTGCGACGATGCCCCGGGCGCCATCACATATCGAGTCACTGATCACTCAGGGCATCGAAGCGCGAGCGCTCAACGAGGGCTCCTTCTTGTCGATGCGCTCTGAAACGCGCGATATGAACGGGCATTCCCAACCCGGTAAGCGTGAGCTTTATGCGCATAAACCCAACGACGGATAAGCCATACGGCGGCTTTCGCGCTGCCGCCTGCATCACGTCATAGCGATGCGTCGTCACTCACCTGCGCTCTTCATTCTTGCAGACGGCCTCTGGTGATCGTCCACGCAACACACTTTATGCGCATAAACGCATCAAGCGCGTTTCGCACTCGCTGGCGCGCCCTACGTCACACCGAGTCTTCATTCCCCTCTTCCCCTCGCACGTCGATACCCCGCCGAAACGCTCCCAACCAGACTGGCTACAATACCGACCTCTACCACCCAGGCCTGAACGATGATCACGATCTACCACAATCCCCGCTGCTCGAAGTCCCGCGAGACGCTCGCGCTGGTCGAGACGCTGAACACCACCGGCGCGCCGGTGAATGTCGTCGAGTATCTGAAGACGCCGCCGACGGTCGAGGAACTGGAAGCGCTGCATCGTCAACTTGGGCGCCCGGTGCGCGACATGCTTCGCGACGGAGAGGCGCCGTACAAGACGCTGGCTCTGGCCCGCGCGAATCTGACCGATGCGGAGGCATACGAAGCGATTGCCGCGCATCCGATCCTGCTGCAACGTCCGATCGTCGTGTATCGAGGCAAGGCAGCCATCGGGCGGCCGCCCGAGTCGGTACGTGCGTTGTTCGAATAATTATTGCCTGGCGTATTTTTCTTATCGCGTCACCCCGGCGCGAGCGCGCCGGATCGATCGACTGAAGTCGCGTACCGCAATCGACCTCCGTGGCCGTGACGCCGGCAGCACCGTACGTGACGCTCACCGGCCGCTGGTAGCCGCAATCCAATCACAAGGAGCGCGGCACGCCGGATCGATCGACTGAAATCGCATACCGCCGACGATCTCCGACGTCGCGCGCGGGCAGCGCCCTCCACAGTGACCGCGAGCCGCCTCCAACGGGCAACCCGACAACCTCATCCATCGCCCTACCCCGCACTCCCCGAACGACACCGGCAACTCAGTCCTGGCCGTCGCCCGACGATTCATCCGCCTTCCCGGCCGCCCCATCCCTCGCACTCCGCCCCGCCGCCGCTTGCGCGGCCGTCCGCAGCAGTGCGATCTGGCCGCGATAGGCCCGGCATCCGCTGCAGACCGGCAGATGCACGCGCACCTGCACGCGCTCGTGCAGCGTCAAAGACCGGTCGAGTGCATCCGACAGCAGTCGCGTCACGTTCCTACATTTCCCCGGCAGCATCTTCGGTCGTCAGTCCTTTTTCGCTGAGGCAGGTGCGCAGGCGCGTGCGCGCCCGATACAGCAGCACGCTGCAATGATTCGTCGTCAACGTCAGTTCGCTGCAGATGTCGTTGATTTCGACATCGAGGAATTCGCGCATCATGAACACGCGCCCGATTTGTTCCGGCAGATGGTCGAGGCAGACCTGGAACAGCGTCCAGAACTGCTGTTGCTGCAGTAGCGTTTCGGGGCGCGGCCACGGTCGCGGCTTCGTATGCGCGGCCCAGTGCCCGTTTTCCTTGAACAACTCGCGATCGAGCACGGATTCGCCGTCGAGCTCCGCATCGAGCGCGGACAGGCTCACCGTCCGCTGCCGCACGCGCAGGATGTCGATCAGCTTGTTGCGCAGGATGCCGAACACCCAGGTCTTGTGGGCGGACCGTCCGGCAAACTCGCCCGCGTGCGACCACGCGGCGGTCAGCGCTTCCTGCACCGCATCTTCGGCCGCATCGGCATCGCGGAGCTGAAGTCGCGCGAAACGCAGCAGGTCGTGCCGCAGTTGCGAGAGGTAGGCGGGATCGTCGTACGCGGACGGCATGGCGGGTCGGGAGTCTCAAGGAGCGATCGCGCGCATGCCACCGGGCGGGCTTGTCGCGGTCCGAGCAGCTTACTGGGCGCGACGCCGACCCGCAATGCATGTTCCGTCACGAATTCACGAATCCTGCCGGCGCGCTGCGCTATGCTTGCCGGAGCCCCGCGTCGCGCGCCGCGAAATCGCGATGCAGGCGGTCTGTAACATCAGACCATAACGATCAAGTTATCCACAATTTCTGTGGAAAACCTTGTGGAAAGTCGGCCGCTCGGCCCCGTGGGACGGCTCGCGGGCTGGCTTGCC
Source organism: Burkholderia sp. A9 (assembly GCF_000801975.1). Lineage (NCBI taxonomy): Bacteria > Pseudomonadati > Pseudomonadota > Betaproteobacteria > Burkholderiales > Burkholderiaceae > Burkholderia > Burkholderia sp. A9. The sequence goes on along the minus strand of NZ_JSZN01000004.1, from coordinate 323,954 downwards.
TATAAACAGACCTTTGTCGTCTGTTCAGAATCAATCGATCCGATTCGTTACTCACCGGAAGGAGAAAACCATGTCCTATCGTGTTGCGGTCGTCGTCGGCAGTCTGCGTCGCGGTTCCTGGAACCTGGCGCTCGCGCATGCCGTGATCTCGCTCGCCCCCGCCGATTTCTCGTTCGAATTCGTCGAGATCGGCGAACTGCCGCTGTACAGCCAGGATTACGACGCGGATTTTCCGGAAGTCGCGCAGCGCTTCAAGAAGTCGATCGAAGCGGCCGACGCACTGCTGTTCGTCACGCCCGAGTACAACCGGTCGATCCCGGGCGTGCTGAAGAACGCGCTCGACTGGGGCTCGCGCCCGTGGGGTCACAACTCGTGGTCCGGCAAGCCGGGCGCGGTGCTCGGCACGTCGCCGGGCGCGGTCGGTACCGCGCTCGCGCAGCAACACCTGCGCAACGTGCTCGCGTATCTCGACGTGAAGATGCTCGGCCAGCCCGAGATGTTCATCAAGCACGACCCGGCGCGCATCGACGACCAAGGCCAGATCGTCAGCGAGGATACCCGCAAGTTCCTGCAGGGCTTCGTCGATCGCTACGTCGACTGGGTGCGCGTGCTGAAGGCGGCCTGATCGCCCTCCCCTTCCCGCTGTCGGCGCCGGGCCCGCGTGCCGTGGGTCAGGTGCCGGTGTGCCGCGCATCGCGCGCTTCGCGGATCCCGAGCAGGATCTCGTCGAGCAGCGCGATGTCGAACGGCTTCGACAGCACGCGCACGTTGACGGTGCGCGTGCGATCGAGTTCCTCCGCGTAACCCGTGACCAGAATCACGGGCAGCTTCCCCGGCCGCCTGGCGATGGCTTCGGCGAGATCGATGCCGTTCAGGCTGCCCGGCATGTGGATATCCGAAATCACCAGGTCGAACGTGTCGTTCGCGGCCGCGCCTTCGACCAGGCGCAACGCGTCGTCGGCGGTGGGCGCATAGGTCACGCGGTGCCCGAGCAGCGTGATCAGCGCTTCGGTGCCGGCCGCGACTTCGCTGTTGTCTTCCACCAGCAGCACGTGCAGGCCCGCGAGCGCGCTCGTGTCGTGTGCGACGGCGGCGTGCGGCCGCGCGACGATGTCCTCGACGCGCGCGCGCGGCAGGTAGAGGCGCACCGAGGTGCCGGCGCCGACCGCGCTGTCGATCGTCGCGAGGCCACCCGAGCGCTCGCAGAACGCGAACACCTGCGGTAGCCCGAGGCCCGTTCCCATCCCCTGCGCCTTCGTCGTGAACAGCGGCTCGAACGCGCGCGCGAGCACGTCGGGCGCCATGCCCGAACCCGTATCGTCGAGCGAGATCTGCACGAAATCGCCGGTCAGCGGAAAGCCGTCCTCGCGGCGCAGCGTCACGTTGCGCGCGCCGACCGTGAAGCGGCCGCCGGTCGTCATCGCGTCGCGCGCGTTGACCGCGAGGTTGATCACCGCGAGCTCGAGCTCCGCGACATCGATCCGGATCGGCCACACGCCGGGTTCGATCGCGACGACCAGCAACGACTTCGAACCGAGCGATGTCTTCAGCAGTTCGCGGCACGTGTCGAGCCATTGGCCGATGTCGATCGTCTCGTTGTGCAGCGGCTGCTTGCGTGCGACGCCGAGCAGCTGGCGCGTGAGCGACTGGCCGTTCTTCAGCGCGCGTTCGATCGCGTCGAGTTCCTTGTCGAGTTGCTGGACCCCGCGTCGCCGCACGATCTGCACGTTGCTCGAGATGATCATCAGCAGGTTGTTGAAATCGTGCGCGACGCTGCCGACCAGGTTGCCGAGCGCCTGCATCTTGCGCGACTGCCGGTACGCCGATTCGATCGAACGCCGCATCGACGCCTCCGCCTGCCAGCGGTCCCACGCCTCCTCTTCCGCCTTCAGCCGCTTCAGCGACAGCCAGATCACCGACCACAGCGCGACCGACGGCGCGAACATCGAGATGAACAGCACGCTCAGGTGTTCGTACCATTCGCGCCAGATTGCCGAGGTCCGGTACGCGCAGGTCACGTATACGGGGTAGCTGCCGACCTGGCGGTACGCGACGATCTCGCTGCCGGCGCCGTCATGGCGCACGCGCACGATGCCCATGCGCGGATCATTGCTGGCGTTGCCGAAGGTGGCGATGCGATCGGTGTGCGCAAGCGACGGCGGCGGCGGGTACGACGCGATCACCGCGCCGTCGGAGCGTGCGAGCGCCATCGTCATCGGCGTGGCCGCGCCGCCGAGCAGGTCGCGGTAGAACGCGTTGAAATACGACGACTTGAGCGCGATCGACACCATCCCGGCGAACGAACCGTCGCTATGGCGTCGCGCGACGCCCGTGTTGAACACGGGGATGTTCTCGAGCTTGAGCGGCCCCATCATCAGCCGCGAGATATGTTCGATGACCTTGCCGTCGCGAATGCCCACGAAGTCGTCGCGGTTCGCGATCGACGCATAGGGCGCCGGATAGTAGAGGCTGTTCGCGAGCAGCATCCCGCTCGCGCCGAAGATCGACACCGCAGCCACCTGTGGATAGCCGCCGCCGATGGTGTTCAGCGCTTCGTGGATGTCGGACTCCTGGCGGCGCACGGTGGCGTCGTCCATGTCCTGCACGAGGTCGACGATGCGCGCATCGAGCGTTTCGCTCAGGTCGAACACCTTGAGCGCATGCTCCTCTGCGACGCGCACGGTGCGCATCGTCACGTCGCTTGCCGCGGCTTCGCGCGTCCTCAGGTCGTTGTACGCCATCACCGACACGTAGATGCACGGCAGCACGATCGCCGCGACGAGCAGCACGATCAGCGTGACGCGACGCACCGCGAAATCGTGCTCGGGCGCGCCGGCCGCATAGCTGCCGTCGTCCTGCCAGTCGTCAGCGGGTGTGGAGGCGTGAGTGCGGGAGTCGGCGGGCCGTTCGGACGTCATCAAGGAAAGCGGGTGAAGCGGAGGTGTTCCATCATAAACGAGTTGCGCATGCCCGCCGCGCCGCCGCACGTGCGCGCTACCTGTCAGGTCCGACAGGGGAACACTGAAAGATTGAAAACGCTATGAATCCGGCAGCGCAAACGTACACAAGGAAAAATTTTGCGTGCTTATCCCGGAAATGGTCGCGGCTGTTTTCGGAATGCCGGGCGATCGGATCGATTCTGTTTGAAATAGTGAAAATGGCGAGTTGCACCGCCTCCGGTTTACTCAGAGAATCGCGCCTTGCTTTCCCTATGACAGATATATGCGCCCGCCGGCGTTTGCCGCGCGGTGCGTCGCGTGCATCGTACCGCGGCGCCCGCGCACGGCCGCACGGCGGTTGCCCGCGCTTGATTGCATGGCGGCTCAAGAAATGCGCCGAGCGGTCGTTAACGCGAGAGAGACCATTCCGTATACCGCTTCGCCGCCATGCCTTTGCCGATTGTGATTGCCGACGATTCCCTGCTCGCTCGCAAACTTCTGACAAAGGCGCTGCCGGGAGACTGGGACGTCGATGTCGCGTATGCAGCGAATGGTCGCGAGGCCTTGGCGCTCTATCGTGACGGCAAAGCTTCCGTGATGTTTCTGGACCTGACGATGCCCGACATGAACGGCTATCAGGTGCTGGAGACACTGCGCCACGAAGATCTGAACACGTTCGTGATCGTGGTATCCGCCGATATCCAGCCGCAGGCGCAAGCCCGCGTGCGCGAGATGGGCGCGATCGCATTCGTTGCCAAGCCCGTGACGCCGGAGGCGTTGCTGCCCATTCTCAAGGAGTATGGGTTGTATGCCTGAATCGGTGTTCACGGCGGAGCAACGCGACGCGTTGCAGGAAATCGCCAACCTCGCGATGGGCCGCGCCGCTGCGCGGCTCGCGCTGCTGCTCGGGCACTTCATCGAGCTGTCGGTACCGCGCGTGCGCATCGTGAAGGCCGCCGATGCGGGCGACGCATTGCGCGAGATGACCGGCATCCACGAGAACGTGACGGCCGTGCGCCAGGGCTTCCGCTCCGACATCAAGGGCGAGGCGATCGTGCTGTGTCGCAGCGCGGGCGTCGCGCGGCTCATGTCGCTGATGGAGCGCACGTTCGGCGACGGCGCGTACGCCGGCATGGCGACGCAGGACGAACTCGTGTTCGACGTCGCCAACGTGCTGATGAGCGCCTGCGTCGCGTCGATCCTCGACGAGTTCGGCCGCAAGCCCGTGTTCTTCCCGCCGGGGCTGCTCGGCGCGAACGTGTCGTTCGACGACGTGTTCCAGGCCAACGCGCTCGCGTGGAGCGTCGCGCTGCTGCTCGAGGTGAACTTCGGGCTCGAGGATCACGCGTTCCGCGCACATTTCGTGATGCTGATGGCCGAGGATTCGATCCGCTTGATGGGCGACGCGCTCGACGCGTTGCTGTCCGCGCTATGAACGCCGCTACCGGTACCGCGTCGCTGAGCGACCTCGTGATCGAACGGGTGGGCTTCGGCCTGTTCGTGCTCGACCGCACGATGACCGTGCTGATGTGGAACCGCTTCATGCAGGACCACAGCGGTATCCCGGCCGCCGACGTGATCGGCCGCGACCTGTTCGACTGCTTTCCGGAACTGCCGCGCGCGTGGCTCGAACGCAAGCTCGAGAGCGTGTTCCAGCTCGGCAGCTTCGCGTTCAGCTCGTGGGAGCAGCGACCCTACCTGTTTCGTTTCGAGCACGACCGGCCGATCACGGGCGGCGTCGACTACATGCAGCAGGACTGCACGTTCATGCCGCTCACGCGCGGCCGCGACGTCGAGGCCGTGTGCGTGACGATCTCGGACGTCACGCACGTGAGCGTGATGCAGCGTGAGCGCGAGGAGGCGGTCGCCAAGCTGCGCGAACATGCGAATCGCGACGGCCTCACCGGCATCGCGAACCGGCGTTTCTTCGAGACGCAGCTCGGCAACGAGTTCGCGCGCTGGCAGCGCTACGGCGGCGACCTGTCGGTGCTGCTGTTCGACCTCGACCACTTCAAGACGATCAACGACCGGTTCGGGCACGCGGCCGGCGATGCTGTATTGCGCGAGACGGCGCGCCGGGTCGCGTCGATCGTGCGCGCGCAGGACACGTTCGGCCGTTTCGGCGGCGAGGAATTCGCGCTGCTGCTGCCGTGCACGAATCTCGACGAGGCGATGCTCGTGGCCGACAAGGTGCGCGATGCGATCGGCCGCACGCCGGTCGATGCGGAGGGCGTCAGCGTGCCGGTGACGGCGAGCGTCGGCGGCGCGTGCGCGAAGGCGGGCGCGCCGGCGTGCGAGGTGCTCGTCAACGAGGCCGACACCGCGCTCTATCGCGCGAAGCGGCTCGGGCGCGATCGGTCGATCGCCTACGCGTAACCGCTGCGCCGCGCGTCCGACGCGCGTGGTTCAGCTTTTCGCGATGTCCGCCAGCACGCCGGCCAGCACGGCCGGCTGCGACATGAACGGCGAATGGCTGCTGTCGAGCTGGTGCACGTGCGTCGGGTTGTCGGGCGCGAACACGTCGGCTTCGTCGATGAAGCGCTGCTGCAGCGCGGGCAGGATCACGCGATCCTGCAGGCACTTGATGTAGTGACGGTCGATCGCGCCCCAGCGCGAGACGGTCGTCGGGATCGCGGTGGCGAACGGCGCGGCCGGCACGTCGCAGGTCATCAGGTTCGCCACCGCTTCGAAGTCGGCCTGCGACACGTCGTCGTACAGCGCACGCTTCGCCATCTCGCGATACGCGGCGTCGCCGCTGCGCGGATCGATCCGCAGCGAGCCCGCGACGCGCGGGCTCGCGAGCATCAGCGGGCCCAGCATCTCGCCGGTGTTCTCGGGCGCACGCACGTAGTCGAGGCCCGGCACGCCCGACGCGGGCATGAATGCAGCGAGGTAGACGATCTTCGCGATCTTCTCTGGCGCGCGTTCCGCCGCCGCCGTGACCGCCAGGCCACCCATGCTGTGCCCGACGAGGACGACCTTGCCGCGGCCGAGCGCGTAAGCGTCGTCGACGGCCTGCATCACCTGCGACGCGTAATCGTCGAGCGTCGTGTTCGCGACCGGCGACGGCTCGGCGCCGAACGCGTCCCGGTCGAGCGGCCGGGCGAGATACGACGCGGGGAAGCGTGCGTTGATGCCGTGTGCGGGCAGGTCGCGCGCGATCGACAGGTAGCCGCGCGCGGCCAGCGCGGCCGCGACGTGCGCATAGCACCACGCACCGTGCCACGCGCCGTGCACGAGCACGAAAACGGGATGGTCGGCGTGCGGGGTGGCGGTTACGTTCGTCTCCATGGTGTCCGTGTATTTTTGAGAAAGATGTCCATCTTAGACGAAGCCGCGCGCGTCCAAGCATGAAGCCGCAGCCCGACCGTGTGCGCGCTCGCGCCGGGTGTCGCGATTGCGCCCTTTTGTCTCGTACAGGCCACATTTTGTCCGGATCTGATTTGAATTTGCGCCGAAGCGCGCTAATTTGACGCTTTGCTCCCGTTTCCGCCACATGAACGTCGACTACCTCTTCTATCGGAAGCCGGACAAGCCTGGCCCCTATTCGCTCGACGACCTGGGCGACACCGCGCCGCCGATCGGCCCGAGCGACGCGGTACGCGCGGGAATCGCGCGGGTGTTCGAGCAGATCGACTGGCGGGAGTCGCCCGACGTGCCGGGCGCATGGTTCGGCACCGGCGGCCCGTCGTTCCAGTTCACGGTGGAGCCCGACGGGTGGGTGACGAGCTTCATGGGCTCGCGGCTCGAGCGCCGCTCGATGCTGCAACTGACCCGCGAAATGGGGCTCATTGCGCTCGACCTGCAGCGCGACATCGTCTACGGCTGACGGGCGGCGCGGCGTCGCTCCCCGCCCGGGCGGGCCGCGCCGGCCCGTCACTGCCTCGGGCGCCCCGCCGGCGCGGTGCGTGTCCGCCATCGAACTTCAAAGATTGCTATACTTTCGGCCAATTCCGGCTTCCGGCCGGTAATTTGTGCCTGTCTGCGTCGATCGTTCGCATATCTCGCACGCATTTGACGCCCTGACCAACCCAGCCGGGCATGGCTTCTTCAATCGCCCCGCGTGGGTGTCTCCGTGGAGCTCGTCTTGGCCGTTTCCAATCTCGTCGTGGACGAACAAGAAACCGACGCCGCTGCCGTCACATCGGGCAGTTCTTTCTATTTGGCGATGCGCATCCTGCCGGCGGTGCAGCGCGACGCGATGTTCCAGGTCTACGCGTTCTGCCGCGCGGTCGACGACATCGCCGACAGCGACCTGCCGCGCGCCGAGCGCAACGCGGGCCTCGATCGCTGGCGCGCGGACATCGACGCGTGCTTCGCCGGCCAGCCGCCGCGCCACCTGGTGGCGCTCGAGCGCGAGATTCGCGCGTTCAACCTGCAGCGCGACGACTTCCACGCGATGATCGACGGGATGGCGATGGACGCCGCCGAGGACATCTGCGCGCCCGATGAGCCGACGCTCGACCTGTTTTGCGATCGCGTGGCGAGCGCGGCCGGCCGTCTGTCGGTGAGGATTTTCGGGATCCCGGAAGCGGAAGGCATCAAGCTGTCGCACCACCTCGGCCGCGCGTTGCAACTGACGAACATCCTGCGCGACATCGACGACGACGCTGCGATCAACCGCTGCTACCTGCCGCGCGAGCTGCTTGCGCGCGAAGGCATCGCGATCACCGATCCGGCGACGATCGTGCGTGACCCGGCGCTGCCGCGGGTTTGCGCGACGCTCGTCGAACGCGCGCTCGACCACTTCCGCGAGGCGGACGCCGTGATGGACACCTGCACGCGTGCGCAGGTGAAGGCACCGCGCATCATGTCGGGCGCGTATCGCTGCATTCTCGAGGCCGCGATCGCGCGCGGCTTTGCCGCCCCGCGTGCGCCGTTGCGCAAGCCGAAGGCGCGCATGCTGATGATCGCCGCGCGCTACGCGCTGTTCTGAGCCGATGCCCAGAACCGTCCACGTGATCGGTGCAGGACTCGCGGGCCTGTCGGCCGCCGTCGAGCTGCAACGCCGCGGGCGGCGCATCGTGCTGCACGACGCGCATGCGCACGCGGGCGGCCGCTGCCGTTCGTGGTTCGACGGGACGCTGAACACGACGCTCGACAGCGGGCTGCATCAGGTTTTCGCGGGGCAGCCGGCGACGCAGCGCTACCTGCGCGCGATCGGCGCGGCCGATCAGCTCGCGGGGCCCGCGCTGCCTGAATGTCTGGTGGTCGACGTCGCATCGCAGCAGCGCTGGACCCTGCGCTTCGGCAACGGACGCTGGCCGTCGTGGCTGTTCGACGCCGCGTCGCGCGCGCCGGGCACGACGCCGCTCGACTACCTTGCGCTCGCGCCGCTCGCGTTCGCGCGCGCGGGCCGCTCACTCGCACAGACGATGCGATGCGACGGCGTGCTGTGGGATCGTTGGCTGCGGCCGTTTTTCCTCGGCGTGCTGAACGTCGAGCCGCGCCACGCGAGCGCCGAGCTCGCGCGAGCGGCGCTGGGCGGCGCGTTCGCCGCGGGCGGCCCCGCTTGTCGTCCGCTCGTCGCGCGCCACGGGCTCGGCAGCGCATTCGTCGAACCGGCGCTGCGGATGCTGCAGCACGGCGGCGCGCAGATCCGGTTGAACTCGCGGCTCGACGCGTTCGAATTCGGCGCGCACGGCAATGCGGTCGACGCGGTCACGATCGGCGGCGAGCGCGTCGATCTCGCGCCGGGCGACGCGGTCGTGCTGGCCGTGCCGCCCGAAGTCGCGCAGCCGCTCGTCCCGGATCTCACCGCGCCCGACACGTTCGGCGCGGTCGTGACCGCGTATTTCGCGGTCGATACGCCGGCCGGCAGCCCGCTGCAGACGAGCGTCGTCAACGGTGTCGTCGACGCGGTGCGCACCGGCGGCGGTCCGCTCGCGGCGACGATTCGCGACGCGGGCCGCTGGCTCGACCTGCCGCGCGACGTGCTCGCGCGGCGCATCTGGGACGACGTCGCGCGCGTGACGGGCGCGAACCCGGAAACCGTCCCCGCGTGGCAGCTCGTCGTCGAGCCGCGCGCGGGTTTTGCGGCGGTGCCGTCGCAGGAAATGAAACGTCCGGCCGTGCGTACGCGCTGGACCAATCTTGTGCTGGCGGGTGACTGGATTGCCACCGGCTTGCCCGCCACGATCGAGGGCGCGATCCGTTCCGGCCAGCTGGCCGCGGACGTGCTCCAGACACAATAAGAGAGGGACCGATGAACGATCTCACCGATATGGCTACCCTGTCCGCCGGCACCGCGCCGGCCGGGCTCGACGCGGCCGTCGCCAGCGCGACCGACGCGCTGCTGGCCGCGCAGAACGCGGACGGACACTGGGTCTACGAACTCGAGGCCGATTCGACGATTCCCGCCGAATACGTGCTGCTCGTCCACTATCTCGGCGAGACGCCGAACCTCGAGCTCGAACAGAAGATCGGCCGCTATCTGCGCCGCATCCAGCAGGCGGACGGCGGCTGGCCGCTGTTCACCGACGGCGCGCCGAACATCAGCGCGAGCGTGAAGGCGTATTTCGCGCTGAAGGTGATCGGCGACGACGAGAACGCCGAGCACATGCAGCGCGCGCGCCGCGCGATCCACGCGATGGGCGGCGCCGAGATGTCGAACGTGTTCACGCGGATCCAGCTCGCGCTGTACGGCGCGATTCCGTGGCGCGCGGTGCCGATGATGCCGGTCGAGATCATGCTGCTGCCGCAGTGGTTCCCGTTCCACCTGTCGAAGGTGTCGTACTGGGCGCGTACCGTGATCGTGCCGCTGCTGGTGCTGAACGCGAAGCGCCCGCTCGCGAAGAACCCGCGCGGCGTGCGCATCGACGAGCTGTTCATCGACCCGCCCGTCAACGCTGGCCTGCTGCCCCGCCAGGGCCACCAGAGCGCCGGCTGGTTCGCGTTCTTCCGGGTGGTCGACCATGCGCTGCGCGCGGTCGACGGACTGTTCCCGAGCTACACGCGCGAACGCGCGATCCGCCAGGCCGTGTCGTTCGTCGACGAGCGCCTGAACGGCGAGGACGGCCTCGGCGCGATCTATCCGGCGATGGCCAACGCGGTGATGATGTACGACGTGCTCGGCTATGCGGAAGACCATCCGAACCGCGCGATCGCGCGCAAGGCGGTCGAAAAACTGCTCGTCGTGCACGAGGACGAAGCGTATTGCCAGCCGTGCCTGTCGCCGGTGTGGGACACGTCGCTCGCCGCGCACGCGCTGCTCGAAACCGGCGATGCACGCGCCGAGGAAGCCGTGCTGCGCGGCCTCGACTGGCTGCTCCCGCTGCAGATCCTCGACGTGCGCGGCGACTGGATCTCGCGCCGCCCGAACGTGCGTCCCGGCGGCTGGGCATTCCAGTATGCGAACGCGCACTATCCGGACGTCGACGACACGGCCGTCGTGGTGATGGCGATGGACCGCGCGCAGAAGCTCAAGCAGACGGACACGTATCGCGAATCGATGGCGCGCGCGCGCGAATGGGTCGTCGGCATGCAGAGTAGCGACGGCGGCTGGGGTGCGTTCGAACCGGAAAACACGCAGTACTACCTGAACAACATCCCGTTCTCGGATCACGGCGCGCTGCTCGACCCGCCGACTTCCGACGTGTCGGGCCGCTGCCTGTCGATGCTGTCGCAGCTTGGCGAGAGTGCGTTGACCAGCGAGCCGGCCCGTCGCGCGCTCGACTATATGCTGAAGGAACAGGAACCGGACGGCAGCTGGTACGGCCGCTGGGGGATGAACTACGTGTACGGCACGTGGACCGCACTGTGCTCGCTGAACGCTGCCGGCCTGACGCCGGACGATCCGCGCATGAAGCGCGGCGCGCAGTGGCTGCTGTCGATCCAGAACAAGGACGGCGGCTGGGGCGAAGACGGCGACAGCTACAAGCTCAACTACCGTGGCTTCGAGCAGGCGCCGAGCACGGCGTCGCAGACGGCCTGGGCGCTGCTCGGCCTGATGGCGGCCGGCGAGGTGAACAACCCGGCCGTGGCACGCGGCGTCGACTACCTGATCGCCCGGCAGAACGAAGAAGGCCTGTGGGACGAGACGCGCTTCACGGCGACCGGCTTCCCGCGCGTGTTCTACCTGCGCTATCACGGCTATCGCAAGTTCTTCCCGCTGTGGGCGCTCGCGCGCTATCGCAACCTGAAGCGCGCCAACGCGACGCGCGTGACGGTCGGGATGTAACGCGTGGCCGCGACGCAGCATAACGGCACGTTGCCCGTCATCGCCGTCACGGGGATGGCGTTCGAGGCGCGCATCGCGCGCGGTCAAGGCGTCGAGGCCGTGTTCGCGGCGCGGGCCGACCGGCTCGAGCGCGCGCTGGCCGAGGCGACCGCGCGTGGTTGCGCGGGCATCGTGAGCTTCGGAACGGCGGGCGGGCTCGCCCCCGACCTGGCGCCCGGCGCGCTCGTGATCGCGGATGCGATCGACGGCCCGTTCGGCCGCGTGCAGACCGACCCGGCCTGGAGCGCGCGCCTCGTCGCCGCGCTGCACGACACGCCGGTGTGGGCGCGCGTCACGCGCGGCACGATGGCGGCGGTCGGCGCGCCGGTGGTCAGCGAGCAGGAAAAGACGTCGCTGCATCGCACGAAGGGCGCGCTCGCCGTCGACATGGAATCGCATATCGCGGCGGCCTTCGCGGCATCACGCGGCGTGCCGTTCGCGGTGTGCCGCGCGATCGTCGATCCGGCGTGGCGCACGCTGCCGCGCGCGGCGACGGCCGGCCTGCGCGACGACGGCAGCACGGCCATCCTGCCGATCCTGCGCGAACTGCTGAAGCAGCCGTCGCAGCTCGGCCCGCTGCTGCAGGTCGCGGGCGACGCACGCGCGGCGCGCACGACGCTGATCCAGGCGCGGCACGCATTCGAGCGTGCGGGCGCGATGCGGATTGTCTGAGCGGCGTTCGCCGCTGCTTGATTCTCCTCCCCTTCCCCTTTTCAAACGCGTACGCGCAAAAAAAGAGCGCTGCATGATGCAGCGCTCTTCGGCTTCCCGACGGATACAGTCCCGCGTTACTGCGCGGCTGGACTGCTCGCGGGCATGGCCGGCATCGCGGGCGCGATCGGCGCGCCGTTGGCGGCCGGCGTCGTGGTAGCCCCTGCCGACGCAGCGACCGGCGCCGCGGCCGAGGCAGCCGCTGGTGCCGCGGCAGGCGCGCTCGCAGGCATCGCGCTGTCCGCACCCGGATCGTCGTACTGCGGCAACCCCGGCGTGGCCGGCGCGTTGTTCGGCGCGGTGCCCGATGCGCCACCCGACTCGCCCGGATCCTCGTAGTTCGGCAGACCCGGCACAGACGGCGCGACAGCCGGCGCCGCACCTGGCACCGCTCCCGATTCGCCCGGCTCGGTGTAGTTCGGCGGCGCGGCCGACGCCGACTCGCCGTGATACGTGAGCGACTTGCGCTGCTGCAGGTACGCATCGCGGACGAACGAATACGGATCGAGCGCCGCCTGCTTCAACAGGTCGGTCGCGCCGAGCAGGTCCGACCGCGCGCTGATGAATTGCGCGATGTACATCGGATTGCGCGCGGCCGGCTCGATGTAGTTGAGCAGGTTGAAGCGGACGTCCACCGCGCGGCCGACGCCGTCGCGGACCGTGCTCGGCCCGAACACCGGCAGCACGACGTACGGGCCGGACGGCATGCCCCAGCGCGCCATCGTCAGGCCGAAATCCTGGTGATGCTTTGGCAGCCCGGCCGGCGTCGCGATGTCGATCAGGCCGCCGACGCCGAACACCGAGTTCATCGCCACGCGCATCAGATCCTGCGTCGCATCGGTGATACGGAGCTGCAACAGGTTGTTTGCCAGGTTGCCGAGATCGCCGAGGTTCGAGAAGAAGTTGCTGATCGCGGTACGCACGGGCGTCGGCGTGACCTTCTGGTAACCCTTCGCGATCGGCACGGCGATGTTCGTGTCGACCGTGTCGTTGAACTTGTACACCGCCCGGTTCATCGGCTCGAGCGGGTCGTCGGGGTTGCGGTTCGGGCCCGTCGCACAGCCACTCAGCACTGCGCTGGCAGCGACGGTCGCCGCAATGATTCGCACCTTATTCATTGTTTCCTTGCGATTGGTTCTTGGCGCGTTTGACGCGTGGTTTGCCCATCAGGACGGGCTGAAACACCACGGCGCCGATCAGGGTGCAGGTCAACGCCAGCGCGAGCAGCTTGCCCATGCTCGACGTGCCTGGATGATGCGACAGCCACAAGCTGCCGAAGGCGGTTGCCGTCGTCGCGGCGCTGAACAGCACCGCGTGCGTGAGGCTCGAATGCAGCAGGCCGGTTTGCCCCCCGCGCCACGCCATCACGAAGTACACCTTGAACGCGACGCCGACGCCGAGCATCAGCGGCAGCGCGATGATGTTCGCGAAGTTGAGCGACATGCCGAGCACGACGCACATCTCGAGCGTGACGAGGCCGGACACGAGCAGCGGCACCAGCGTGCGCAGCACGTCGCCGAAGCGGCGCAGCGTGATCCACAGCAGGATCGTGATCGAGATGATCGACCACAGCGCCGCGTGCAGGAACGCGTTGATGATCGTGTCGGCCGAATGCAGGATCGAGATCGGCCCGCCGGTCGCGCCTGGTTCCGCGGCCTTCACGGTCTTCGCGAAACGGCGCAGCATCGTGTCGTCGTTCGGGTCGACGCCCTTCGGCACCTTCGGCGAGATCTGCACGAGTGCGTGGCCGTCCGGCGCGACCCAGTCGCGCACGAGTTGCGGCGGCAGCGATGCGCGCGTGATGTCCTGCGGTTGCAGCAGCGTCGCGAGCTGATTCAGCGCGATGTGCAGCGTGTCGGAGAACGCACGCTCGGCGCGGTCGCGCGTCGCGCTGTCGGCGGCAGCGAGCTTCGCGAGCGACGCGGACAGGTGCTGCGCGGCGGCCGCGCCCGGGCCCGGGTGATCTTCGGCCGCGTAGCTCAGCAGGTCCGACACGCGCTTGAGCGCGGCGACGCGCTGTGCGTCGGTCGCGGGCGGCGCGGCCGGCTGCGTCAGCGCGGGCAGCAGGTCGCTCGCGGCCGCGGCGATCGCCGCGCGCTTGGCCGGCTGGTCGGCGGGGATGAAGGTCGACAGCGTGGTCGTGCGGCCGACTTCCGGCAGCGCGTCGAGGCGCTTCGCGGCCGCGTCGCCATCGGCGAGCGACGGCGCGAGCAGCGTGACGTCGTTGACGGCTGCCTCCGGCGAATCCTTCAGTGCGAGCAGCGTTGCCATCGATTCGCTGTGCGGATCCTTCAGGTTCAGCGGGTTGAAGTCGAAGCGCAGGAACGCGAGCAGCGGCAGCGCGCCGATCACGACCACGAGCGTGCCGATCAGGATCGGCTTGCGATGGCGATCGAGGTAATCGTCGACCGGGGCGAGCCACGGGAAGCCAGGCGTCTTCGATTCGCCCGGCGGCGCGAACAGGCGCAGCAGCGCGGGCAGCAGCGTGAGCGTGGTCAGCAGCGCGACGAACATGCCGACGCCCGCGATCAGGCCGAGCTCGGAGACGCCGCGATAGGCCGTGGGGATGAACGAGAAGAAGCTCGCGGCGACAGCCGCGGTGGCGAGTGCGAGCGGCATGCCCATCGAGTGCGCGGCGCCGATCAGCGCGTGATCGATGCGTGGATCGCGGAATCGCTCCTCGCGATATTTCACGCCGTACTGGATCGAGAAGTCGACGCCGAGGCCGACGAACAGCACCATGAACGCGACCGAGATCATGTTCAGCGAACCGACCATCGCGAGGCCGAGCGCCGCGGTCACCACGAGGCCGACGAACAGCGTGAAGAGCACCGAGCCGATCATCCGCTTCGAGCGCAGCGCAAGCCACAGGATGACGAGCACAGCGAGCAGCGTGAGCACGCCGTTGAGTGCTGCGCCGTCTTCCACCGACGCGAATTCGTCGTCGGCGAGCGGTTGTTCGCCGGTCAGGCGCACGACCGCGCCGTAGCGTTGCTCGAGGCCGAGCGCTTTCGCCGTGTCGCGGATCACCTGGGTCGTTTCGGCACCGGCCTTCAGCGCGCCGTAGTTCACGACCGGCTGCACCGTGACGAACGCGCGTGCGGGCTGGCGCGCGGCATCGCTGTCGACCAGCGCGCGCCACGAGAACGCGGCCGGCTTGCCGGCAAGCACATCGTCGACCGTCGCGGCGCTGCGGGCGAGCAGCTTGGCCATCGCGGGCAGCTTCACCTGGCCGCTCAGGAGCGGCTGGCCGAGCGTGGTGGACAGCGTGGTCGCGAGCCCGGTCAGGCTCGGGTTCTTCGCGAGTTCGTTGACGAGCGGGCGTGCGCTCGCGAGCTGCGACGTCGTATCCGAGACTTCCTGCGGCGACAGGAACAGCAGCCCGTTGTGCTCGAAGAACGGCCCGCCGCCGGGTTCGGCGACCTGGCCGATATGGCCGGCCTCGGCCTGTTTCTGCAGTGCTTCGGTCAGCGTGTGCGCGGCGGCGGTCGCGAATTCGGGCGCGGGCGCCTCGACCACCGCGAGGATCGTGCCGTTGCGTTGCGGGAAGGCCGTGTCGACGGCCTGGCCGAGCGCGGCCCATTGCGGCTCCGCGTCGACGAGCTTGCTGATGTCCGTGTTGATCTTGAAGTGCTGCGCGACATAGACACCGCTGAAGGCGGCAATGACGAGCGACAGCACGACGACCCAGACGGGGCGTCGTACCGACCATGCAACGAGTCGGACGATGAGAGATGTCACCATGTGGCGGCGGTAATGGGCTGGCCAGAACAAAGAAGCGAGTATACCGGCGCAACGTGGCGTCAGTCGCTACGTTGGAGCGTTAAGGGGCGGGAAGGATATTTGCGCTGCCGCGAAGGAATCGGCGCGAATGGTCGGACGATTGGTAAGGGGATATTTACATAATCGGCGCCGGTCGCGCTGCGGCCGGCGCCCGGTGACAAAAGGGGCTCAAAGGTAACAGTCGGTCACCGTACGGCAGGCCGGCGTCCGGGCCGCTATACTTCGACCCACCGGCCGATGCAATCGATGCAATTGGCCGGCCGTTTTTTTCCATCGAGTGCGAATATCCGTATGAAACGTCATCTGTTTGCTTTCGTCGCGGCGGCTGCCGTGTCGGTTTCCGCTTTCGCGCAGAGCGCGCCGGTCGATATCGTCCGCAATGCCGTCGAAGGCACCGTCAACGCGATGAAGGCCGATCCGGTCGCGCGTGGCGGCGACATGGCGAAGGTCACGCAAGTCGTCGAGCAGCGCTTCCTGCCCGCGACGAACTTCGAGCGCACGACCCGCATCGCGGTCGGCGACGCCTGGAAGCAGGCAACCCCGCAGCAGCAGCAGGAGCTGTACAAGCAGTTCAAGCTGCTGATGACGCGCACCTATGCCGCGTCGCTTGCACAGCTCGGCAGCCAGGACGCGAAGTTCTCGTTCAAGGCGGGTGGCGCGTCGGGCGCCGATGCGCTGGTGCAGTCGACGGTGACGACGCCGGGCGACAGCCAGTCGGTCGGCTACCGGCTCGGCAAGGTCGGCAACGACTGGAAGATCTACGACATCGACATGTCGGGCGCGTGGCTGATCCAGGTCTACCAGGGCCAGTTCAAGGGCCAGCTCGCGTCGGGCGGGATCGACGGGCTGATCGCGTATCTGCAGAAGCACAACTCGCGGACGAACTGACGGTCGACCGACAGAGGCTCGCGATCGGAGCAGTGGGCTTCGGCGCTCGTTTCGTTCAGCCCTCTTTTTTGCCCGGACGCCAAACGGTGCAGCGCGAGCACTGGAACCATGACGCCCCGGTCGCAGATGCGGCCGGGGCGTTTTCACATTGAAGTCCCGCTTATGACTCGCGTCGCCGATTTTCCTCGGCGGCTTGCCGCAGCGCTGTGCGAAGCCGATGGTTATCGACGAGCAATGCGACGACGGTGATCGCCAGGATAATCATCGGTGCCTCGTTCCCGGAAACACGGGAAAGCACGGTCGTCGATCCGGCGCATGAAAGTGCAACCAGCAACAGTAGAAATCGGTCCTTCCACCACGCGTGTGAATCCGGTTTCACGTTGCTTCCCCAGCTATATTTGCGGCGGGCGAATGCCGGCCCTCGTGCTCAGAAATTGCACGCCAGGCTGAACGATTGCGCCGTCAGTGTTTCCCTAACGCCGAACCACACGGTTAACGCCCCAAACAGCCAAGCCGGCCACGACGAGACAGATAGCCAGTACGAGCAAGAGCGCGATCCCATCGACGTCGTCGGCATGCGCAATGGTGTCGACCCCGAAAAATGTCATTGCCGATTCGATTGCCGCAGGAATGGGCGTTTCGATCGGGAGGCGAACGAACCAGCGCGCGAGCAGCATGCCGAGAATGAGGGTAGCCAAGATGCTGAGGCTATAGCGCACGACCTTCATCATTCGACCTCGACGATTCCGTATGCCTTGATGTCGCTCCCGGGGATCGGTAGCGTTGCGCCTCGAGCGCGAAGGTACGCCGACAACCGTTCGAAGTCTTGCGCATCCTTCACGGTGATGCAGCCTTCGCTGCGTCCGAGCGGGCCGTTCGGATGCAGGCGGAATGCGCTGCGGCGCACGCCGTTCACGGTTGTCCAATCGTCAATTGTTCCATCAGCACGGTACAGCGCAAACCATCTATCCCTGTCGGTTCCATACAGGTTCGCGCGCACGAAGTCATAGAGCCATCCCAGATGGCCCCCCGACTGTCGATCTACGATGTAATACAAGCCCCGCGGCAAGGGACCTGACTTCGGCTTCGTGACCGCTTCCGGCTTGTTCCGATCATTCGGCATGCCGCTGAACGCTGGCACGGAACCGGCGCCGACGCATGAAAGGGTGGAAATCGGCCGCCCGTTCAGCACGAAGGTGCATGACACTGGCATGGGTGATCCCTCGGTTGAATTTGGGCGAACCCTATCAGATGAACCTGGATCACTCAATTCGGTAATCCTGCCGAGGGCTACGATCGGGTTGCCACCCTCGGCGAAGTCGTCGTGAACCACTGCCGCCACTGCCGCACGCGCGTGATCATGCGCAGCCGCCGGAAATGTTACGGACTGTCCGCGAAATCACCTGTCAGTGCAACACATGCATACCACTGCCCTTGCAGTACGTTCGCTGTAGGTCGAATCAAGGCAAGTCACGTCGTGCTTTTTGGCTGCATCGCGTAAGACGCGACTAAGGCCCAACACCGGGTGGAGTTCGTCACGTTGGACCCTGAATAGGGAAAATCGGCCGGAAATCCGCTCACCGCCGCCGATGCTCGACCGCGAACTTGATCAGCTCCGCCTGCCCTTCTATCTCGAGCTTGCGTTTCAGGTTGAGCCGATGGGTTTCCACCGTGCGCACCGACAGCCCCGTCTGCTGCGCGATCTGCTTGCTCGACAGCCCCTCGGCCAGCGCATCGAGGATGTCGCGTTCGCGCGGCGTCAACCGGTCGAGCGGCGACGTGGTCGCGCGCGCCTGGATCATCCGCGCGGCAAGCCCTTCGCTGAAGAACGTCTGCCCGGCCAGCACCGTGCCGATTGCGCGCATGATCTCGCTGGCGGGCGAATCCTTCAGCAGGTAGCCGCTCGCGCCGGCGCGCACGGCCTGCGTCACGTATTCGATGTTGTCGTGCATCGACAGCATCAGCACGCGAATTCCCGGAAAGCGCTCGTGGAACACGCCGGCCAGCGTGATGCCGTTCATCCCGTTCATGCCGACGTCCATCAGCGCGAGATCGGGTTCGAGCGACGCAGCGAGCGCGAGCGCCTCGTCGGCGTTGCCGGCCTCGCCGACCACGGACAGGTCGGCAGCTTCGAGGCGCATCCGCAGGCCGTCGCGCACCAGCGGGTGATCGTCGACGAGCAGCAGTCGGGCAGCGGGCCGGGCGGTGTCGGGGGCGCTCATGGGCAAAGGTCTCCGGTTATGGGGCGCGTCGTCAGGCGGCGGCGCGCAGCGGCACGCGCGCGGCCACGACCGTGTGGCCGACGTGCGACGTGATCGTCAGCATGCCGCCGAGCGCGTCGAGGCGCTCCCGCATGTTGCGCAGGCCGATGCCGCGGCGCGCATCGGTCTGCGAACGCTCGGCATCGAAGCCGCAGCCGTTGTCGGCGATGGTCAGCGTGACGGAATGCGCGCCGACGTCGAGCGTGACGGCCGCGCGTGACGCCTGCGCATGATGCACGATGTTGCTGAGCGCTTCCTGTGCGATCCGGAACAGCGCCGTATTGACCGGCGCGGGCAGCGGCCGCGCGCCGCTGTGCGCGACCTGCGTATAGCCGATGTCGATGCCGCTTTCCGTGCCGAATTCGCGCACGAGCTGCTCGAGCGCCGCCGCGAGGCCGAGATCGTCGAGCATCGCCGGGCGCAGTGCATGCGAGATGCGCCGCACTTCGCGCAGCGTGTCGCCGAGCCGCCCGACGCCCGACGCGAGCGCCTGCTCGGCCTCGGGCATGCGCGTTGCGCCGCGCTCGAAGCGCGCGAGCGCGGATTCGAGCATCAGCTTCGCAGACACCATCATCTGGCTGATCCCGTCATGCAGTTCGCGCGACAGCCGCTCGCGCTCCTGTTCCTGCGATTCGACGACGCGCTGCGCGAGTTGCTTGAGCTTCGCATCGGCACTGCGCGACTCGCTGACGTTCAGCACCAGCGCACAGACGGCGATCGCCGCCGCGCCGGTCAGCGCGATCGCGGTGAGCCAGCTCATCGTGCGCTCGATGTTGGCGGACGCGCGCGCGTCGATGCGCTGCAGCGCAGTGTCGACGTCGTCGAGATAGATGCCGGTGCCGACCATCCAGCCCCAGCGTTCGAGCGCGACGACGTAGCCGAGCTTCGGCGCGACCTTGCCCGTCGACGGCCGCTGCCACGCGTAGCGCACGTAGCCGCCGCCGTGCGATGCGGCGCCGATCAGCTGCTGGATCGTCAGCGCACCCTGCGGGTCGCGCATCGACCAGTAATTGTGGCCGACGCGCTCGGGCTCGCGCGGATGCATCAGCGAATTGCCGTGCAGGTCGTACACGAAGAAATAGCCGTCGGGACCGAAATCCATCTTCTGCAACATCGCGAGCGCCTGCGTGCGCAGCATCCCGTCGTCGCGCGCGTTGCGGCCGCTCGCGTCGTAGAGCGGCATGATCGCGCTCGTCGCGAGTTCGACGTAGTGCTTGAGCTCGACTTCCTTGCTCGACAGGTACGCGGCCTGGATCGTCGCGTGCTGCGTGTGGGCGAGCGACGTCGCCTGCTGACGCACGCCGAAGCCGATGCCGGCGATGGCGAGCAGGAACGGCACGATGGCCAGGAGGAAAATCTTTGCCTTGAGTCTCATGGTGGTGCGAAGCGGGCGCGCTTACCGCGCGGCGGCGCGGCGAGCCGACATTGTCGGCGATTTTGGCCCGCGGGCGGCGCCGGCGCGGCGGCCGCCCGGCACGCCAGCGCTCAGGCCCGGCGCGGTTCGCGGTCGGCGGCCGTGGACGGCTGCACGACGACCCGGTTGCGTCCGCGCTCCTTGGCGCGATACAGCGCGTCGTCGGCGAGCTTCAACGCGGCCTGGATGCTGTCGTCGTGTTCCGGAAAGCAGGTCGTCACGCCGATGCTCGCGGTCAGGCACCCGGATGCGCCCGTATCGTGCCGGATACCGAGATCGAGGATGCCGGTGCGGATCGCCTCCGCGATCGTCACGGCGCCGGTCGTGTCGACGTCGGGCAGCACCACGACGAACTCCTCGCCGCCATAGCGCGCTGCGTAGTCGGCCGGCCGGCGCAGGCATCCGGCGATGCAGCGGCCGACCGCGGCCAGCGCATCGTCGCCGGCCTGGTGGCCTTGTGTGTCGTTGTAGCGCTTGAAGTGATCGACGTCCACGAACAGCAGCGACAGCGCATGCTGCGAGCGCGCGGCGCGGCGCCATTCGCGCGCGAGCGTGACGTCGAGCATCCGGCGGTTGTCGAGGCCCGTGAGGCCGTCGGTGCGCGCGAGCGCCTGCAGTTCGGTTTCCGCGCGGTGGCGCTTGCGCAACTGCACGTCGAGCAGCAGCGACAGGCCGACGAAGCCGAGTGCGAGCAGGGCCATCGCGGAGCCGATCGGAATCGCGCGGTCGTACCACGCGGCGTAGGTGTCCGCTTCGGAGCGCGCCACCATGATGATCAGCGGCAGGTTGTCGAGGTGCCGGAACACGTACAGGCGCCGCACGCCGTCGATCGACGCGGTATCGGCGAAGCTGCCTTCGTTGGCGGTCATGAACTGCCGGAACGTGCTGGCGCGGCTGATGTTTCGGCCGACGATCGCCGGATCGTACGGTTGGCGCGCGAGCATCAGGCCCTTCGTGTTGATCAGCGCCATCGACCCGCGATCGCCGAGCGCGAGGCGCGAGAACAGGTTCTGGAAATATTCAAGCCGGATCGACATCACGGCGACGCCGCCGAACGATCCGTCGGGCCGCGTGATGCGCCGGCTGAGCGCGATGCTCGGGGAGCCGTCGCGCAGCCGCGAATGGTATGGATCGCTGACGTACAGGCCGACGTCCGGGTGGTCGCGGTGCACCGTGAAGTACGGTTCGTTGCCGAAATTCGCCTTGCGTGGCACGTCGCTCTTGCCGTCGACCGCGATGTCGCCGTTCGCGTCGAGCACGTAGATGCCGCCGAGGTATTTGGCGGTCGTCGCACGGTCGAACAGCACCTGACGGCGCAGCGGCATCGGCAGCGCGACGACCGCGGGATCGTTCTCGCCTTCGACGACCGCCTGCAGCGACAGCGAATAGATCTCGATGTTGCGCTCGATGTCCCACGACGCCATCAGCGCGATGTTGTGCTGCGTGATGCGGGCACGGTCGCGCGCGTCGATGCGGCCTTCGTACAGCAGGATGGCGCACAGCAGCAACAGCAGCAGCGCGATCAGCAGCCCGGAATAGAAGATCAGGTGCGGCAACAGGACCCGGCGCAATTGAGCGACGACACGGCCCGTCAGGCCGGATTCGCTGGGCAGTGCGTAGTCGGTTTCTGCCATGGTCCGTGGATCGATGGGCACCGTCGCCGGGCGGCGGGTCGATGCGATTATTCGTATGACTTGCTGGTGGCGATCCGGTACGCGGCCCGTTCGGCGCCTGGTCCCCCGATCGGCGGCGAACGTTGCCGCACATTATCGGATTTGGCGGCCGGGTAAACCGTTAAATCTCCTGTTCACCGCCGACATCTGCCGCGATTCGATGATCCGACGAATTGGGCGGTGCGGATTGGTCCGAGTATAGCGCGCGCATTCGTCTGCGCGGAAAATGTTGCGCGCTGTTGATCCGGATCAAATTATCGAAGTGGCCGATACTTGCCAATCGCGCGCCGAGCGTTGTGGCGCAAGGCTTCGCGTCATCGCGTGAGCGGCGCGCATTGAGCGTCCGCCGATTTTCGTGATTTAGCGACCGGCGCGTATGGAAAGCCGTCGGACGATATGCGCCGATTATCCGTTTCAGCGGTTGCGTAAATCCCGAATATGAAAACGGGCGGCCGTGATGGCCGCCCGTTTCGTGAAACCGGCGTACGGGTTTCCGGCATGCGGGAAGACCCGCATGCGCGGACTCAACCGCCGTTCTGTTGCGCCTTGAACGCGAGCCGGAACCGATGCAGCAGCGGCTCGGTATAGCCGCTCGGCTGCGACGTGCCCTGCAGCGCGAGTGCGCACGCGGCCTTGAACGCCGTCGACTGGTCGTAGCCGGGCGCCATCGGACGATAGTTCGGGTCGCCCGCGTTCTGCTGGTCGACGACGCGCGCCATCCGCTTGAACACGTCGAGCACGAACGCCTCGGTGATCACGCCGTGGCGCAGCCAGTTCGCGATGTGCTGGCTCGAGATGCGCAGCGTCGCGCGGTCTTCCATCAGGCCGACGTCGTGGATGTCGGGCACCTTCGAGCAGCCGACGCCCTGTTCGACCCAGCGCACGACGTAGCCGAGGATGCCCTGTGCGTTGTTCTCGACCTCGCTCAGGATCTCGCTCTCGCTCCAGGCGGCGCGCTCGACGACCGGCACGGTCAGCAGCCCTTCGAGCAGCGCGTCGCGTTCGCTCGCGTACGGCGTCTTCTCGAGCGCCTGCTGGACGGCCTGCACGTCGACGAGGTGGTAGTGCAGCGCGTGCAGCGTCGCGGCGGTCGGCGACGGCACCCATGCGGTGTTCGCGCCGGCGCGCGGATGCGCGATCTTCTGCTCGAGCATCGCGTGCATCAGGTCCGGCATCGCCCACATGCCCTTGCCGATCTGCGCGCGGCCGCGCAGGCCGGCCGACAGGCCCGCGAGCACGTTGTTGCGCTCGTACGACTGGATCCACGCCGACGACTTCATGTCGCCCTTGCGGATCATCGGGCCCGCTTCCATCGCGGTGTGCATCTCGTCGCCGGTGCGGTCGAGGAAGCCGGTGTTGATGAACGCGACGCGCGTGGCGGCCGCCGCGATGCACGCGGCGAGGTTCACGCTGGTGCGACGCTCCTCGTCCATGATGCCCATCTTCAGCGTGTTGCGCGGCAGGCCGTACAGATCCTCGATGCGCGCGAACAGCGTGTCGGCGAACGCGACTTCGACCGGGCCGTGCATCTTCGGCTTCACGATGTAGATCGAGCCGGTGCGCGAGTTGCGCTTGGCCTGCAGGTCGTGCAGCGAGCACAGCGTCGTGACGACGCCGTCGAGGATCCCTTCCGGAATCTCGTTGCCGTCGCGGTCGAGCACCGCGCCGTTGGTCATCAGGTGGCCGACGTTGCGCACGAACAGCAGCGAGCGGCCGTGCAGCGACAGCGTGCCGCCGGCCGGCGTCGTGTACTCGCGATCGGCGTTCAGGCGGCGCGTGAAGGTCTTGCCGCCCTTCGCGACTTCCTCGACCAGCGTGCCCTGCATCAGGCCGAGCCAGTTGCGGTAGAGCTGGACCTTGTCGTCGGCGTCGACCGCCGCCACCGAATCCTCGCAGTCGATGATCGTGCTGACCGCGGCTTCGAGCACGACGTCCTTCACGTTCGCGAGATCGGCGCGACCGATGGGGGTTGACGCGTCGATCTGGATCTCGAGGTGCAGGCCGTTGTGCTGCAGCAGGATCGCGGACGGCGCGTCGGCCGTGCCCTGGTAGCCGACGAATTGCGCCGGCTGCGCGAGGTGCGTGACGCCCTTGCCGGTTTCGACGGCGAGCTGGCCGTCCTGTACGCGGTAGCGCAGCGCGTCGCGGTGCGAGCCGCTCGCGAGCGGCGCCGCGTTGTCGAGCACGTTGCGCGCGTAGTCGATCACGCGCTGGCCGCGCGTCGGGTTGTAGGCCGACGTGCGTTCGGCGCCGCCGTCCTCGGGCAGTGCGTCGGTGCCGTACAGCGCATCGTACAGGCTGCCCCAGCGCGCGTTCGCGGCGTTCAGCGCATAGCGCGCGTTCGACAGCGGCACGACGAGCTGCGGGCCGGCTTGCGTCGCGATCTCGCTGTCGACGTTCGCGGTGGCTGCCGCGACGTTCGACGGGACCGGCACGAGGTAGCCGATCTGTTCGAGGAATGCGCGATAGGCGGCATGGTCGCGCACCGGGCCCGGGTGCGCGCGATGCCATGCGTCGAGTTCCTGCTGCAGGCGGTCGCGTTCCGCGAGCAACGCGCGGTTGCGCGGCGCGAGGTCGTGCACCAGGGCCGAGAAACCGCTCCAGAACGCGGCTTTGTCGATACCGGTGCCCGGCAGTGCTTCGTTTTCAATGAACTGGCTCAGCGCTGGTGCGACTTGCAGTCCTGCTTGGTCGATCATCGTGATTCCTCCCGGGGAAAAATGCGCGCGCGGCTGGCTTAGGCCACGACGCTTTGTGTGCCGGCGCGGGCGATCTGCGCATCCTGTTCGGACTTTACGCCAGACACACCGATCGCGCCCGCCATGCGGCCGTCCACCGTGACCGGCACGCCGCCTTCGAGCAAGCCCGTCAGCGGCACGCTCAGAAACGCGGTGCGGCCACCGTTGATCATATCCTCATACGCCTTCGTCTCGCGACGGCCGAGCGCCGCCGCGCGCGCCTTGTCCTGCGCGATGTAGGTGCTGGCGGCCGACGCGCCGTCGAGGCGCGCGAACGCGAGCAGGTGGCCGCCGTCGTCGACGATCGCGATCGACACGGCCCAGCCGTGGCGCTCGGCTTCCGCGCGGGCGGCGGCGAGCATGCGCTCGACGTCGGCGAGTTCGAGTTCGGGTTTCGTTTTCATGAAGGTTCTCCGGAGTCAGCGGTCAGTTGGCGAATCGGTTGTCGACGAGCTCGATCCAGTGGCGCACGGGCGTGCGGCCCGCGCCGTTCAGGTGAGTCTGGCAGCCGATGTTGGCCGTGACAATCAGGTCCGGCCGTGCGGCTTCGAGTGCATCGAGCTTGTTGTCGCGCAGTTTCGTCGCGAGCTCGGGCTGCGTCAGCGCATAGGTGCCGGCCGAGCCGCAGCACAGGTGGCCGTCGGCGACATTCGTCAGATCGAAGCCGAGCCGCGTCAGGATGCTTTCCACCGCGCCGCCGAGCCGCTGCGCATGCTGCAGTGTGCACGGGCAGTGGACCGCGACGCGGCGCTGCGTCGTATCGGCCAGCGCGTCGAGCGGTTCGGCCGCGATGACTTCCGCGAGGTCGCGCGCGAGCGCGCTGACGCGCCGTGCCTTGTCCGCGTAGACGGGGTCGGAGCGCAGCAGATCGCCGTATTCCTTCACGAACGCGCCGCACCCGCTCGCCGTCAGCACGATCGCTTCCGCGCCGGCCTCGATCGCCGGCCACCATGCATCGATGTTGCGGCGTGCGCGCGCGAGACCGGCAGCCTGCGCGTTCAGGTGATATTCGGTCGCACCGCAGCAGCCCGCCTCGCGCGCCGGCGTGACGCTGATGCCGAGCCGGTCGAGCACGCGTGCCGCGGCCGCGTTGGTGTTCGGGGACAGCGACGGCTGCACGCAGCCTTCCAGCATCAGCACGCGTCGTGCGTGGCGCACCGGCGGGCGCGGCGTGGCGGCGGGCACGGCGGCCGGAATCTTGTCCTGCAGCGTGCCGGGCAGCAGCGGACGCAGCGCGCGGCCGGTCTTCAGCAGCGCGGCGAACGTCGCCGGCCGCGGCACGACGTGACGCAGGCCCGCGCGCAACAGGCGCTCGCGCGCCGGGCGCCGCGCGCGCTTCTCGGCTTCCGCGCGGCCGATGTCGAGCAGCGTGTGATAGCGCACGCCGGACGGGCAGGTCGTCTCGCAGTTGCGGCAGGTCAGGCAACGGTCCAGATGCTGCTGCGTGCGCTCGCCGCACGGCTCGCCTTCGAGCATCTGCTTGATCAGGTAGATGCGCCCACGTGGCCCGTCGAGCTCGTTGCCGAGCACCTGGTAGGTCGGGCAGGTCGCATTGCAGAAGCCACAGTGCACGCACGCGCGCAGGATCGCTTCCGCTTCGTCGGCCCGGTCGAGGGCCTTGCTGGCTTCGCTGAGATTGGTTTGCATCGGCGGTTTGAAGTCGGGTTGGCGTCAGACGTCCGCGTACAGGCGGCCGGGATTGAAAATCGCATGCGGATCGAGTTGCGCCTTCAACTGCCGATGCACGCGCAGCAGCGCGGGCGGCAGCGGCTGGAACGGCTCGGGCGTCGTGCCGGGCGTGAAGCAGGTCGCGTGCCCGCCCCACTGCGCGGCGAACCGCTGCACGTCGGCCGGTGCCACGTCGCTCTTCAGCCAGCGCTGCGCGCCGCCCCAGTCGACCAGCTGCACGCCGGACAGCGCGTCGAGCGGTGCGGCGGCCGGCACCGACATGCGCCACAGCGGGCGCGGATCGTCGAAGAACGGCAGCGACAGGTCACGCAGCCGCGCCCAGAATCCGTCGTCGCGATCGTCCATCTGCTCGCCGCCGATCGTGTCGCGCGCGGCCTTCACCGAGCCCTCGCCGCCTTCGATCCGCACATGCAGTAGGCCGTCCGCGTGGCACGCGCCCGCGAGCGGCAGCCCCGCGCGGCGCCATGCGGCGACGCGTTGCACGGCTTCGCCCGCGTCGAGCAGCAACGCGAGATTGCCGGTGGAGCGCGGCTTCGGCAGCACCTTCAGCGATACCTCGGTCACGACGCCGAGGCAGCCGAAACTGCCCGCGAGCAGCCGCGACACGTCGTAGCCCGCGACGTTCTTCATCACCTCGCCGCCGAAGCGCAGGTGTTTCGCGTGGCCGGTGATCACGCGGCAGCCGAGCACGAAATCGCGCACCGCGCCGGCCCACGGGCGGCGCGGCCCCGCCAGTGCGGCCGCGAACATCCCGCCGACCGTCGCCGCGCCGCCGAACGCGGGCGGCTCGCACGGCAGCATCTGGCCGGCCGCGTCGAGCATCGCTTCGAGTTCGGCGAGCGGCGTGCCCGCGCGTGCGGTGATGACGAGTTCGGTCGGGTCGTACGCGACGACGCCGCGGTGCGTGCGCACGTCGAGCGTGCGGCCTTCGACGGCGCGGCCGACGAACGCCTTCGTGCCGGCGCCGCGGATATGCAGCGGCTGGCGAGCGTGGATTGCTGCGTCGACCTGCGCGACGAGCGCGGCGCTGTCGTCGATCGATTCGGGTTCGCGTTCGCGTTCGCGTCGCATCAGAAGCGCTCCAGTTCGGGAAACGGCAGCTTGCCGTGATGGACGTGCATCGCACCGAATTCGGCACAGCGATGCAGCGTCGGGATGTTCTTGCCCGGATTGAGCAGGCGCTGCGGATCGAACGCAGTCTTCACCGCGTGGAAGAACGTGATTTCATCGGCGTTGAACTGCACGCACATCTGGTTGATCTTCTCGCGCCCGACGCCGTGTTCGCCGGTGATGCTGCCGCCCACCGCGACGCACAGTTCGAGGATCTTGCCGCCGAGCGCTTCCGCGCGGTCGAGCTCGCCGGGATGGTTCGCGTCGAACAGGATCAGCGGATGCATGTTGCCGTCGCCCGCGTGGAACACGTTCGCGACCGGCAGCGCGTATTCGGCGGACAGCGCGGCGATCCCTTCGAGCACGCGCGGCAGCTCGCGGCGCGGGATCGTGCCGTCCATGCAGTAGTAGTCGGGCGACATGCGGCCGACCGCCGGGAACGCATTCTTGCGGCCGGCCCAGAAGCGCTGGCGCTCCGCTTCGTCGCGTGCGACGCGGATCTCCGACGCGCCGGCGTCGCGCAGCAGCGCGGCGACACGGTCGGCGTCTTCCTCGACGTCGCTGGCCGCGCCGTCGAGTTCGCACAGCAGGATCGCCTGCGCGTCGACCGGATAGCCCGCGTGGATGAAGTCCTCGGCCGCGCGGATCGCCAGGTTGTCCATCATTTCCAGCCCGCCGGGAATCACGCCTGCGCCGATGATCCGCGCGACCGCGGTGCCGGCTTCTGCGACGTCGTCGAAGCTCGCCATCAGCACCTTGACGCTCGGCGGTTTCGGCAGCAGCTTCACGGTCACTTCGGTGATGATGCCGAGCATCCCCTCGGAGCCGGTGAACAGTGCGAGCAGGTCGAAGCCGGGGGCGTCGAGCGCGTCGGCGCCGAGCGTGAGCGTGTCGCCGTCGATCGTCACGATCTCGACCTTCAGGATGTTGTGCACCGTCAGGCCGTATTTCAGGCAGTGCACGCCGCCCGCGTTTTCGGCGACGTTGCCGCCGATCGAGCAGGCGATCTGCGACGACGGATCGGGCGCGTAGTAGAGGCCGTATGGCGCGGCCGCCTGCGAGATCGCGAGGTTGCGCACGCCGGGCTGCACGCGCGCGATGCCGGCGTCGGCGTCGATGGCGAGAATCCGGCTGAACTTCGCCATCACGAGCAGGATGCCCTTTTCGAGCGGCATCGCGCCGCCCGACAGCCCGGTGCCCGCGCCGCGCGCGACGACCGGCACGCCGTGCGCGGCCGCGACGCGCAGCACCGCGCGCACCTGCTCGACCGTGTCGGGCAGCACCACCGCGAGCGGCACCGTGCGATACGCGGCGAGACCGTCGCATTCGAACGGCTTCAGCGCCTCGCGTTCGTGCAGCACGTCGAGGCCGGGCGCCGCCGCGTTGAGCGCGGCGACGAGCGTGTCGCGGTCGACGGTTGCCAGCGGGCCGTCGATCCGTTCGTCGTAGGTGAAACTCATCGTGTGTCTCCGTCTCCACCCTGCAGTCGGCCGCGGGAGGCGCGGCGTGCCGGATGGACGGCATTCTTGGCGGGCGGCGGGGGCGTGTCCAGACGTCGCGGATGTGGTCATACCAGTTTTTCGAGGGAGGCCTGTGACGTAGGGTTTGATGTGACGGAAAACCCAATCAACACAAGGGTTTGTGAGAAAATCGGCGATCATCGTCCGAAGTGGTCATACCAGTATGGAAATGCGGGATCGACAAGCGCCGGCGCGCAACGTCGCCGATGTCGTCGCCGAGCGGATCGAGCAACTGATCGTCGACGGCGTGCTGAAGGCCGGGCAGGCGCTGCCGTCCGAGCGGCGGCTGACCGAGAAGCTCGGCGTGTCGCGCACGGCCGTGCGTGAAGGAATGAAGCTGCTGCGCGCGCGCGGAATCATCGAGACGACGCACGGCAAGGGTTCGTTCGTCGCGAGCCTGACCCCGCAACGCGAAGTCTCGCCGATGATGCATCTGCTCGGCTCGCAGCCGCGCACGCTGTACGACCTGTTCGAGGTGCGCGGGATGCTCGAGACCGAAGCCGCGCGGCTCGCCGCGCTGCGCGGGACGCCCGCCGACTTCATCCTGATCAAGCGCCGCTACGAGGAAATGACGGCGGCCGACGCGCTGGATCTCGACCCGGCCGCGCGCGCGAAGCTCGACCATGCGTTCCATCTCGCGATCTGCGAGGCGTCGCACAATCCGGTGCTCGTCAATACGCTGCGGTCGCTGACCGATCTGCTGCTCAGTTCCGTGTTCGCGTCGGTGAACAACCTCTATCACCGTGAGCCGTTGAAGAAGCAGATCGACCGCCAGCACGCGCGGCTCTACAACGCGGTGACCGGGCGGCTGCCCGACCAGGCGCGCAAGGCGGCGAGCGAGCATATCCGGCAGTGCGTCGAGTATCTGCGCGAGATCGAAGAGGAGGAGCAGCGGCTCGTGCGCTCGACGTTGCGGCTTGAAGGGTGGACTTGAGAAAGCACCGGTGCGTTCGTACGATGACGTCAATCAAACGAAGTGCGTTGACGATGCGGTTTGATCGACTATTACATCATAATATGACGTATATGGTGCGCGGCACGCCAGCCGGTGCCCGGTAAAATGCCGCGCCCGCAGGCGCCAGGCGGAGAAAGCAAGCGCAAGCCGGCGGCACCGCACGCGAAGCCGGCCGGTAACGGACCGGACTACACGATCGGCAGTCCGTTCAGCGTGACAAGGCCGCGCAGCAGACCTGCGGGCAAGCCGGCTGGGGGCAGGCAGGCCGGCGGGCAAATCGGGTAGCCGTGACAAAGCGTCCAAGTAGCATGGCGGATCCTCTGGGGCCCCCTTCAAAGCCTACGTGCAGGTGGATGTCGGTCTAGGCACCCGACTGTCCACGCCTGCCGGTACGATCATCGGTGCGACGATGGATGTCTGCCAATGTGCGTTAGCAGAAAGCGTGGCATATATATCGTTTTGCCACATTCTGTGAAATTTAAAGGTTGCCATCCAATTTCCGTGTAGGAAGGGAACGGCTGCTAATTTGAGATACTCCCGGCCCGGAAACGGGGTTGTTGCGCTAATCTTTCGAAAATATTTGAGATTATGAATTGAGCGCACGGGGATCTCCATTTTCAGAGATAAACCATTTTCAAGTACTTGGTCACATATATAGCTCCGCTCAATCCTGAATAGAATCGAGCGAGCGACTCATCGTCGCAATGGCCGACCGTCACCCGCGTCGCTTCCTTGGCGGTTGAACCTGAGAGACAAGGAAAGGAAATGGTTTTTCCACCCGTCGATCCCGCAAGATTGCGGGCGGCTACGCTTTACGAGTCGATACATCGGGGCTTGATGCAGCACGAGCGACTGCTTATGTTCCGCTCCCCGCTGGGGGCGCAAACGCTCATTCCAGTGCGCGCAAAGGGATGGTCCAGAGTCGGGCGAGGCTATCGCTGGGTGGTCGACGTCGTTTCGTTACGTGACGATATCGATAACCTGGAACTCGAGCATCAGCCTGTCACGCTGTTTATTCAGCAAACCTCCAAGCCATTTGTTGAATCAGTCTATCGCCCGATTCACGGTTTCGTTCACAAATTCCACACGCTCGGGCAAGACGGAAATCTGACCGTCTACCAGATTGAGTTCGAGTCGGCGCTTTTCTTTCTCGGCAAGGCGAGCAAGAACGATCATTGGTTCAATAAAAGCGCACGGGAAATTCTCTCTGAGTTGCTGGGAGCCTACCCGCAGCTTGCCGGGCGAGTACGTTTCGTCCTGTGGGACGAGCCACGTGCGCGATCGTACACGCGGCAGAGCGAAACAGATCTGAACTTTTTCCATAGAATTCTCGAAGACGAAGGATGGTACTTTTATTTCGAGCATGCGCCAGTCCAGTATGAAGACGATCCACGCGTGTCAACACTCGTCATAGTCGATCGGCTTTCTGCCTTGCCTGATGCGAAACCGATCGAATTTTTCAACGATGCAATTAGCGACGAGGTAGATGGCTTCACGCAATGGGCGGTGACTCAGACTGCACAAAGTCTTGCCTACGCGACAACCTCCTTCAATTACAAGAATCCGCAACGGAATTATTCGGTGCGCAGTGACTTGGGTGATAGCGCAAGCACCTATGTGACCGAAGAGCGACGTCAGCAGGTGAGGCGCAGCGTTCCGTATGCGCCCATGATTATTCGTGAAGCCCTGTCGTATGCCTACCCGAACTCGGACGAGGGGCGACGACGTGCATCCAATAGAACCCAGGCTTGGACTTCCGCCGCCCGGCGATACATTGGTCTCGGCGGTGTGCGATGGCTCGACGCCGGATCGCGTTTCACGCTCGAGCATCACACGCGGCATATGACGTTCGATTCGAACCTTCGGGAGTTCATGGTCGTCGAGGTTGAGTGGCTCATTGAGAACAATGTGCCGCTATCTAATCACGCTGCGACCTATCCACTGAGTTTGCAGAGCGCATTGTCCGACTTGCGCCAGGACTATGGCACGCAGTTTAGCTCGCGAGCCAATCCCATCGATGGCCTGGGCGGCATCTACTTGGTCAAAGTAGATGCGCAGCGGACCAACATCGAGTATCGCAGTCCATTCGAGCATGGAAAGCCGCTGATGTATGCCGAGCACGCGCTCGTGAATGGCCCGGATAATGAGGAAGCATGGGCCGACGAGCGCAATCGCATTTACGTGATCTACCCGTGGGACGAGCGCGACGGAAGGAACCGGACGCAAACGTCACCGCCACTGCTGGTGATGCAGGCCGACACCGGATATGGCTATGGTGGCGTTCATGTGCCGCGCAAAGACGAATGGGTCCTCGTCGACTACTTCCAGGGTGATTGTGACCGGCCGTATGTGCTCGGGCGCCTGCCATCCCAAACGACACCCCCACAATGGCATACCAACGTGCTCCTCTCGGGCCTCATGTCGAATGGCTTCGGTAAGAGTGGTGCTTACAACGCGTTCGTACACGACGATGCGACACATCAAGGGGCTACACGACTGACCACCTACACGGGCAGGGTCGGGAACAGCTACAGCCTGTACCACCAAGGGGTTCTGATTGACCATGCGGGCAATAACAACGCGCGGGGCCGATACCTCGGAAAAGGGGCTTTGCTGCATACGGATGATTATCTCGGTATGCGGGCGAATCGTGGTGCATATATCGGAACGCACGCGAAGGCGCACAACGATGATCAGCTTGACGTCAAGGAAGCGCAGGGTCAATTGATTAGCGCCGAAAGCCTCGTTGAGGCGCTGTCGAACGTAGGCGTGCAGCACCACGCGGACAGCTTGAAAGAGAGCCACGCTTCGCTCAAGCAGTTCACGGACGCCACCCAGCAGCCGGAGACGCTGGAAGCCGGCGGCGGTCGTACTGCAGGCGGCGGGACTGGCAGTGCGAACGCGTTCAAGAAGGCGATTCTGCTACTCGCTAGCCCGTTCGGCATCGGCACGTCTACGCAAGACTCGCTGCACATGACGGCAGATCGCCATATCAATGTGGTCAGCGGCCTGAACACGCATATCGGATCAGCAGGAGCATTTATCGTAAATGCCGCCAAAGCCATTGGGATGTTCTCGCAGACGGCGATCAGGCTGTTCACCAAGGGACCCGTGCAGATCCAGTCGCATGACGCGGATGTCGAGGTGATCGCTAAAGCAGTCCTCAAACTGCTGGCACAAGGCGACGTCGAGATCGCAGCGGGTGGAAAGCTGGTGCTCACCGCGGGCGGCGCATCAATCACCCTTGAAGGCGGCAATATCCGCGGGCATGCACCCGGGACCGTCGAGTTCAAGGGAGCGCAGCATGCGTTTAGTGGGCCGAGCAGTATGCGCTATTCCATCCCGCCGCTGCCTGTCAGCACGTTGCAGCAAAACCTGAACCATGAATATACGCAGACTTTCGACGTATCTTCGGTCATCGCGAATCTTGGTGTCGGGGAAGCGCTGCAAGCGCAGACATATCGCATCTATTTGCCGGACGGAACACTTCAGCAGCAGGGCGGGCTACTCGACGGCGAAACGGCAGCCGTTCACACACCTACACCAATGAACGTGAAGTGTGAGATCGGTGGCGGCGACTGGCTAGCGATTGAAGATGCTTACGACCATGACGAAGCAGTCGACGACGCGAGCGAAGACCCGGTCGACGAGCAGCAGGAAACTTGACCGATTCAACTTCTGATATCCGCGAAATCGATAGGGAGAGCAAGTGTCGAACGCACAATCCGCCGACGCACCGGCACCGAAGGCTCAACCAGCTGCATTCGTGGTGGTAACCGTGCTTTTTCGCGACGTGTTGAAAAAGCCTATCGAAGGCCTGGCCGTCCAATTGACGTCTGGCAAAAACGCACGGCCGGCCCCAGCGTGGGAAACCGGCCCCGATCCAACGATCATCCAAGAGGATTCGGCAACACAGAGCAATGCGTCAGCTGCGACACCCGTTTACGGTGCCGCGGCCTTACCTGAAGCGGTATCGAGCTCGGCGGCGGCGCCTGCAAAAACACCACCGAATAGCAAAGCCGAATCGACCGCGCGCTCGTCGCCCATTTTGGACAACAAGACGGAGGCGACCACCGACAAGGATGGCTTTGCGGTGACGATCACGAATGCGGCTCGCAACCAACCGATAGATGTGTTCGTCAAGAATCGTCGTGGGGAATTTGCCTGGAAAGCCCAAATTGTCCCCAAGAAGGATATCAGCGCGTTCACCATCGTCAGTCCCGAATATCACTTGGAGTCCACTACACAACTCACCCCAAAGGACGAGTTTGAGCAGAATCTAAATCTTCCGGTTGTGAAAGAGGGCGAAGTTATGACGATCGAGAGATTGGTCAAGGAATTTGGTCAATACATTGCATGGACGCAAAAAGTAACCGAGCAAGGCCGGGTAAAAAAAGATTTTTCCAAGAAAAACAAGGAAGTCACTGTCGATCAAAAAACACACAAGAAGAAAACCAGGATTACAATTGAACACCACTATAAGGTGGTGAACACGGGTGAGCCGCGCACCGTAGCATTCAGCATTTTTGGTTCGAGGCTGAGTTACCCAAAGCCAGAGTTTTTTTCGGATATGCAGTATCAGCGCATGGCTAGCGAACTTAATGTAGAAGTCGCCGCCATTAAGGCGCTGGTTCAACAGGAATCTCAAGGCCATCCATTTCTGGAAAATGGACTTCCTCCCATACTGTATGAACGACGGCACTTCTTTGATCTATCCGTAAAGAAGCGCGACAAGGAGGCAGAGGAGAAGGAAAGGGGGGCGGAAAAGGAAGCGGCAGAATCGAAGAGCGCAAAAGCGACTGGCGCTGCCAAGAAGAAAGTGCATTCGTCCAAAAGAAAGGATTTCCCCGAAAATCCTTATCCAAAATTCCCCGATCTCTGCTTCCCAAACGGAGATCAATATGGCGGAAACGGCCTGAATCAATATGAAAAGCTGATTCGTGCTGCGGCTCTTGATTTTGATATCGCCATACAATCATGCTCTTGGGGAGGTTTTCAAATTCTGGGAGAGTACTATTCATCGTGTGGGTGTTCGACGCCGGCAGAGTTTGCCAATAAATTTATATCTGGAACGGATGGGCAGATGGAAATATTTATTGCCTTTATGAAAAAAGAGAAGCGTGCTGGTGTTGACGGATTGAGAGGGCACAAATGGGAGCAGGTTGCGACTTCATACAATGGTAGGCGCTGGCGCACGAAGAATCCTCACTACGCTGAAAATCTCAAAAAATTCTATGAGCAGTTCAAGTAAATTCATTGTGCCTTTATTCTTTGCGTCGATTTCGCGTTTGTCCTTTGCTGGTGAGGCGATTCTGTTCAATGATCCAAGTTTAATCGGATTTCGCAACGGGAGGGCTATATCGGGTTTTTATGATTCTGGGAATGAAAAATTTTCTTGCAGCTTCTTGTTTGTAGAGAACGGTGATAGGCCAAGTAGTGTGAGTGTTGAGGGTTATGTTGATACGCCGTTACTTACTTTCGTTTTGGGTGAGTTATCCCCGGAGTTTCGGAATAGGAATAAAGCATTCGACATCAAAGGGATTTTGTATCGACGCGACAGTGAGTGGGTTATACAGACTGAGATTGGTCAGGCTGGGTGTGAAAATGCAACAGGAGTATTCGCGTTTGGACCAAAAGACTTTAGATCGGTCACCTATCATGTAATTCGAGAGTTTCCGGCCATCGGAATTCGTATTGTGAAGGGTGAAGCGGTTTTTTATGACAATCGCGACGGAAAATTTATGGCACGAAAATCCTATCTTGTAGAGGGGGATGGTGTGATCGTAATGAAAAATCAAGGTGATTTTTCATACATTCGTTACGTAGGTGCTGGGCCGAA
The DNA here is from genome assembly GCF_000801975.1 of Burkholderia sp. A9. Taxonomy (NCBI): domain Bacteria; kingdom Pseudomonadati; phylum Pseudomonadota; class Betaproteobacteria; order Burkholderiales; family Burkholderiaceae; genus Burkholderia; species Burkholderia sp. A9. Next base: position 288,216 of record NZ_JSZN01000004.1, on the reverse strand, counting down.
GTTCAAGGGGCGCGTTACTTTTGGGTGGGTGCGTACAAGGGATTTGGTGGATCCCTTTCCTAAAAAATAAGATATTAATAATTATTTATCGAGGTATCAGGCTCTGCGTTGATCGATGCTGCTTGATAAACGGGGTGGTCGCGATTTTACGCACTAGGGCGCGAGCGGCATTGTCGGGTCGGGCGGGGCCGAGAATGCCGCTGCGACGTATCGGGTTGATCAAAATGCCGGAAAAATCGTTCGGGCTTTGATCCGGAAAACATGGGCGAATCAGGACGCCGTTCTATCAAGTCTCAACTGGTCAGGATAATATTGTGAAATTTTATGGATCTTTTGGGTAAGAGGCTGTTGTTTGCAGCGGCGTTGACAATGTCTGGCTCGGTATTTGCCGGGAGTGCTGTTCTATTTCGGCAGCCATACTTGATTGCGTTTGTGAATTCCAATCGTGTAACCGGGATTTACTCAAGAATTGGTGAAAATGGATCTTGCTATTTCTTGTTTTATGGGGTGTTTGATGAAAAATATCCTGACAAAGCGGATTACTCTGCCTTCAGGATCAACACCTTTCTTAGTGGAGATGGATCTCTCGATTTTGAAGATCGGGACAAAAATTACGACATCGATGGCTATTTATATAAAAAATATGAGGGGTGGGTTCTTGGAACAGTGAGCCCGCAGGCCGGTTGCAGCAGCGTGCAAGGCATCTTCTCTGCGGACCCGCCAGATATATCGGCAAAAGAATTTTTCACGTCAAGTGAAATTCCAGCGCTTGGTATTCGTTTGGTCACGAAGAAATCCAACTTGCACGATATAAAAGGCGGTAAATTCATAGTCAAAAATTCTTACCTCATAAGTGGCGATGCCGTCGTTGTTCTAAAAGTGCGTGGTGAGTTCTCATATGTCCGCTACGTCAATACAGGGCCGAAATTTGATGGTCGTATCACGTTTGGCTGGTTGCGCTCAAAGGATTTGGTTGATCCCTTTCCCCGGGGAGCGCAATGAAATCGACGCCGAAGGCCGTTTATTGAATGTCTTGTGTGGTGCACAGTAGGCGGATTCGAAACATAGTCTTGCGGTTGATCTGGGGGGCCAGTTACAAGGTCGTGGATTGCAACCGATGGCTTAGGGCGTTGTGGTTGAGCGCTTATCCGACGCGGTAGGCTTGCACATTGTGATTGTTGAATTTGGTCTATGGCGAAAGTTTGCATCGCGGCGTCAAGCGACATCCATCCAACCTCGAAAAAATAAAAAAAGCCCGCCGAAACGGGCAATCCTCTCGATGAAGAGGGGGAGATGCGAATCCGCGATCGGCGGTCAGGGCGAGTTCAACCTTTCGTCGCCCCAAACGTGAGCCCCGCGACGAAATGCTTCTGCATCGCGAAGAACATCGCGACCGACGGCAACGCTGCGAGAATCGACCCGGCCGAAACAAGGTTCCAGGACGTCGTCCATTGCCCCTTCAGCGCCGCCACACCCGCGGTAATCGGCGCGGCCTCGTCACCTTGCGTGAGACACAGCGCCCAGAAGTAATCGTTCCACACGAACGTAAACACGAGAATCGCGAGCGCGGCCAGCGCCGGCCGGATCAACGGCAACACGATCCGCCAGAACACCGTCCACTCTCCCGCGCCTTCGATCCGCGCCGCCTCGATCAGCTCGAACGGCAACTGCTTGATGAAATTGCGCAGAAACAGCGTACAGAACCCCGTCTGAAACGCGACGTGAAAGAGAATCAACGCCTCGACCGTATTGAACACGCCGAGCCTGAGCGACAAGTCGCGAACCGGAATCATCAGCACCTGCACCGGCACGAAATTCCCCGCGACGAACGTCCCGAACAGCGCGGCATTCCCGCGAAACCGGTAAGTCGCCAGCGCGAATCCGGCCATCGCCGCGAGCGCGATCGACCCGAGCACCGACGGCACCGTGATCTGCACGCTGTTCCAGAAGTAATGCAGCATCGGCGACGTGGTCAGCGCGTCGCGATAGTTCTCGATCATCGAGAAGTGCCGCGGCCAGCCCCAGTAGTGACCTTCGACCAGCTCCTCGGTCGAGCGCACCGACGTGACGAACACCGCGATCATCGGCAGCAGCCAGATCACGAGCGCGACGGGCAGCGACAGCTTGTACAGCCGGCGCGATACCGGCTTCCAGTGGGCAACGGGTGTCGGAAACATGATGGATGGTTCCCCTGAAGGTCAGGTCACTGCTCGTTGCGCAACATGCGGCGCAACTGGAACACGATGTAGACGAGCATGATCGCGAACAGCACGACCGCGATCGACGCGGAATAGCCGAGCCGGTAATACTTGATCGCCTGGTCGTACATGTAATACGCGAGCACGGTCGAGCTCTCGAACGGGCCGCCGCCCGTCATCACCGAAATCAGGTCGAAGCTGCGCAGCGCGCCGATCACCGTGACGACGATCGCCATGAACGTGGTCGGCCGCAATTGCGGCAGCACGACGTGCCACAGCAGCGCGAAGCCGCGCGCGCCTTCCATCCGTGCCGCTTCGATCTGCTCCGGGTTCACCGACGTGAGGCCGGTCAGGTACAGGATCATGCAGTACGCGGTCTGCGGCCACAGCGCGGCGAACACGATGCCGAAGGTCGCATAGCGCGCATCGCCGAGCACCGGGATCCCGTGCCCGGCGATCAGTGCGAGCAGCCCGAAGGTCGGATCGTAGAACCACGAGAAGATCAGGCCGACGACCACGCCCGACAGCACGAACGGCGCGAAGAACAGCGACTTCACGAGCCGGATGCCGGCGACCGCCTGGTTCAGGTACAGCGCGAGCGCGAGGCCGAGCGGCGGCGCGAGCATGAACAGCGCGAGCCAGATCACGTTGTTGCGCAGCGCGGTGTAGAACGTCGGCGCTTGCAACAGCTCGGCGTAGTTCGCGAGACCGACGAACGTGCGCTCGGTCATCCCGTCCCAGTTGCAGAGGCTCAGCCACAGCGTCGACAGGATCGGCCAGATCACATAGACGGCAACCATTGCGCACGCGGGCGCGAGAAAGAGCCACGCGGCGCGCCGTTGTCGCCGCACGGCCGGCGACGGCCGGCGCGCGCGCAGCGCGACAGGCGAGCTGCGGGCCGGCGGCGCGGCGGCGGGCGGTGCGGTCGGGGTAGCCGGGGCGGCCGGGGCAGCCGCCGTTGCGACGGGTCTGGACGTGATCGGACTGGACACGGCAAGCCTCCTGGGCGGATGCGGCGGCATTCGGCCGCCGCAGGGGTCACGCGGTTACTTCTTGTAGATCCGCTTGCGGGTCTGTTCGAGTTGCGCGAGCACGGTGTCGAGCTGCGCGGGATTCGCGACGAACTGCTGCATCCCTTTCATCCCTTCGTCGGCCATTTCCTTCGTCATGTCGCGGTCGTAGAACTGCGCGACGCCGCCCCGGGTGTCGGCGAGGATCCGGAAGCCGATGCGTGAGATCGGATCGGCCGGCTCCGGCGACTTGCCGTTGGCCGACAGCGAACCGAGCCCTTCGGCGAGCTTCGCGCCCATCTCGGGCGTTTCGACGAACGCGAGGAAGGTATGCGCGTCGGCCTTGTTCTTCGCCTTGGTCGGGATGTGCAGCGATTCGACCGGGCCGTCCTCGGCGGTCGGCACCTTCGGGTCGATGACGGGGAAGCGGTAATAGCCCATTTCCTGCTTCACGTTCGGCGGAAAGCCCGCGGCGATGAAGGTGCCCATCAGCATCATCGCGGCCTTGCCCTGGAACAGGAACGGCTGCGCGCCGTCGAGATCGTAGGACAGCGCGTTGTCGATGAAGTAGCCCGAGTCGATCAGCGATTTCCACGTCGTGTAGACCTTCTTCACGCGCGGATCGGTGTACGGCACGTCGCCGGCCATCAGCTGCTGGTGGAACGCGTTGCCGTTCAGGCGCAGGTCGAGATAGTCGAACCAGCCGGCGAGCGTCCACGCGTCGCGGCCGCCGATCGCGATCGGCGTGATGCCGGCCGCCTTCAGCTTCCTGCATGCATCGAGAAACTGGTCCCAGGTCTTCGGCTCGTCGGCGATGCCGACCTTGCCGAACAGGTCCTTGCGGTAGAACAGCCCCCACGAGTAATAGACGGTCGGCGCAGCATACTGCTTGCCGTTATAGGACGACGCGCTGCGCGTCGACGCGTACATCGCGTCCCAGCCGTTCTTCTTCCAGTCGCCGCTCAGGTCCTCGAACAGCCCGCGCCTCGCGTAGTACGCCATGCGCTCGCCCGCGTGCCAGTTCACGACGTCGGGCGCGACGGTCGTGAGCCATGCGGGGAGCTGCACCTTGTACGCTTCCTCGTCGACGAAGGTGGGCTTCACGTCGATGTCGGGATGGGCCTTGTGGAACGCTTCGATCGTCGACTGCCAGACCGCGCGCTGGCTGGCGCCCTTGAACGCGATGTTGATCGTCAGCGTGCCCGCGTCGGCCGGCGCCGCGGCGCCGAACGAAGCGAACGCGATGGCGGCGGCGGTCGCAAGCCGGGCGGCGACGCGATGGGGGCGATGTGTCATGGGTGTCTCCATTCCTGTCTGTCGTTGTGCGTGACCGGCGCGTCGCGGCGCCGGGGGCGGTTGTTACGAACGGCTGCTACGAACGACTTCGATACACGGCGACGCCTTGCGGCTCGACCTGCGCGGCGCCGACCACGAACGCGGACGGCGGCACCGCATCGATCGTGTGCGGCGTGCTGCCGTAGTTGAATACGTAGGTCAGGCCGCCGCGCCGGCTCACGCGCACGCCGTCGCCGAGCGGCGACGGTGTCAGGCCGGCTTCGGCCGCGACGTCGGCGAACAGGCGCGCGGTGGTCGCGTCGTCGAACAGCGCGGCCCAGTAGTGCAGCGTGCCGTGCGACACACACGCCGGATGACCGTCGGCGAAGCGCGCGCGCACGACGCTGCGCGCGTCGTCGTCGCGCAGTTCGATGAGGTCGCGCCAGTGACGCGCGTCGCCGGTGAGCGGCGCGCCGTCGCGCAGCGTGCCGTCGATCCGCTCGGTCACGTTCGGCCGCAGCGATTCGACGCGCCACACGCGCACCGGCAGGATCGACGCGAGCGGGCCGGGCGGCAGCGTCGGCGGAATCCGCAGGTCGGCGGTCTTCGAGCCGGTGCGCGGGCCGAACACCGCATGCGCACCGGAGGCGGCGAGCCGTGCCGCGAAGTCGTCCGGCACGACCGGCAGCGGCGGCACGACCACGAGCCGGTAGCCGTCGAGCGGCGCGTGCGCGGAAACGATGTCGACGTCGAGGCCGAGCGAACGCAGCGCCGAGTAGTACTCGAACGCGAAGCGCGGGTAGTGGAAATCGGCGCCTTGCGGCTGCACTTCGAACAGCCACTTCGCTTCGTAGTCGAACACCAGCGCGACGGGCACACGCACCGCGCCGTTCGCGTCGGCATCGGCATCGGCACCTGCGTCGAGCACGGCGGCGATCTCCTGCGCGACGCGCTGCGCTTCGCGGCCGCCTTCGTCGAGCCGGTCGTCGGGCGTGTGCAGGCCCGCATGCATCTGCTCCTGCGCGAACGGCGCCTGCCGCCAGCGGAAGTACGACACGCAGCCGGCGCCGTGCGCGAACGCTTCCCAGCTCCACAGCCGCACCATGCCCGGCAGCGGCGCGGGGTTCCACTGTGCCCAGTTCACGGGGCCCGGCTGCTGCTCCATCACCCAGAACGGCAGCTTCGACATGCCGCGATAGAGGTCGTGATTGAACGACGCGAAATCCGGATGGCCGGTGCGCAGCCAGCGCGCCTTCACGTCGGGCGCGAACCATTGCTCCTCGAGCGCGCCGAGCGGATAGCTGTCCCAGGTCGCGACGTCGAGGTCGCGCGCCACTTCGTAATGATCGAACTCGGTGAAGAGCTGCATGAAGTTGTGCGCGACGGGGCGGCCCGGCGAATGCGCGCGGATCACGTCGACCTGCATCCGGTGATAGCGCGCGACTTCATCCGACGCGAAGCGCCGGTAGTCGAGGCGGTGCGACGGATGCGCTTCGGTCACGGTGCCGACCGGCGCATCGACTTCGTCGAAATGCCGGTATTCCATGCTCCAGAATACGGTGCCCCACGCGCGGTTCAGCGCGTCGATCGTGCCGTAGCGCGCCTGCAGCCATGCGCGAAAACGCACGAGCGCGGCGGGCGAGTAGCTGACGACCGTCTGGTGGCAGCCGAGCTCGTTGTCGGTCTGCCAGTAGCGCACGGCCGGGTGGCGGCCGTAGCGTTCGGCGACCGCGGTGCAGATGCGGCGCGACGCTTCCAGATAGGTCGGCGACGAGAAGTCGTAGTGGCGGCGCGAGCCGAACTTGCGCGGCCGGCCGTCCGCGCCGATCGCGAGGATGTCGGGGTGACGGTCGACGAGCCATTTCGGCGGTGTCGCGGTCGGCGTGCACATCACGATCTCGAGGCCGGCCGTGCCGAGCACGTCGATCGCGCGGTCGAGCCAGCCCCAGTCGTATTCGCCCGGCGACGGCTCGATGCGGCTCCACGCGAATTCGGCGATCCGCACCTGCGCGATGCCGAGGGCCTTCATCCGGCGGGCATCGTCGGCCCACATCGATTCCGGCCAGTGTTCCGGGTAGTAACAGACTCCGAGGCGCATGCCCGATCCTTATGCGTAGTGGTGGACGGGAAGGTCGGCGCACGCGGGCACCGCGCGGCCGTCTTCGGTGAAGAGGTGGCAGGCGGCGGCCGGCGCATGCGCGTGCACGCGTTCGCCGCGGCGCAGCGGGGCGTCGCCGGGCACCTTTGCGATCAGCGGCGTGCCGCCGGGCTGGTCGAGGTGCACGTAGGTCTGCTCGCCGAGGCGTTCGACGAGCGCGACGTCGCGCGCGAGCGTCGTCGCGTCGTGCGCGGCGCCGAGCGTCAGGTGTTCGGGGCGGATGCCGAGCGTGACGGCCGCGCCGACCGCGAGCGCGGAACCGTCGCGCGGCAGCGTGAAGGTTTCGCCGGAGAGCACGACGGTGACGATCGTGCGCCGCGCGTCGCAGGCGGTGACGACGGCCGGCAGGAAGTTCATCCGCGGCGAGCCGATGAAGCCGGCGACGAAGCGGCTCGCCGGATGGTGATAGAGGTCGAGCGGCGCGCCGACCTGCGCGATGCTGCCGTGCCGCGCGGTGTCCGCGCCGGCGTGCAGCAGCACGATCTTGTCGGCGAGCGTCATCGCTTCGGTCTGGTCGTGCGTCACGTAGACGACGCTCGCGCGCTCGAACTGCCGGTGCAGCTTCGCGATCTCGATGCGGGTCTGACCGCGCAGCGCCGCGTCGAGGTTCGACAGCGGCTCGTCGAACAGGAACACGCCGGGCTCGCGCACGATCGCGCGGCCGATCGCGACGCGCTGCCGCTGGCCGCCGGACAGCGCCTTCGGCTTGCGCTTGAGCAGCGTGTCGAGCTGCAGGATCCGCGCGGCGTCGCGCACCTTCCGGTCGATCTCGGCCTTCGGCACGCGCGCGAGCTTCAGCCCGAACGCCATGTTCTCGTAGACCGTCATGTGCGGAAACAGCGCGTAGCTCTGGAACACCATCGCGACGCCGCGCTCGGCGGCCGGCACGTCGTCGACGCGGCGGCCGTCGATCGACAGCTCGCCGTCGCTCAGGTCCTCGAGGCCCGCGATCATCCGCAGCAGGGTCGACTTGCCGCAGCCGGACGGGCCGAGGAACACGCAGAACTCGTGCGCGCCGATTTCCAGATCGACGTCGCGAATGACCGGCGCGTGCTCGCCATAGGCTTTCTGCACGCGTCGCATCGAGATGCTCGCCATTGTCTCCGCTCCATGTTCTAATGCGCCTTCGTCGATGCTTAAGCGCTTAAGCAACGCGATCAAAAAAAGAGCCGATCGCGATCGCGGCCGAGTCGCGCCCGTCGGTCGGGCGGCAGGGTGTGCGGCGATAGTGCGCCGCTTCGGTGAGCGAAGCAAATACTGGATCGACGTCTCATATAGTGGGCAAATCATGGCGACACTGGATGAAGTGGCCCGTCGCGCCGGCGTGACGGCCGCGACGGTCTCGAACGTGCTGCGCGACCGCGGCCGGGTCGGCGAAGCCACCCGCGCGCGGGTGCTCGAAGCGGTGCAGGCGCTCGGCTACCGGCCGCATCTGGCCGCGCGGGCGCTGGCGGAAGGGCGCGCGCCGACGGTCGCGCTGATGGTGTCGAGCATCGCGAACCCGTTCTATCCGGAGTTCGCGCTCGCGGTCGAGCGCGCGGTGCGGCGTAACGGGCAATTCCTGATCGTCTGCAATACGAACGAAGATCCGTTGCAGGGGCGCGCGTATCTCGACCAGATCGCCGGCACGATTTCCGAGGGGATTCTCGTGACCAACGCGAACCTGCACCTGCCGGATCTGGTCGACGTCGCGCGGCGCGGCGTGCCGGTCGTGCTGTGTCTGTGGGAGCGGCCCGATGCGCCGCCCGAAGGCTTGCCGTGCGTCGCGGTGGATTTCCGCGAGGCGGGGCGGATTGCGACGCGGCATCTGGTCGAACTCGGGCACAAGACGATCGGCGTGATCGTCGGCGGCTCGGCGAGCGGCGTGCAGGCGGCGCGCTACGACGGCTTCGTCGACGTGATGCGCGAAGCGGGGCTCGACGCGTCGATCGTCGCGGCCGAGCCCGATTCGATCGAAGGCGGTGTGCGTGCGGCGGGCCGGCTGCTCGACGCGCATCCCGGGCTGACCGCGCTGGTCGCGACCAACGACCTGCCCGCGATCGGCGCGCTGCACGCGGCCGCCGATCGCGGCCGGCGTGTGCCCGACGATCTGTCGATCGTCGGCATCACCGATATTCATCTGGCGAGCGATACGCGTCCTACGTTGACGACCGTCGCGATTCCGACCGCCGAGGCCGCGGGGCTCGCGGTCGAACTGCTCAACGCGTTGCGCGAGGCGGGCGGTCAGGTCGACGATGCATCGCGCGTGCGGACGGCGTCGGTGCCGAGGCTGGTGGTGCGAGGGACGACGGGGGTGGCGCGGGGGCGGCGCGCGATGGCTTAGCGGGCGAAGGCGGCTGCACGGGGCGCGTCGCGTAGTGTCATGGTTACCGAAGCCGAAGCCGAAGCCGAAGCCGACCGGCTAAGCCTGAGTAGAGGCTGGCCGCGGGCCGGTAGATGGAATCGCAAGAGTGGCTCGATCACGCCCCAAGGCGCAGATCGTCCTCGACGAGCCGCATCACGATGCGCCGGGCCGAATCGAGATGCGCGACCGTCATCGCGCGGGCGCCACGTGCATTGCGTTCGCGGCACGCGTGCAGGATTTCTTCATGCTCGACCTGGAATGACGGCGTATCCGCGAGCAACGTCGCCTGCAGTCGCTCGTAGCGCTCGACCTGGCTGCGCAGCTCCGCGATCGCCTTCAACTGCCGCTCGTTACCGCAGCACGAGTACAGCAGCGCATGGAATTCGCGGTTCAGCTCGCCTTGCCGGCGCGGCACGTTCGATTCGCCGAGCAGCCTGTGCACGAGTTCGGCGCGCGCGAGCGTTTCGTCGTCGAGCCGCTTCACGCTGCGGTAGATCGCGTCGCCTTCGAGCAGCGCGCGCATGTCGTAGATCTCCTGCACGTCGGATGCGCTCAGCATCCGCACGACCGCGCCGCGATTCCTGAAGATATCCAGTAATCCTTCGCGTTCGAGGCGCTGGATCGCTTCGCGCATCGGAATCCGGCTGATGCCGAAGCGGTCGGCGAGGTCGCGCTCGACGAGTCGCTCGCCTGCCTGCAACTCGCCGTTGATGATCATCTCCCGCAACGATGCAGCCACCGCGTCCGCCGTCGAATCGAGTCTGGCTTCCATGTTCCTGTGCTCCTCATTTTGGAATAATGGTATACCAAATGGCATTCCGGTGCCAAAATGACGACCTTATATCCCGATAGCAGAGGAGAGCGAGATGGCGCATGGCGAACACACGTATCGCGTGGAAGTGGAGTGGATCGGCAACCGGGGAACCGGTACTTCGGGGTATCGCGAATACGGCCGCGATCACGTGATCCGCGCGGGTTCGAAGCCGGACATTCCGGGCTCGTCGGACGCGGCGTTCCGCGGCGATGCGGCGCGCTGGAATCCGGAAGACTTGCTGCTCGCGTCGGCCTCGGCGTGTCACAAGCTCTGGTATCTGCATTTGTGTTCCGATGCGGGGATCCGCGTGCTGGCGTATGTGGACGACGCGGAAGGGACGATGGTCGACAGCCCAGGGCCGGGGCGCTTTACCGAAATCGTGCTGCATCCGCGCGTGACGATCCAGGCGGGCGACGATCGTGCGCTCGCCGAGCGGCTGCATCATGACGCGCATGCGAAGTGCTATGTGGCGAACTCCGTGAACTTCCCGATCCGGTGCGAGCCGGTGATCGAGGTCGCCGACGCATGATGCCGGCCGCGGAACGGGCGGGGCTCGCTGCGCACCGGGCGTAACCGAAACGCGGGACGCGGGCGCATGCGTGCCTTTCAACAGGCGAGCAGGCTCGACGAAACCGGGCCGCGTCGCGTTACAACACGACCCCGTACACCTCCCGCGCCGCCGCCCGAATCGCATCGGCCATCACCTCGACAGCCGGCGACGGCAGCCGGTCCGTGCGCGTGATGATCCCGAAATCATCCATCCGGCAATCCATCTCCAGCGGCAGCACCGTGACGATCCCGTGTCGCGCGTAGTACAGCGCGACGTCCTCCGCGAGCACGGCGATCATGTCGCTCTGTTCGATCAACTGCGTGATGAACAGCAGCGCGGCCGTCTCGACGACGTTCGCGGGCGGCGCGAGGCTCGCGCGCTGGAACACGAGCTCGAAGCGATGGCGCAGCACGCTGCCGGCCGGCGGCATGACCCACGCGGCGCGCTGCACGTCGGCGAGCGACAGCGGCGCCTGCGCGAGCAGCGGATGGCCGGGCCGTACGACCGCGGCGACCGGTTCGCCCGACAGCGGCTCGTAGCGCAGGTGCAGCTTGTCGTGTTCGGCGGACAGCCGACCGAGCACGATGTCGAGCTTGTCCTGCGCGAGGTGTTCGAGCAGCGCGTTGCTGGTGTCGATCGCGACGGACACACGCACGTTCGCATGTGTCCCCTTCACGGCCGCGACGGCCGGCGGCACGAGCCGCAGCCCCGGCGACGTGATCGCGCCCACCGCCACATGCCCGAGATGGCCGGCCTTCAGCGCGGCCAGCTCCTCGCGCGCCTGGTCGAGGCTGCCGAGTGCCGCGCGCGCGTGGCGGATCAGCGCGTCGCCATACAGCGTCGGCCGCATCCCGCGCGGCAGCCGCTCGAACAGCACCGCGCCGATCGATTCCTCGAGCTCGCGCAGCAGCTTCGACGCGGCCGGCTGCGTCATGTTCAGCGCGGCCGCCGCGCGATGGATGCTGCCTTCGTCGGCGAGCGCGACGACCAGCAGGAGCTGGCGGGTCTTCAGGCGGCTGCGGTTTCCCCACGGGCTGGCATCGAGCATCGTACGGGTTTATATCGATATCAGAATCGATATCGTAATCGCCTAAAACGTCATTAGCGAGTTATCAAAATTCTGCCCATACTGCGCCGGTATCCCGTCACCACAGGACTGACGATGTCGGCAACGAAACCCAGGCTGCGCTCCACCCAATGGTTCGGCACGAACGACAAGAACGGCTTCATGTACCGGAGCTGGATGAAGAACCAGGGGATCCCCGATCACGAGTTCGATGGCCGGCCGATCATCGGCATCTGCAACACGTGGTCCGAACTCACGCCGTGCAACGCGCACTTCCGCAAGCTGGCCGAGCACGTGAAGCGCGGGATCTCCGAAGCGGGCGGGTTCCCGGTCGAGTTCCCGGTGTTCTCGAACGGCGAATCGAACCTGCGGCCGTCGGCAATGCTCACGCGCAACCTGGCGTCGATGGACGTCGAGGAAGCGATCCGCGGCAACCCGATCGACGCGGTCGTGCTGCTCGCCGGCTGCGACAAGACGACCCCCGCGCTGCTGATGGGCGCGGCGAGCTGCGACGTCCCGGCGATCGTCGTGTCGGGCGGCCCGATGCTGAACGGCAAGCTCGAAGGCAAGAACATCGGCTCGGGCACGGCGGTGTGGCAGCTGCACGAATCGCTCAAGGCCGGCGAGATCGACCTGCATCACTTCCTGTCGGCCGAAGCCGGCATGTCGCGCTCGGCCGGCACCTGCAACACGATGGGCACCGCGTCGACGATGGCGTGCATGGCCGAGGCGCTCGGCGTCTCGTTGCCGCACAACGCGGCGATCCCGGCCGTCGATTCGCGTCGCTACGTGCTCGCGCACATGTCGGGCATCCGGATCGTCGAGATGGCGCTCGACGGGCTCGTGCTGTCGAAGGTCCTGACGCGCGCCGCATTCGAGAACGCGATCCGCGCGAACGCGGCGATCGGCGGCTCGACCAACGCGGTGATTCACCTGAAGGCGATCGCGGGGCGCATTGGCGTATCGCTCGAACTCGAGGACTGGATGCGCATCGGCCGCGACACGCCGACGATCGTCGACCTGATGCCGTCGGGGCGCTTCCTGATGGAGGAGTTCTATTACGCTGGCGGGCTGCCGGCCGTGCTGCGCCGGCTCGGCGAAGGCGGGCTGCTGCCGCACCCCGACGCACTGACGGTCAATGGCAAGTCGCTGTGGGACAACGTGCGCGAAGCGCCGAACTTCGACGACGAAGTGATCCGCCCGCTCGACCGGCCGCTGATCGCGGACGGCGGGATCTGCATCCTGCGCGGCAATCTCGCGCCGCGCGGCGCGGTGCTGAAGCCGTCGGCGGCGAGCCCCGAACTGCTGAAGCATCGCGGTCGCGCGGTGGTGTTCGAGAACCTCGATCACTACAAGGCGACGATCAACGACGAAGCGCTCGACGTGGACGCGAGCTCGGTGCTGGTGCTGAAGAACTGCGGGCCGCGCGGTTATCCGGGGATGGCCGAGGTCGGCAACATGGGTCTGCCGCCGAAGCTGCTGCGTCAGGGCGTGAAGGACATGGTGCGGATCTCCGATGCGCGGATGAGCGGCACCGCGTACGGCACGGTCGTGCTGCACGTCGCGCCGGAAGCAGCCGCGGGCGGGCCGCTGGGCGCCGTGCGCAACGGCGACTGGATCGAGCTCGACTGCGAGGCCGGCACGCTGCATCTCGACATTTCGGATGACGAACTGCAGCGCCGCCTGTCGGACGTCGATCCGACCGCGGCGCCCGGCGTGGCCGGGCAGCTCGGCAAGGGCGGCTACGCGCGGCTGTACATCGATCACGTGCTGCAGGCCGACGAGGGGTGCGACCTCGACTTCCTGGTCGGCACGCGCGGCGCGGACGTGCCGAGTCATTCGCACTGAGCGGCAGGCGGGGCGCTGGCGACTGCTCGCGCAACGTGAAGTGGTGAGTGAAACCGTGAACGCTTAATGGCCTCGCCTCGGGGCCGACGCAGGACCGAACCATGACATCGAGCAGCACGCCGCGCCATCGCGGTATCTTCCCCGTCGTCCCGACGACGTTTACCGACTCCGGCGAGCTCGACCTCGCAAGCCAGAAGCGCGCGGCCGACTTCATGATCGACGCGGGCTCGGACGGGCTGTGCATCCTCGCGAACTTCTCCGAGCAGTTCGCGATCGCCGACGACGAACGCGACGTGCTCATGCACACGATCCTCGAACACGTCGCCGGCCGCGTGCCGGTGATCGTCACGACGTCGCACTACAGCACGCAGGTGTGCGCGGCGCGCAGCCTGCGCGCCCAGCAGCTCGGCGCGGCGATGGTGATGGCGATGCCGCCGTATCACGGCGCGACGTTCCGCGTGCCGGAAGCGCAGGTCTTCGAGTTCTATGCACGCGTGTCCGATGCGATCGCGATCCCGATCATGATCCAGGACGCGCCCGCGAGCGGCACTGCACTGTCCGCGCCGTTCCTCGCACGGATGGCGCGCGAGATCGAGCAGGTCGCGTACTTCAAGATCGAGACGCCCGGCGCCGCGAACAAGCTGCGCGAGCTGATCCGGCTCGGCGGCGACGCGATCGAAGGGCCGTGGGACGGCGAGGAGGCGATCACGCTGCTCGCCGACCTGCATGCCGGTGCGACCGGCGCGATGACGGGCGGCGGGTTTCCGGACGGCATCCGGCCGATTCTCGAAGCCTTCCGCGAAGGCCGCCACGACGACGCGTACGCACGCTACCAGGCGTGGCTGCCGCTGATCAATCACGAGAACCGCCAGTCCGGGATCCTCACCGCGAAGGCGCTGATGCGCGAAGGCGGCGTGATCGCGTGCGAGCGGCCGCGGCATCCGATGCCGGAACTGCACCCGGACACGCGCGCGGAACTGCTCGCGATCGCGCGCCGGCTCGATCCGCTCGTGCTGCGCTGGGCGCACTGAGCGATCACCGAACGATTCGCGAAGGAGACAGGCACGATGAGTGATCCGATTTCGCTGGGTGTCGTCGGGATCGGCAAGATCGCGCGCGACCAGCATCTGCCGGCGATCGCCGCCCAACCGGGTTTTGTGTTGACCGCGTGCGCGAGCCGCCACGCGGAAGTCGCGGGCGTGCGCAACTATCAGGATCTGCGCGCGCTGCTGGCCGCCGAGCGCGAGCTTAACGCCGTGTCGCTGTGTGCGCCGCCACAGGTGCGCTACGCGCAGGCACGCGCGGCGCTCGAAGCCGGCAAGCACGTGATGCTCGAGAAGCCGCCGGGCGCGACGCTCGGCGAAGTGGCCGCGCTGGACGCGCTCGCGCGTGAACGCGGCCTCACGCTGTTCGCGACCTGGCATTCGCGCTGTGCGAGCGCGGTCGAGCCCGCGCGCGCGTGGCTCGCGACGCGGACGATCCGCGCGGTGCAGGTGCGCTGGAAGGAAGACGTACGGCGCTGGCATCCGGGGCAGCAATGGATCTGGGAACCCGGCGGCCTCGGCGTGTTCGATCCGGGCATCAACGCGCTGTCGATCGTCACGCGGATCCTGCCGCGCGAGCTCGTGCTGCGCGAGGCGACGCTCTACGTGCCGAGCGACGTGCAGACGCCGATCGCGGCCGAACTCGATTGCGCGGATACCGACGGGGTGCCCGTGCGCGCGGAATTCGACTGGCGGCACGGCCCCGTCGAGCAATGGGAGATCGCGGTGGACACGGCCGACGGTGTGCTCGCGATCAGCCGCGGCGGCGCGCAATTGTCGATCGCGGGCGAGCCGGTCGAGATCGGGCCCGAGCGCGAGTATCCGGCGCTGTATGCGCACTTCCATGCGCTGATCGCGCGTGGCGAAAGCGACGTCGACGTGCGGCCGCTGCGGCTCGTCGCCGATGCCTTCCTGTTCGGCCGGCGCGTGCAGACCGACGCGTTCGGCCGCTGAACGTGCGCGCTTCGGCTCGAAGCGCGCGCGACGAATCATTACCGCACACATCACGGCACAAGCCGGTACCAAGGAGACACCGCATGAACCGCACGACTCACACGATTCGCCGCCAGACGTTGCGCGCGCTGCTGGCCGCGCTTTGCCTCGCGCCGCTCGGCATGCAGGGCGCCGCGCACGCCGACGCGCCGCTGAAGATCGGCTTCCTGGTGAAAATGCCCGAGCAGGCATGGTTCATCAACGAGCAGAACGCGGCCGCCGCGCTCGGCCAGAAGGAGAATTTCTCGGTCGTGAAGATCGGCACGCCGGACGGCGAGAAAGTGCTGGCCGCGATCGACAACCTCAACTCGCAAGGCGCGCAGGGCTTCGTGATCTGCGCGCCCGACGTGCGCCTCGGCCCGGCGATCGCCGCGCGCGCGAAGCGCTACAACATGAAGTTCGTGACCGTCGACGACCAGCTCGTCGATTCGACCGGCAAGCCGCTCACGAACGTGCCGCACCTCGGGATGTCGGCCACCAAGATCGGCAACCAGGTCGGCCAGGCGATCGCCGACGAGATGAAGCGGCGCGGCTGGAAGCCGGAGGAAGTCGGCGCGCTGCGCATCACCAACTACGAGTTGCCGACGGCGAAGCTGCGCACCGATGGCGCGACGCAGGCGCTGCTCGCGAACGGCTTCCGCAAGGAGAACATCTTCGATGCGCCGCAGAAGACGACCGACGACAGCGGTGGCCTCGAGGCGGCCTTCCCGGTGCTCTCACGCCATCCGAACGTGAAGAAGTGGGTGGTCTTTGCGCTGAACGAGGAAACCGTGCTCGGCGCGGTGCGCGCGACCGAACAGCTGCACATCCCGGCGGCCGACGTGATCGGCGTCGGCATCAACGGCGCGGGCGAGGCGTTCGCCGAATTCCAGAAGAAGGAGCCGACCGGCTTCTACGGGACGATCGCGGTCAGCTCGACGAACCACGGCAAGGACAGCACGCAGAACCTCGTCGACTGGATTCGCAACGGCAAGACGCCGCAGGCCGACACGCAGACGAGCGGCAAGCTGATGACCCGCGCGAACTGGCAGGCCGTGCGCGTCGAGCTCGGCATCTGAGCGTGCGGGGCGAGGACGCGATGACGATGCAGACGATGACGGCCGTAACGGGCAACGACGGCGCTGCCGCAGCCGGCGCCGGTGCGCCGCCCCCCGGCGGCGCGCTGCTCGCGCTCGACGGCATCACGGTGACGTTTCCGGGCGTGCGCGCGCTCGATGCCGTGTCGCTGTCGGTGCGCGCGGGCGAAGTGCACGGGCTGATGGGCGAGAACGGCGCGGGCAAATCGACGCTGCTGAAGGTGCTGTCCGGCGTGAACCAGCCGCAGGCCGGCACGCTGACGCTGAACGGCGCGGTGCAGCGCTTCGCGTCGACGCGCGCCGCGCTCGAGGCCGGCATCGCGATCATCTACCAGGAGCTGCATCTGGTGCCCGAACTGACGGTCGCGGAGAACCTGATGCTCGGCCAGTTGCCGAGCCGGCTCGGCGTGGTCGACGAGCGTGCGCTCGCGGTGCGCGCGCTCGATGCGCTGGAGCGGCTCGGCGAGCATATCGATCCGGACATCCCGGTGAAGTACCTGTCGATCGGCCAGCGCCAGATGATCGAGATCGGCAAGGCGCTGATGCGCGATGCGCGCGTGATCGCGTTCGACGAGCCGACGAGTTCGCTGTCCGCGCGCGAGACCACCCAGCTGTTCCGCATCATCCGTTCACTGCGCGCGGACGGCCGCGCGATCATCTACGTCACGCACCGGATGGAGGAAGTCGACGCGCTGTGCGATCGCGTGACGGTGTTCCGCGACGGCCGCCGGATCGAGACGTTCGAATCGGTCGCCGAACTCGACCGCGACCGGCTGATCGGCTGCATGGTCGGGCGCTCGATCGAGGACGTGTACGGCTACCGGCCGCGCGCGGCCGGCGACGTGATGATCGAGGCGAAGGGGCTGACGGGGCCCGGCTTGCAGGAGCCGGTGTCGTTCGCCGCGCGGCGCGGCGAGATCGTCGGCTTCTTCGGGCTCGTCGGCGCGGGTCGCTCGGAGCTGATGAAGCTGCTGTACGGCGCGGCGCGTCCGAGCGGCGGGCACGTCGAGCTGGGCGGCAAGCGCGTCGCATTCCCGAGCCCGCGCGACGCGGTGCGTGCCGGCATCGCGCTGTGCCCGGAAGACCGCAAGCAGGAAGGCATCGTCGCGATCGCGTCGGTCGCCGACAACCTGAACATCAGCGCGCGCCGGCATTTCAGCCCGGCGCGCGTGCTGCTCGACGGCCGCCGCGAACGCGAGCTGGCGCAGAAATACATCGAGCGGCTCGCGATCAAGACCCGCGACGCCGACACGCCGATCGGCGCGCTGTCGGGCGGCAACCAGCAGAAGGTCGTGCTCGCGCGCTGGCTGGCCGAGCGCATCGACGTGTTTTTGATGGACGAGCCGACGCGCGGCATCGATGTCGGCGCGCGCGCGGAAATCTACAACCTGTTCTACGAACTCGCGGAAGCGGGCCGCACGGTGATCCTCGTGTCGAGCGATCTGGCCGAGGTGATCGGCGTGTCGGACCGCATTGTCGTGATGAAAGAAGGACGGATCGCGGGCGAGGTGGCGAAGGCGCAGGCGACGCCCGACGCGCTGATCAAGCTCGCGCTGCCGCGCTAGCGGCGTGCAGTCAACCGGAATGCAAACGTTATGAGCCAGGCAATGCAACCCCAACGCACCTCCCCGTCCCCCGAGGCCACCGCCGTGCCCACGCGCGCGCGCGGCGGCATGTGGCAACTGATCAACCGCTCCGGCATCGTGATGGTGTTCCTGGTGCTGTTCGCGACGCTGTCGCTGACCGTGCCGGACTTCCTCACGCCGCGCAACATCCAGGGCCTGCTGCTGTCGGTCACGCTGATCGGCTCGATCGCGGTGACGATGATGTTCGTGCTCGCGCTCGGCGAAGTCGACTT
Organism: Burkholderia sp. A9; assembly: GCF_000801975.1. Classification (NCBI taxonomy): domain Bacteria; kingdom Pseudomonadati; phylum Pseudomonadota; class Betaproteobacteria; order Burkholderiales; family Burkholderiaceae; genus Burkholderia; species Burkholderia sp. A9. Next base: position 269,983 of record NZ_JSZN01000004.1, on the reverse strand, counting down.
GTCGGTGGCGTCGATCGTCGCGTTCTCGGGCGTCGTCGCGTCGACGCTGATCACCGCGACGCACAGCGTGCTGCTCGGCACCGCGGCCGGCATCCTCGCGGGCGGCGCGGTCGGGCTCGTGAACGGCGTGCTGATCGCGCGGTGGCGGATCAATTCGCTGATCGTCACGCTCGCGATGATGGAAGTCGTGCGCGGGCTCGCGTTCATCACGTCGAACGGCGACGCGGTGATGATCTCCGAGGAACGCTTCTTCGAGCTCGGCTCCGGTTCGTTCCTCGGCATCTCGTATCCGATCTGGAGCAACATCGTCGGCTTCGTCGTGTTCGGCTTCCTGCTGCGCAAGACGGTGTTCGGCAAGAACGTGCTGGCGGTCGGCGGCAACGGCGAGGCTGCGCTGCTCGCGGGGCTGCCGGTGATGCGCATCAAGATCGCGGTGTTCGTGCTGCAGGGGCTCGTGACCGGCTTCGCCGGCGTGATGCTCGCGTCGCGGATGAGCCTCGGCGATCCGAAGACGTCGGTCGGCCTCGAGCTCGGCGTGATCTCCGCGTGCGTGCTCGGCGGCGTGTCGCTGACGGGCGGCGTCGCGACGATCTCCGGCGTGCTGGTCGGCGTGCTGATCATGGGTTCCGTGCAGGACGCGATGAGCCTGCTGAACGTGCCGACCTTTTACCAATATCTGATACGCGGCGGAATTCTGTTGCTCGCGGTGCTGTTCGACCAGTATCGTCGCAACCAGCGGCGCGCGATGAAGATCTGACGAACGCGCCCGCCCGCGAATGTGACAGATATCGGGAGACGGCATGCAACAGATTCATCCGGGCGCGTCGGCGGCGCTGCTGGTCGACAGCCGCAACACGCTCGGCGAAGGCGCGACGTGGTGCGACGCGACGCACACGCTGTACTGGACGGACATCGAAGGCGCGCGGCTGTGGCGCTGCCGCGCGGACGGCTCGGAACTCGCACAGTGGCCGATGCCCGAGCGGCTCGCGTGCTTCGCGCTGACGAACGCGCCGCACGTGCTGCTCGTCGGGCTCGCGACGCATCTCGCGTTCTTCGATCTGCGCAGCGGCGCGTTCACGCGGATCGTCGACGTCGAACCCGATCTGCCGACGCGCCTGAACGACGGCCGCTGCGATCCGTTCGGCGCGTTCGTGTTCGGGATGAAGGACGAAGGCGGCGACCCGCCGCGCGCGGTCGGCGGGTTCTACCGGCTCAATCCCGACCTCACGCTCGAACGCCTTGCATTGCCGGCGGCGGCGATCGCGAACAGCATCGCGTTCTCGCCGGACGGCACGAAGATGACCTTCTGCGATTCGATGGTGCGCGAGATTCTCGTCTGCGATTACCGCGCGGGTGGCGACGTGGCCAACGTGCGGCCGTTCGCGCAGCTGACCGACGCGGACGGCGACCCGGACGGCTCGACGATCGATCGCGACGGCGGGCTGTGGAACGCGCAGTGGGGCGGCCGGCGGGTGGTGCGCTACGGGCCGGACGGTGTCGAGACGGATCGGGTGGCCGTGCCGACCGCGCAGCCGAGCTGCGTGGCGCTCGACGGCGCCGGCCGGTTGTACGTGACGAGCGCGCGGGTGGGGGTGAGCGACGACGCGCTGGCGCGCGATGCCGATGCCGGCGGCGTGTTCGTCGCCCGGACGCGCCATGCAGGGCTGCCGACCGCGCGATTCGCGGGCGCGCCGCGCGGCTGACCGCGTATCGGATCCCGTTCATGGGATGCGTCTGACGCAGCGAGCCTGGCGATCAGGCCCACAGCCCGCCGCGCATGCGCGAGCGCACGGCGGCTGTCCAGGCTTCCTGGAATACCCCGTTCGCGCGCCGCCCTGCTGGTAAGATGGCCCGCAATTCCATCCGGCCTGCACCATGAGTTCCACCCCGACCAAGCCCGCGAACCCGAAAAACGCCGCGAAGAACGCCGCCCGCGCGACGGGCGACAAACCGAAGGCGCGCGTGCCGCAGCGCCTGACCTACGTGGTCGGCAGTCTCGAACGGCTGCTGCGCCGCCATATGACCGACGCGCTCGCGCCGCTCGGCATCACGCTCGCGCAGTACACGGCGCTGTCGGTGCTCGAGGCGCGCGGCGCGTCGTCGAACGCGCAACTGGCGGAACGCTCGTTCATCACGCCGCAATCGGCGAACGAGGTGATGAGCGTGATGGCCGCTCGCGGTTACGTCACGCGCGCGGCCGATCCGTCGCACGGCCGCATCATCCTGCTGACGCTGACCGACGAAGGCGCGGCGATGCTGCGCGAATGCGAGGCCGTGCTGCGTCCGCTCGAGACGCGGATGCTCGGCGACGTCTCCATCGACGACGCCGCGCACGTGCAGCGCACGCTCGAACTGTTCGCGCGCAACCTGCGCGGCTGACCCCTTCCCGAACCTTCATCGCGCGGGCCCGTGCGGCCCGCGTTCGCTTTCCCGCCCGCTCGCCGGTCGCCCGACCGTTCCCCGATTCCGTCGTTACCGCCGCTTTCCGCTCCGGGTTTACACCGGCGCTCATGCCGCTTGCAATATCAGGTAGCCTGATATTAAATGAAGCCGTCCGCAGCAGGAATGCTGCGCACCGAATCGCACAGGAACGAACGACAGGAACCGACATGAGCAAGTACGACAACCGCTGGCAGACCGTTGAAGTGAACGTGGAGGCCGGTATCGCTTGGGTGACGCTGAACCGCCCGGACAAGCGCAATGCGATGAGCCCGACGCTGAACCGGGAGATGCTGCAGGTACTCGACGCGGTCGAATTCGACGACGAAGCGAAGGTGCTGGTGCTGACCGGCGCGGGCGCCGCGTGGACGGCCGGCATGGATCTGAAGGAATATTTCCGCGAGATCGACGGCGGCTCCGACGCGCTGCAGGAAAAGGTGCGGCGCGACGCATCGGAATGGCAGTGGCGCCGCCTGCGGATGTACAACAAGCCGACCATTGCGATGGTGAACGGCTGGTGCTTCGGCGGCGGGTTCTCGCCGCTCGTCGCGTGCGACCTCGCGATCGCGGCGGACGAAGCCGTGTTCGGGCTGTCGGAGATCAACTGGGGCATCCCGCCTGGCAACCTCGTCAGCAAGGCGATGGCGGATACGGTCGGGCATCGTCGCGCGCTGCACTACATCATGACCGGCGACACGTTCACCGGCGCGGAAGCGGCGGACATGGGCCTCGTGAACAGTAGCGTGCCGCTGGCCGGCCTGCGCGACGCGACGATCGCGCTCGCCGCGCGGCTGATGGACAAGAACCCGGTCGTGCTGCGCGCCGCGAAACACGGCTTCAAGCGTTCGCGCGAACTCACGTGGGAACAGTGCGAGGATTACCTGTATGCGAAGCTCGACCAGGCGCAGCTGCGCGATCCGGAGCGCGGCCGCGAGCAGGGGCTGAAGCAGTTCCTCGACGACAAGACGATCAAGCCGGGCCTGCAGGCATACAAGCGCTGATACAAGCGCCGACGCAACCGCCGACGCAACCGCCGACGCAACCGCCGACGCAACCGCCGACGCAACCGCCGACGCAACCGCCAACGCAACCGCAAGAGACAGGCAAGGCAGGAGACGACATGACCGACAGACGGATGCTGATCGCCGGCGAGTGGTGCACCGCCCGCGACGGCAGAACCTTCGACCGATTCAACCCCGCGACGGGCACGCTCGCATCGCGCGCGCCGGCGGCCGGCCTGGCTGACGCCGACGCGGCGGTCGACGCCGCGCACCGCGCATTCCCCGCGTGGGCGGCGCTCGCGCCGACCGAGCGCCGCCGACGGCTGCTGAAGGCGGCCGACCTGATGGACGCGCGCATCGATGCGTTCATCGCAACCGGCGTCGCCGAAACCGGCGCGACGCCCGGCTGGCTCGGCTTCAACGTGACGCTCGCGGCGAACATGCTGCGCGAGGCCGCGTCGATGACGACGCAGATCGACGGCGACGTGATCCCGTCCGACGTGCCCGGCAATCTCGCGCTCGCGATGCGCGTGCCGTGCGGCGTGGTGCTGGGCATCGCACCGTGGAACGCGCCGGTGATCCTCGGCACGCGTGCGCTGGCGATGCCGCTCGCCTGCGGCAACACGGTCGTGCTGAAGGCGTCCGAAGCGTGCCCGGGCGTGCACGCGCTGATCGGCGCGGTGCTGGATGAAGCCGGGCTCGGCGCGGGCGTCGTCAACGTGATCACGCACGCGGCGGCCGACGCCCCCGAACTCGTCGAGCGGCTGATCGCGCATCCACACGTGAAGCGGATCAACTTCACCGGCTCGACGCACGTCGGGCGCATCATCGCGCGCCACGCGGCCGCGCACCTGAAACCCGTGCTGCTCGAACTCGGCGGCAAGGCGCCCGTGCTCGTGCTCGACGATGCCGATCTCGATGCGGCCGTCGACGCGATTGCGTTCGGCGCATTCTTCAACCAGGGGCAGATCTGCATGTCGACCGAGCGCGTGATCGCCGCGCGGCCGATCGCCGATGCGCTCGTCGAGCGGCTGACCGACAAGGCGCGCATGCTGGTCGCCGGCGATCCGCTCGCTGGCCATGCGCTCGGCACGATGGTCGACGCGGCGGCCGCCGCGCGTGCGGCGTCGCTCGTCGAGGATGCGCGTACGCACGGCGCGAGCCTGCCGCTCGGCTGCCGGATCGAGGGCGCGACGATGCAGCCTGCGATCGTCGACGGCGTCACGCGCGACATGCGGCTCTACCGCGAGGAATCGTTCGCGCCGGTCGTCGCGATCCTGCGCGCGGACAGCGACGACGAAGCGGTCGCGCTCGCGAACGACAGCGAGTTCGGGCTGTCGGCGAGCGTGTTCAGCCGCGATGTCGCGCGCGCGATGGCGGTCGCGCGCCGGATCGAATCGGGGATCTGCCACATCAACGGCCCGACCGTGCACGACGAGGCGCAGATGCCGTTCGGCGGCACGAAGGCGAGCGGCTACGGCCGCTTCGGCAGCCGCGCGTCGATCGCCGAATTCACCGAGCTGCGCTGGATCACCGTGCAGACCACACCGCGTCACTACCCGCTATGAGCGAGCCGACGATGAAGGTTGTGACGCCCGCGAGCGGGCCGGTGAACGACACGGGCGGCGTGCGCTATCGCGCGGCAGCCGTTGCCGTCGGTGCGGCCGAGATTCGTCGCGCGGACAACGGCGCGTGGTATCTGCGCTCGCGCGAACCGCTCGGCGACTATCCGACGCGCCTGACCGACTGCCTCGTGCGCGGCGCACAAGCGCATCCCGACCGCGTGCTGGCCGCGCGGCGCGGCGCCGACGGCCGCTGGATCGAGATCACCTACGCGCAGATGCTCGAACGCGCCCGTGCGCTCGGCCAGGGCCTCGTCGATCTCGGGCTGTCGGCCGAACGTCCGCTCGCGGTGCTGTCCGGCAACGATCTGGAACACTTGCAGCTGATGTTCGCGGCGATGCTGGCCGGCGTGCCGTACTCGCCGATCTCGCCCGCGTATTCGCTGGTGTCGACTGACTACGGCAAGCTGCGTCACACGCTCGGCGTGCTGCGGCCGGGCGCGGTGTTCGTCGCCGAACGCGCGCCGTTCGCGCGTGCACTCGACGCGACGCTGCCGGCCGACGCGGCTCTGATCGTCGCGCACGATGCGGACGTCGACGCCGAAGGGCGCGCGGTGCCGCTGTCGCGCCTGCTCGCCACCGTCCCGCGCACGATCGATGAAATCCACGCGGCGGTCGGTCCCGATCATCTCGCGAAGATCCTGTTCACGTCCGGTTCGACGAAGCAGCCGAAGGCCGTGCCGACCACGCACCGGATGCTGTGCAGCAACCAGCAGATGCTGCGCCAGACGATGCCGGAGCTGACGCGCGAGCCGCCGGTGCTGGTCGACTGGCTGCCGTGGAATCACACGTTCGGCGGCAGTCACAACCTCGGCATCGCGCTGTACAACGGCGGCACGCTGTACATCGACGACGGCCGCCCGGTGCCGGGCCGCTTCGACGAAACCGTGCGCAACCTGCGCGAGATCGCGCCGACGATCTACTTCAACGTGCCGAAGGGCTGGGAAGAGCTGACCGCCGCGCTCGAAAGCGACGCCGCGCTGCGCGACACGTTCTTCTCGCGCGTGAAGCTGTATTTCTTCGGCGGCGCGGGGCTGTCGCAGGCCGCGTGGGACCGGCTCGACCGCGTGACCGACGCGCATTGCGGCGAGCGCATCCGGATCATGGCCGGCCTCGGGATGACGGAGGCGTCGCCGTCGTGCCTGTTCACGACGGGGCCGCTGATGCGCGCCGGCTATATCGGGCTGCCCGCGCCCGGTTGCGACGCGAAGCTCGTGCCGTGCGGCGGCAAGCTCGAACTGCGCTTCAAGGGGCCGAACGTGATGCGCGGCTACTGGCATGCGGACGCCGATCCGCGCGACGTGTTCGACGACGAAGGCTATTACCGCAGCGGCGACGCGGGCGCCTTCGCCGATCCGGAGCGGCCGGAACTCGGGCTGCTGTTCGACGGGCGGCTGACCGAGGATTTCAAGCTGAGCAGCGGCACGTTCGTCAGCGTCGGGCCATTGCGCGCGAACGCGGTGTCGAGCGGTGCGCCGTACGTGCAGGACGTGGTCGTCACCGGGATCAATCGCGACGACATCGGTTTGCTGGTGTTTCCGCGTGTCGATGCGTGCCGTGCGCTGGCGGGGCTTGCTGCCGATGCATCCGTGACCGATGTGCTGCGCGCGCCAGCCGTGCGCGCGGCGTTCGCGGCGTGGCTCGTCGCGCTGAACCGGCATGCGAGCGGCGGCTCGACGTTCGTCGCGCGCATCCGGTTGATGGACACGCCGCCGTCGCTCGATCTCGGCGAAGCGACCGACAAGGGTTCGCTGAACCAGGCGGCCGTGCAGAAGCATCGCGCGGCGACGATCGACGCGCTGTACGACCCGGCGCGGCGCGACCCCGACGTGATTTACGCGTAAGCAGAAGCAGGACACTCGCAGCAACAAGCAGACACAACGACCTGCCGGCCACGTGACCGGCAGGCATTCTTGCGACCAGTGAATCAGGTTGCCTGATAAAGAAAGCCGTTCAGACGACACCTCGCGCGCTGCTTCGCCACTGGCCGGCGGCGTCGCGCGGCGGCCGTTACAGGGCCGACCGACGACAAGACAAGACATCGGATTTGGAGACAGCATGAACACTTACGTTGCCGAAAAACCCACAGTGGCGACCACGCTCGCGCTGTGTTTTGCGATCGCGCTACTCGAAGGGCTCGACCTTCAGTCGGTCGGCGTCGCCGCGCCGCGCATGGCGCGCGAATTCGGGCTCACCGTATCGCAGATGGGCATCGCGTTCAGCGCGGGCACCTTCGGCTTGCTGCCGGGCGCGATGCTCGGCGGCCGGCTCGCCGACCGGATCGGCCGCAAGCGCGTGCTGATCGCGTCGGCCGTGCTGTTCGGGCTGCTGTCGATCGCCACCGCGCAGGTGTCGACCTTCGCGATGCTCGTCGTCGTACGCGTGCTGACCGGCATCGGCCTCGGTGGCGCGATGCCGAACCTGATCGCGCTGTCGTCTGAAGCCGTCGAACCGCGCTCTCGCAGCAGCGCGGTGGCGACGATGTACTGCGGCATCCCGTTCGGCGGCGTGATCGCGTCGCTGATCGGCGTGCTGCTCGCCGGCGATACCGAATGGCGGCACATCTTCTACGTCGGCGGCGCGGGGCCGCTGCTGCTCGTGCCGCTGCTGGTGTGGTTCCTGCCGGAGTCGCGCGCGTACCTCGACGTCGCCGGCACGCAGGCCGCGCGCACCAGCGTCGCACGTACGCTGTTCGGCGACGGCCGGACGACGTCGACGGTTGCGCTGTGGGTCAGCTACTTCTGCACGCTGATCGTCCTCTACTTCCTGCTGAACTGGCTGCCGTCGCTGATGGCCGCGCGCGGGCTCGATCGCGAGCACGTCGGCCTCGTGCAGATCGCGTTCAACGTCGGCGCCGGGCTCGGCGCGCTCGGCATCGGCGCGGCACTCGACCGGATGCGTGCGTCGCGCGTGGTCGGCGGCATGTATGTCGGGATCGTGCTGTCGCTCGCCGCGCTCGCGGCCGCGCCGGGCTTCGCGTCGCTCGCGGCGGCCGCGTTCGCGGCCGGGATGTTCGTGGTCGGCGGCCAGTCGGTGCTGTATGCGCTTGCGGCGATCTACTACCCGACCGCGATGCGCGGCACGGGCGTCGGCACGGCCGTGGCCGTCGGCCGGCTCGGTTCCGTCGTCGGGCCGCTCGCGGCCGCGACGCTGCTCGCCGCCGGCAGCAGCGCGCCGGTCGTGATCGGCGCGAGCATCCCCGTCACGCTCGTCGCGGCCGTCGCCGCGCTGGTGCTGATTCGCCGCCCGCAAGCCGGCGACTGAGGTTTCGTTTTTTTCAATGCGCGCCGTCAGAGCGCGCAATTCAACACGGTCTGGAGACGCAACGAAATGAAGACGAACACAAGGAACGGCCTGCTGGCCGCCGGCGCGTGCTGCGCGCTGGCCGCGCCGGGCGCGCACGCGCAGTCGAGCGTGACGCTGTACGGGATCATCGATACGGGCGTCGAGTTCGTGTCGCACGCGAACGCGGCCGGCGACCACGTGGTGCGCATGCCGGGCGTGACGGGCGAACTGCCGTCGCGCTGGGGCCTGCGCGGCACGGAGGATCTCGGTGGCGGCTACCAGGCGGTATTCACGCTCGAAAGCGGCTTCAACGTGCGCGGCGGCGATCTCGGGCAGGGCGGCCGGCTGTTCGGGCGGCAGGCGTTCGTCGGGCTGAAGAGCGGCTACGGCACGCTCGCGTTCGGCCGCCAGTACACGATGACCTATCTCGCGCTGCAGGGCGCGGACATCATCGGCCCCGACATCTACGGGCTCGGCTCGTTCGACGCGTACGTGCCGAACGGGCGCGCCGACAACGCGGTGACCTACGTCGGCACCTATCGCGGCGTGACGCTCGGCGCCGCGTATTCGTTCGGCCGCGACGGCGCGGGCACAGGCAACTCGCCGGGGCAGGGCACGTGCGCGGGGCAGGTGCCGGGCGATGCCGTCCAGTGCCGCAACTGGTCGGTGATGCTCAAGTACGACAGCGCGTACTTCGGTGCGGCGGCGTCGTACGAGGAGCAGCGCGGCGGCACCGGCGCGGCCGCGAACTTCTTCGACGGCATCGCACCGGTCGCCTTCACCAGCAGCGGCGGCAAGGACGCGCGCACGCACGTGAGCGCGTATGCGCAGGCGGCGGGCGCGCGGATCGGCGCGGGCTGGATCGGGCGGCGCGTGTCGACCGGTTCGCCGGCCGCGGCTGGCGCCCATTCGGACTTGTTCTTCGTCGGTGCGTCGTATGCGGTGAAGCCCGATTTCGTGGTCGACGGCGAAGGCTACCGGATCGTCAACAGCGCGCACGACACCCGCGCGACGATGGCGACGCTGCGCGCGACCTATCTGCTGACCAAGCGCACGGCCGTCTACGCGCAATCGTCGTATCTGTGGAACAGCGCGCATGCCCGCTACGCGGTCAGCGGCGGCGGTGCCGGCACGACGCCTGGCGCAGGGATGGGGCAGCTCGGCGCGATGGTCGGCGTGCGGCACATGTTCTGATCCGGTGCACTGAAAAACGGGAGATACCGTGAACAGAAAATCTGCATTCCTCTGTATTGCACCGCTGTCCGCGGCCATGCTCGCCGGTTGCGGCGGCGACGATCCGGTCAGTTCCACGCCGACGCACCTGAGCGCCGCGACGCCGGCCGCGATGGCGCAGACCTGCGACGCGCTTGCCGCGAAGCTGGCGTACGCGAACACGTCGTTCACGTCGGTGACGACTGCGGCCGCCGGCGCGCTGACGGTGGCCGGCAAGCCGATCGCCGAGCATTGCGTGATCGACGGGAAGATGAACGAGCGCGTGAGCGCGGTGGACGGCAAGACCTACGCGATCGGCTTCGAGATGCGCCTGCCGAAAGCGTGGAACGGCCGCTTCTTCTATCAGGCGAACGGCGGGCTCGACGGCAACGTCGTGACCGCGACCGGCGAGATTGGCGGCGGCGGGCCGCTGACCGACGCGCTGAACCTGGGCTTCGCGGTGATCAGCTCGGATGCCGGGCACAGCGCCGCGCAGAACCCGCTGTTCGGCCTCGATCCGCAGGCGCGGCTCGACTACGGCTACGGCGCCGTCGACGCGCTCACGCCGATGGCGAAGCAGGTGATCCGGCTCGCGTACGGGAAGACGCCTGACCGCAGCTATTTCGGCGGCTGCTCGAACGGCGGCCGGCACGCGATGGTCACGGCCGTGCGCAACGCGGGCGACTACGACGGGATCATCGCCGGCGACCCGGGCTTCCACCTGCCGAAGGCGGCGATCGGCGAGATGTACGGCGCGCAGCAGTTCGCGAAGATCGCGTCGGCGACCGGGACCAACGGGCTGCCGGACATCCGCAGCGGCTTCACCGACGCGGAGCGCCGGTTCGTCGGCGCGAAGATTCTCGACAAATGCGATGCGCTCGACGGCTCGGCCGACGGGATGGTGCAGGACGTCGCCGCGTGCCAGGCGCACTTCAGCGTCGAGGCGGACATCCCGACCTGCGCGAACGGCACGCGCACCGGCGCCTGCCTGACGACCGCGCAGAAGAGCGCGCTCGAGAACGTGTTCGCGGGCGCGCGCAACAGCGCGGGCACGGCGCTCTATGCGAGCTTTCCGTACGATCCGGGCATGGCGGGCACGGGCTGGGCCGCGTGGAAGCAGTCGAACTCGGTCACGCTCGACCCGGCCGCGATGGCGTTCACGTTCATGACGCCGCCGAAAACCGCCGCGACACTCGCGAACCTCGCCGGCTTCGCGCTCGGCTTCGACATGGACAACGACGCGCCGGCGATCTTCGCGACGAACGGCGTGTACCCGCAATCCGCGTGGTCGTTCATGACGCCGCCCGACGAGACCAACCTGTCCGCGCTGAAATCGCGCGGCGCGAAGCTGCTCGTCTATCACGGTACCGGCGACCCGGTGTTTTCCTTCAACGACACGAGCGACTGGTATGGGCGGCTCGCGCAGGCGAACGGCGGCGACGCGTCCGGCTTCGCGCGCTTCTATCCGGTGCCGGGGATGAACCACTGCTCGGGCGGGCCGGCGGCCGACCAGTTCGACATGCTGACGCCGCTCGTCGCGTGGGTCGAGCAGGGGCAGGCGCCCGCCGCGATCGTTGCCGCCGCGCGCGACACGACGAACGCGGTGCCGAATGCGGATGTGCCGGCGTCGTGGGGCGCGGGACGCACGCGTCCGTTGTGCCCGTATCCGCAGGTCGCGCGCTACAACGGCTCGGGCGACGTGAATTCGGCGGCGAGCTTCAGTTGTCGCTGACGTAGAAGGGGGGGAATGTGCCGATGCGCGGGCGCATCGGCACATTTGCCGTGGTTTCGCGGGGGCATCGGCCACGCATGGCGACCGCGTTTGCCGTCACATGCCGCATCCGGAGATACTATGACGCTTTCCTGTCGGCGCGACGCGTCCTGACCGACGTGCCGCGCCAGGTATCTTTCCTCTGATTTGACCATGCAAACCGTTGCAGTACTCGACTTCGAAACAACCGGGCTTTCTCCGAACATGGGGGACCGGGCGACCGAGATCGCCGTGATTCTTCTGCGCGACGGCGAGATCGTCGACCGTTACCAGAGCCTGATGAACGCGGGACGCCGCATTCCGTCCGACGTCGTCGCGCTCACCGGCATCACGAACGAGATGATTGCAACGGCGCCCCCGGTGTCGAAGGTCATGAAGGAAGCCGCCGCATTCGTCGGCAGCCATCCCGTCGTCGCGCACAACGCCGGCTTCGACAAGCGGTTCTGGCAGGCCGAGCTCGGCATGCTCGGCATGGCGGCCGAGCATGCGTTCGCCTGCACGATGCTCGTGGCGCGGCGCATCTACCCGGACGCGCAAAGTCACCGCCTGTCGAACCTGGCGGACTTGCTGCGGCTGCCGCAGTCGGGCCGCGCTCACCGGGCGATGGTCGACGCGGAGATCGCGAGTCATCTGTGGTGCCGATTGCAGCGCGACATCGGCGAGACCTACGGGCTGCAGCACGTCGACCACGGGCTCATGTCGCGCTTGCAGAAGACGAGCAAAGCCAAGGTCGCGACGTTTTTCGGGTCATTGGCCGCCGGTACGCGCTGACATCACGCGTCGAGATCCACCGGCACCTCGAGCCCGACCTTCACGCGGCTCATGCTCACGAGCGTCTTGAACCGCTTCACGTTGTTGTTCGCGAAGAACAGCTCGCGCGTGAGCGCGTTGTACTGATCCATGTTGCGCACGGCCAGGATCAGCACGAAATCCCGTTCCCCGGTCAGAGTCGGTCGTTGTGTCGTTTCAGGCATGAAGTCGCACGAATTGCTATAGACCGACGCCGTCGGTATGACCGATATTGCAAGCCACAGCCGCGAACGCTCACTTACCGCTCTGATGACCGGATGCGGCCGAATCTGCGCAACTGCTAATCCAGTCAAATACGACGCAGTATGGGGAAGTTCCGTCTCAAGCCCCATGCATGTTGCGCTCGACATACCAGGGAGTTTCTGAGATCCGCCGGACTCACGCGACGTTGGGACCGCGGCGAACGTGGCGGATTCAATTCACGACGTCGATGATTGTGCTCTAGTGCCGGCACCGAGTCGCCATCTACAGTAATGAGGTGCCCGTGAATTCGACACGGACACTTCTTTTATCGACGAACGCTGATGATCGCGCCAGAAGGAGATCGCGTGTCGATCTATTCGGAGACGGATTGACCCCATTTCATGCGGTGCCGCCAAAATTGCTCGGCGATGTACTTGTCGGGTCGGTCACGCGGAGAAGAAATACTCGCCCCGCTCATTTGCAGCAGTTCCAAGCATGTCGCTGCCTTCGACGCCTGTAGGGATGAGATTAGGGGGCCGTACCACGGCGACCGGTGCTTGACAGAGCTTTGATATCGAGGGGGGTTGCGCAAATCACCCGATGAGGGGCGGTTGCGTCAGTTAATCGCGCCTCCGAATATTTCTTCAGTACACAAGATCCTGCCGGAAAATGGGCCGTTGCATGGGCCTTCTTGGGACAAAACCATAACCCGGCAACGTTGCGTCAGTCGTTTCGCAGAATCATGAGTGTCTTTTTTATAAGTTAAAACAATCCATAGGATTGTTTAAATTTGTGTCTAAAAATAAACAAGCATTTCGAACTTGTCTTATGGATTTGTGTTTTGTAAATCGGCAATCTTCCGGAAACGCGTTGCGTGACTTGTATCGCGCATTTCATTCTGATAATTCAGTGGGCCGGAGGATTTGTGAGTGCAATTATGGATTACAAGTGCGGTGTCGAGGGTTTTGTGTATCCGGAAGCGCTGGCGCGATACGAGCATGAAGGTGTAATTGGAAAATTTCGAGATGAGTGGGGCGTTGAGGAGGCGGAAGCAATCGATATTTTTTCTGAAACAAAGAAGTTTCTTTGCGTTTCAGAATGTGCGCAAAAGCAATGTATCGAGTTTGAGGTGGATGAGTCTATTTTGATGATTGATAAAATGTGGCACCAATTTATTCTCTTCACCAAAGATTATGAGGGATTTTGCAATCGATTCTTTGGCAGAATGCTTCACCATGTGCCTTTCTGTGCGGCGCATCTGAGCCAGAAAGTCAAAACTCTGGCTCAGAATGGAGTAACTCTAAAGGACTTTAACCGGGCTCGACTGGAAAGGCAGCTCCAGTTTATCAGTTTGACAATTGGAGACGAAACGCTGAGAAAGTGGTACGTAGAATATGGTGAAAAATATTCGTTGAGAAAAATGAATATGCTGCAAAGGGCTATCGCTCATGGCGCGCCTGACAGGTACGGGACGTCGATCGACCTGCAATTGACTTCGAGTATGACAGGGTGTGAATTGGTCTCGGAGATCGTTAAAAAATCCGAGATTGCGATGGGCTGCGGCAGGCGCGGATGCGGTATGTATTGCACCTGCAACTCCTCACGTGATCTTTATGCCTAACGTTGGGTGGTGCAAAAATCGGTTGCCCCGACGGTGTGTTAATTCGAGGTCAAGTTCGGGGCGGCCATACAAAGGGTCGGGGATAAAGGGTGGCTCGTGTCTCAATATTCTACGAAGTTATGGTTTCTTTACAAGTGGCATTTCGGGGCTGTACTGGCTCTTGCGTGCTTGAGTGCAGCTCTGAATACGTCGTTTGGCGCAATGTTGAAGTGGTTAACTGATAGCTTGCTGCATGGAAGGCAAGATGCATTACTCTACTTTATTGCCTTGTTTTCGTTGCAGAGATTTCTACTTCCAATTGTTGGCGCCAGCGGAACGCTGATTTCGAACAAGCTCGCTAACCGGATTGAGAGTGACGTTCGCAACAAGTGGTACGAGTACGTTGTAACGATGGGTTATCGTAGCGCCAGACTGAAGAATTCCGGAGAATATCAAAAGAAAATACAGGAGGCGATTGCTTCGGTGCGCACCCTGTTAAACAATACATTAAGATCATTGCTGTCGATCACGCTCGAGATCGCGTCTGTCACGTTATTTTCCGTTTTTCTTGTGGGATGGGATGCAGGTTTAATTTTGGTCTCATTTGCGGTCACCTACTCTGCTTTTGTCATCTATGTGACGAAGAGGCGAGTACCATTGTTGAGAGGTATCGCAAAATCGGATGCTGAATGCGCGGCATTCATGCATGACAGCTTTATCAATTCGGGTTCCATTTCCCCGAGTGTGCTGATTGAGCGAATGAGCCGTCACAATGCACTGCTGGCTGGGTTGGAAAATAGAAAGAACAAAAACTCAAAGACATTATTTTTAGATAGTGCTGCTTCCTCTGTTATATGTCTGGTAGTGTGTTCTTTGAGTCTTATGTGGTACTCCAGCCAAGGGGAGGGCGCAATTGGCACTGTTATTATGCTCGCAACCGGGCTGGCGCAACTGATTGTTCAGATCAATACGCTTGGCTTTAACTATAGAAATATCCTTAGTGCGAGGATAGATATTTCGAGAATTTCGGAAGGGTTGGAGATAAGGGTTGGTTCAGATTCTGATCTGCATTCTTTGGTATTCGACGCGGAATGCTACGAATTCTCATTTCGAGGTTTCAGGGCGGCGGATCTGAATGAGAACAACATGCAGCCAATTCATGGGGAAATTTCGATCGCGTTGGGATCGCTTAACACACTGCGGGGCCCTAGCGGCATTGGGAAGAGTACTGTCGCGCGTGCGATGCGCGGGGAAATTCGATCGCTGAGAGATCAATTGTTCATAAATGGCGTTGATGTATTTGGTCTGAGTTCAAATTTGTTATTGAAAAAGATTGGCTACATTTCTCAGGATAATATTATTTTCAATGAGTCTATCGCTGAAAATCTTCGCTACGGCAGACGTGATATCACGCGAGAAGAAATTGCCGATACGCTTGAAAAGGTTGGGCTCCATAAATTTGCGAACGATCTTGAATATATCGTTGGTGAAAAAGGCGGCCGACTTTCTGGGGGTGAGCGCCAGCGATTGGTTATTGCCAGGGGGTTGCTGCAGGAATGCGACATCTTGATATTGGATGAACCATTTTCGGGCTTGGATGAAAAAGGTGCCCAGGAACTTGCGGGAACTATAACGCTCCTCGCGCGTAGTGTGGGCATATTCGTGATAGCGCATCAACCCCCGGGACTTATTTTCGGACCAGACTCAAGAATTAATTCGCATGTCATGGAGGAGTCTGACGGTGCAATCCATATTAGGCAAGGGGGGCGGGCATGCTGAATTCTCGGGATTTTCTATCGAAGGGTCTCCATTTGCGGCCATATGTGTTCGACTCAATTAAGGTTGACCGGATAGCTACCTGGGATGAAGTCAATTCACTTTTATCGAGTGGATTGCTCGATTATCCCAGGATCCGGGTTGCCGCCGCAGGTAACGTCTATAGTCGAAACTATAACGGATTCCTCCGCTATTCGTTCTCGGAGAGGGGAGAGAGGCGACCAAAGGTGGTTCATGGAGTGCTGCGCAAGGCATTGGGCGATGGCTGCGCAATCATCATAGACAATTGTGAAGTATTCTTTCCGGGGGTTGGCGCGCTAACAGAAGAAATTAGTTCTTCGCTTTGCTGCCAGGCTTGGGCCAACTTGTATGTTTCACCCAAGGGGCCGAGTGGATTTGGCTGCCACTTCGACGATCACGACGTCTTTGCTATACAAATTCATGGTATCAAGCGATGGACAATATATGCTCCCACATACCACTCGCCGAATCGAGGAGATAAGAGTTTCCACTTGCCTTCCCCCAAGGGAGCGCCGCTTAAGGAGTATTTGCTGTCCACGGGAAAGGGCCTGTACTTGCCATTTGGATATTGGCATGACGTTGAAGCTATGAGCGATATTTCAATGCACGTGACGATCGGGCTCGACTTTGCCCGCAAGTCGGATGTGCTGACGCTGCTCTTGGAAAAATTAACCAAGAATCGATTTTTTCGTGACAAGGTGAATCATTCGGCCACTGTGGCCGAGGCGGGCGAGCTGAAGGAAAGGGTAGTCCATTCGATACAAGAACTGGACATGGAAATGCTCCTTGTGGAGTTGCGTGAGCGAAGACGCGAAAGAAAGGTCGGGTTCGATTTTCCGGCGCTTTGAAAGAGTGTTGCGGGCAGCAGCAATTTAGATGGGGCGGTACTCGGCACGATGCGAGTAATGTGAAGAATAAAGGTTTTTTTACCTCTGTCTATGACCTGAAGATTTCATGTCGAGCAGAGAAATATCGGAAATTGGTATTTGCCTAGTTAGAAAGTGAAGATGTGTTTGGTATAGGGCGGATGCCGGCTGAATGGCTGGTGCCAAGAGAAGGGCATATATTTTTGCGGAATGAGACATAAATACTCGATAGCGCAGATTCGAGATGTCTGGATCAATGCTTACTTGAATGGTGAGGTGGATTGGCTTGCATATCTTGAGGCGCCATCATTTTTTGTGAATAGAAATGGCGTGCATATATCAAAATCTGAAGAAATTGCATTTATAGAGGTGAGTCGAAGGAAATTCCCGAACAAGCGCACGAATGATGTCAAATATACGGAGGTAATCGACCAGATGCGGGAGCGCAAGAATTGGGCCACAGTATACGGTTCGGCGCAAATCACGAGGGGCGGAGAGGTGGCCAGTCAATTTGATTTCTTCGAACTGTGGGTGATTGTTGAGAGCCGGTGGCAGGTCGTAATGCTATGCATCGAAGATATCGATCAAGCACGCAAAATATAACGATGATGGTTTCGTGTCGAGGAAATAAGGGCGCTATGTCCAGGTCGCTTGCGTTTAAAGATGAGTATCGAGGTGCGAGGATGGGTAAAGATTTCTTGCGACGTCTCGAAAATCATCCTCCTGAGCTTTGGTATCAGGGAAGGCGTATCGAAAATGTTCGAGAATCCGCGCAACTCAAAAACGGGATAGAGACGCTCGCCGCGCTTTATGACTATCAATGGGATCGCAGTGATCTCATGTTGGAGAGTATTGACGGAAGACAAGTGAGCAAGTCATTTTCGATCACAAAAAGCCGAAGTGATTTGCTGTCCGTCGGTAAGGCGCTTCTTGTAGGTGCTGAGTTCAGCCAGGGTATGCTCGGTCGCGATCCAGCTTACCTGAACAGGGCAGTTGCGTCATTCGCGGGGTCCGCGGATTTTTTCGACATTGGTGGAAGATCGTTTTCGCACAATGCCAGGAAATATTTTCGATTTGTGCGAGACAACGATCTCGCTCTTACGCATACGATATTGAATCCACGGGCCAATCGCCGAGTCGGGCCAGCGTTTCAAGATGACCCTACTGTATCGGCACATGTCACAAAGGAAACGGATGCGGGCATCTATGTAACTGGCGCAAGGTTGATTGCGACACTTCCTTTTGCCGATGAGATAGCGGTTTTCCCAGCGAGGTTACTGGATGTTTCAGACGCGTCTAAACCATACGCATTCGCATTCGTTCTGCCGACCTGTACTGAAGGGTTGAAATTTATCTGTCGGGAATCCGTTGACTACGGGACGGGTCGCAAAAATCATCCGCTTGGCGCGCGATATGAGGAAATGGATGCTGTAGCGATTTTCGATAATGTGTTGGTTCCGTGGGAGCGGGTATTTTGCTATCGCGATATAGACATTTGTAATCGCTTCTACGACGCGACCGGTGCGACCGCCCATATAACCTATCAAGTAGTGTGTAAGAACATTGTCAAGATCGAGTTTTTTCTTGGTCTCATTTCCCTGATGATTCGTGGGTCTGGGCTTGAGTCGTTTCAGCATATTCACGGTAAGATGGCCGAGGTCTGGGCGGGATGGCAAACGATGAAGGCATTCAAATTAGCCGCAGAGGCCGGGGCGAGGCCGAACGATTTTGGCATGCTGGTTCCTGACTGGGGGCCCCTGGAGGCTGCTCGATACCTGTTTCCCCGCATGTATCCGCAGATCGTGGAGATCGTTCAGCAGATTGGTGCCAGCGGCTTGGTGACGTTACCGATGAGTCAGGATCTGGATGGGCCGATGCGCGGCGAGATCGATAAATATTTTCAAGGCATGAGACTAGAGGCAGAGGAGAAGATTGATTTGTACCGGCTGGCGTGGGATGCATCAATCTCTGCATTTGGTGGACGCCAAGTTCTCTACGAACGATTCTTCTTTGGTGATCCCGTAAATATGGCGACCCGGATATTTCGAAACAATCCATGCTCAGAATTGATGGAGCGCGTGGATAACTTTATTCGCGATGGTCACGGCTAACCAATTTTAATATCTTGAATTCAAGCGCTACTCGTCCGAACCCACCGGGACCTCGAGCCCGACCTTCACGCGGCTCATGCTCACGAGCGTCTTGAACCGCTTCACGTTGTTGTTCGCGAAGAACAGCTCGCGCGTGAGCGCGTTGTACTGATCCATGTTCCGCACGGCCAGGATCAGCACGAAATCCCATTCCCCGGTCACGTAGTAGCACTGCTGGATCTGCGGGCAGCGCTCGAAGGTCCGCTTCATCGCGTCGAGCTGGTCGATCTGCTCGCTCTCGACCTCGACGTTGACGACGATCGTCAGCGGATGATCGACCTTGTCCGGCGCGACGATCGCGGTATAGCGCTCGATCACGCCATCTTCCGCGAGCCGCCGCAGGCGGCGGTTGACGGCGGCGGTCGACAGGTTCACGCGGGCGCCGAGTTCGTTCTGCGGCGTGTGCGCGTCGCGCTGGACTTCCATCAGCAGCTTGCGATCGAACGCATCGAGTGGGGTGGGCATGGTGGTGCGGCAACCTCGAAAGAATGAGAAATTTTTGCGTCCGGAGTGCCGATTTGGCGATTTCGTTGACCGGCATGCGCAATATTATTTTCGGACCGACAGCGAGCGCAACCCGTATGCGCCCGCACCGCAACCACCGACGGGCCGCCCGCGCGGCCCCTTTCCGGAGATTTCCCGTCATGCTGATCGCCAATCCCCGCGCGTCGCGCACCGACTATCCCGACACGCTGCAACGCGTCATGAACATCGCGGCGGCCGACGAGAGCGGCGCGTGGCTGTCGCACTGGCCGCTGGTGGGCGCCGCGCGCACGCCGCTGCGCGCGCTGCCCGACCTGGCCGCGCGGCTCGGCGTCGCGAGCGTCAGCGTGAAGGACGAAGCCTGCCGTTCGCCGCTCGGCAGCTTCAAGGCGCTCGGCGCGCCGATCGCGCTGATGCGGCTCGTGAAGCGGCTGCGGCGCAACGAGGCGCTCGATCCGCAGGGGCTCATGACCGGCCGTTACGCGGCGTCGCTCGCCGACCTGACTGTGATCAGCGCGACCGACGGCAACCATGGGCGCGCGCTGGCCGCCGCCGCGCGCGCGATCGGCTGCCGCTGCGTGATCGTGCTGCACGCGCACGTCGATGCCGAGCGCGAGCAGGCGATCGCCGCGCACGGCGCGCGGATCGTGCGGATCGCCGGCAACTACGACGAATCGGTCGTGCACGCCGCGCAGTTCGCGGACGCGAACGGCTGGCACGTGGTGTCGGATACGTCGTACGACGGCTACGAGGCGATTCCGCGCGACGTGATGCAGGGCTACGGCGTGATCGCGGCCGAAGCGCTCGCGCAGCAGCCGGCGGGCGCCGACGGCCGGCCGTTCACGCACGTGTTCCTGCAGGGCGGCGTCGGCGGTCTTGCGGCGGGTATCGTGAGCTACCTGTGGGAGCATGATGGCGCACAGCGCCCGCATTTCATCGTCGTCGAGCCGCGCCAGGCCGATTGCCTGTACCAGAGCGCGCTCGCGGGGCGCGCGACGAAGGCGACCGGCAGCGTCGATTCGGTGATGGCCGGGCTCGCGTGCGGCGAGGCGTCGCCGCTCGCATGGGATTTCCTCGAGCCGAGCATCGACCACTTCATGCTGATCGACGACGACGACGCGGTGCAGGCGATGCGCGCGCTCGCCGCCGGCAGCGAACGCGACGTGCCGTTCGTGTCCGGCGAGTCGGGCGCGGCGGGTATCGCGGGGCTGACCGTGCTGATGCGCGACCCGGCGCTGGCGCGGCAGGCGGGGCTCGATGCGAATGCGCGCGTGCTGGCGATCAGCACGGAAGGCGCGACCGCGCCGTCCGTCTACCGGCAGTGCGTCGGCTACACGGCCGACGCGGTGCTCGCGCGCCAGCGCGACTGGCTGAAGCTGAACCGCGCGGCCGCAGTGGCCTGAGCGAACCGAACGACATGACGACCGACGAGGCAAGCACGATGGACGCGATCGACGCAACGGAAGAAAGCACGCTGCAGGGGCAACTGAAAAGCTGGCGCCGGCATCTGCACCAGCATCCGGAGACGGGTTTCGAGGAGGTGAACACGTCGGACTACGTCGCGCGGATCCTGACGACGCTCGGGCTCGACGTGCATCGCGGGATTGGCGGCACCGGGCTCGTCGCGAACCTGACGGTCGGCACCGGCACGCGTGCGATCGGCATCCGCGCGGACATGGACGCACTGAACATCGTCGAGCACGCGCCGGGCCGCGAACATGCGTCGCGCACGCCGGGCAAGATGCACGCGTGCGGGCACGATGGCCACATGTCGATGGTGCTCGGCGCCGCGCAGCTGCTGGCCGAGCGCAAGGACTTCGACGGCACGGTGCGCTTCATTTTCCAGCCGGCCGAGGAGCACGGCCGCGGCGCGAAGGCGATGATGGCCGACGGCCTGTTCGAGCGCTTTCCGGTCGATGCGATCTTCGGCGCGCACAACATGCCGGGCATGCGCGCCGGCACGTTCTCGACGCGCGCGGGCGGCATCATGGCGAGCGAGGACAACTTCGTGATCCGGATCGACGGACGCGGCACGCATGCGGCGCGCCCGCACATGGGCATCGATCCGATCGTGATCGGTTCGCAGATCGTGCTCGCGCTGCAGACGATCGTGTCGCGCAATCTCGATCCGGGCCAGCAGGCCGTGATCTCGTGCACGGAGTTCATCACCGACGGGCTGCGCAACGTGCTGCCGTCGACGGTGACGATCAAGGGCGACACGCGCAGCTATTCGCGCGACGTGCAGGCGCTGCTGGAAGCGCGGATGCGCGAGATCAGCGAAGGAATCTGCCGCACCCACGGCGCGACCTGCACGTTCGAGTACACGCACGAGTTCGCGCCGACGGTGAATTCCCCGGAATGGGTCGAGACAGCCGTGCACGCGGCCGCCCACATCGTGGGGACCGACGCGGTGAACGCCGACGTGCAGCCGATGATGATCTCGGAAGACTTCGGCGCATTCCTGCAGGCAGTGCCGGGCAACTTCGTGTTCATCGGCAACGGCGAAGCGGCCGGGCGCGGCGGCGTGCCGCTGCACAACGCGACCTACGATTTCAACGACGAGATCCTGCCGGTCGGCGCGCGCTATTTCGCGGAAGTGGCGCGGCGCGCGTTGAAGGCCGCGTAGCGGGCGTCAGGCCGCCAGAATATGGCGGCCTGTCCATCACGAAGCGGTTACGCTTCGGCCGCCCGCTTGCCCGGCGCGGCGGCCGTGCTGGTGCGATCGAGGATCGCCAGCACTTCGCGCGCGGTGTTCTCCGAATGGCTGCGCAGCACCTGCGGTAGCCGCGTATGGTCGGGATCGGCGAGCGCGGCCATGATCTCGTCGTGCTCGTGCAGCGACTCGGCCCAGCGCAGCGTGTCCGCGTTCGCGGCGCCGCGCGCGCGGTGCACCTTCGACATCAGCGACGCATAGACGCCTGACAGCACCGGGTTGCCCGCCGCGTCGATGATCATCTGATGAATTTGCTGGTTCAGCCGGAAATACTCGACCCGCTTGCCGGCCTCGTGGCACTCGATCATCTTCCGATGCTTCGCCTGCAGCGCGGCAAGCGTCGACGCGCCGATCCGCTTGCGCAGCAACTCTCCCGCCATCGCCTCGAGCCCGTGCAGCAACTCGAACGTCGACACGAGATCGTCGACGTCGATCGACGCGACGCGATAGCCGATGTACTGGCGATGCGTGACGACGCCTTCCGCGACGAGCACCTTCAGCGCTTCGCGCAGCGGCGTCTTCGACACGTCGAACGCGAGGCTCAGTTCCTTCTCGTCGATCCGCGCGCCGGGCGGCAATTCGCCCTCGTCGATCATCACGCGCAGGCGCGCGGCGATCTCCGCGGCCATGCCGCGGGTGCGCAGAAGCAGGGGATTGCGGGGTGTCTGGCTCATGATGGTGCGAGCTTATCACGATATCGGGGCTTACCCTGCGCCAACGTTGTGATATAAGAATCTCAATCAAACCAAGCGTTTACGCTAACGGTAATTATAAATTTCTAATCCTATACTCGGCTCAACGTTGCGCGACGTCCTGACCATCCTCGTTCACTCCTGGAGTCCGTCCATGTCTTCAACCTCCGGTGTCGCCGCCCTGACGGTCGGCAAGTCCGCCGTCCGCTGGAAGATATTCGTCGTCATGCTGAGCCTCATCGCGATCAACTACGTCGATCGCGCGTCGCTGTCCGTCGCCATGCCTTACATCTCGCAGGAGTTCAATATCGGGCCGGCGATGGAGGGTCTGATCCTCAGTTCGTTTTTCTGGACCTATGCGGTGATGCAGATCCCGGGCGGGATGCTGGCCGACCGGTTCAAGCCGCGCATCGTGATCGCGACGGCGACCGTGTTCTGGGGCTTCTTCCAGGCGATCGCCGCGCTGTGCACGAACGCGCCGTCGCTGCTGCTTACGCGCCTCGGGCTCGGCGCGTCCGAAGCGCCGATCTACCCGGCCGGCGGCAAGCTCAACGCGATCTGGATGACGCAGACCGAGCGCGGCCGCGGCGCCACGCTGCTCGACGGTGGCGCGCCGCTCGGTGCGGCGCTGGGCGCGGTGCTGATTGCCGGGCTGATCGCGCTGCTCGGGTCGTGGCGGCTCGCGTTCGCGGTGGCCGGCGTGGGCACGGTGCTGGCCGGTTTTCTCGCGTGGTACTACATCCGCAACACGCCGCGCGAGCATCCGGGCGTCAACGATCTCGAAGCCGACTACATCGAGGCGTCGCACGCGAGCGACCTCGCGGCCGAGCCGGCCGGGGCATCGGGCCGCTCGCGCGACTTCTTCAAGTACCGCTCGGTGTGGTGCATGTTCTTCGGCTGGATGTGCTTCAACAGCGTGTTCTACGGGCTGCTCACGTGGATGCCGAACTACCTGCACAAGGTGCACGGCTTCGACATCAAGCAGATGGGCGGCTCGACCTTCATCATTTTTTTCTGCGGCTTCGTCGGCGAACTGCTCGGCGGCTGGATCGCCGACAAGTGGAAGGCCGCGGGTGGGCGCCCGAACGTCGTGATGCGCACGCTGTTCGGCATCGCCGCGGTGATCGCGACCGTGTCGATCTTCTCCGTCGCCTACGTGAAGAGCCCGGTCGTGTGCGTCGTGCTGCTGTCGACGACGCTGTTCTTCCTGCGCTGGTGCGGACTGTACTGGTGCATCCCGTCGTCGCTCGGCACGCGCAACAAGATCGGCTTCCTCGGTGGCCTCATGAACCTCGGCGGCAACATCGGCGGCGTGACCGTGCCGATCGTCGTCGGCGCGATCGTGCAGTTCACCGGTTCCTACTTCCTCGCACTGATGGTGTTCGCGGCGGCCGGCGTCGGCCTGCTCGTGTGCTCCAGCTCGATCGACTACGAAAACAAGCTCCCGGTCTGACCGACCCTTTTCATTGCATCCACTGCTTTCACTGGTAGAGAGACATCCATCATGAAGAAACGTACCCTGCTCGGCATGCTCACCCCTTCGTCCAACACCTCGCTCGAACCGCTGACGAGCGCGATGGTCGCCGGCCTGCCGGGCGTGTCCGCGCACTTCGCGCGCTTTCCCGTCACCGAGATCTCGCTGTCGGGCCAGGCGCTCGGCCAGTTCGACGACGACAAGATCATCCAGGCCGCGATGCTGCTCGCCGACGCGAAGGTCGACGTGATCGCGTGGAACGGCACATCGTCCGGCTGGCTGGGCTTCGAAGCCGACGAGCGGCTGTGCCAGCGGATCACCGAAGCGACGGGCATTCCGGCCACGACCTCGGTGCTCGCACTCAACGAGATCCTGAAGAAGACCAACGCGCATGAGTTCGGCCTCGTCACGCCGTATCTCGACGACGTGCAGACGAAGATCGTCGACAACTACCGCCGCTCGGGCCTGAACTGCATCGCCGAGCGCCATCTGAACCTGAAGGTCAATTTCTCGTTCTCCGAAGTGACGGGCGACCAGATCGGCGGGATGGTGCGCGAAGTCGCGAAGGCCGGCCCGCGCGCGATCTCGATCTTCTGCACGAACCTGAACGCCGCGCATCTGGTGCCGGCGCTCGAGGAAGAGACGGGCATTCCGGTCTACGACACCATCTCGACCGTCGTGTGGAAGTCGCTGCAGCTCGCCGACTACGACACGCGCCAGGTGAAGGGCTGGGGGCGTCTCTTCAGCGACGTGATCTGAGGCGCGCGCCATGTCGAACGATCTCGATTTCGTGATCCGTCACGCGGACGTCGTGACGGCGGCGGACCGGTTCTCGTGCGACATCGGCATCCGCGCGGGGCGCGTGGCCATGCTCGGCCACGGGCTGCCGCATGCGCCGCGCGAGCTCGATGCGAGCGGGATGCTGGTGATGCCGGGCGGCGTCGATGCGCACTGCCATCTCGACCAGCCGATGCCCGACGGGCTGCGGATGGCCGACGACTTCCTGTCCGGCACGCGCTCGGCACTGTGCGGCGGCACGACCACCGTGATCCCGTTCGCCGCGCAGGCGAAGGGGCAGTCGCTGCAGGCCGCCGTGGACGACTATCACCGGCGCGCGGAAGGGCGCGCGCTGGTCGACTACGGTTTTCACCTGATCGTCGCCGATCCGACGCCGCATGTGTTGGCCGAGGAGTTGCCGAGGCTGATCGCGAACGGCTACACGTCGTTCAAGGTGTACATGACCTACGACGACCTGAAGCTGAACGACCGGCAGATGCTCGACGTGCTGTCGGTCGCGCGCGCGCACGGCGCGCTCGTGATGGTGCATGCGGAGAATTCGGACTGCATCGGCTGGCTGACCGAGCGGCTGCTCGGCGACGGCCACGTCGCGCCGCACTTCCATGCGCATGCGCGGCCAGCCGTGGTCGAACGTGAGGCGACGCATCGCGCGATCGCATTCGCGGAACTCGTCGACGTGCCGATCCTGATCGTGCACGTGTCGGGCGCCGAAGCGATCGAGCAGATCCGCTGGGGGCAGTCGCGCGGGCTGCCGATCCTGGCCGAAACGTGCCCGCAGTACCTGTACCTGACGGCCGCCGATCTCGGCCACGACGGTCACGACGGCTACGACGGCTACGACGGCGCGAAGTGCGTATGCAGCCCGCCGCCGCGCGATCCGGCCAACCAGCAGGCCGTGTGGAAGGCGCTGAAGCAGGGCGTATTCTCGGTATTCTCGTCGGACCATGCGCCGTTCAACTACGACGACCCGTGCGGCAAGCATCCGGGCGGTCAGCGCGTATCGTTCGACCATATCCCGAACGGAATCCCGGGCCTCGAGACGCGGCTGCCGCTGCTGTTCGACGGCGTACGCAAGGGGCATCTGTCGCTGCACCAGTTCGTCGAGCTGACTTCGCTGCGGCCCGCGAAGCTGTACGGGCTGTATCCGCGCAAGGGGACGATCGCGGTCGGCGCCGATGCGGATATCGTCGTATGGGACCCGGACAAGCGCGTGCGGATCGCGAATTCGGCGCTGCATCATGCGGTCGACTACACGCCTTATGAAGGCATCGAGGTGACGGGCTGGCCGCGTCATTGCCTGTCGCGCGGCGAGCTGCTCGTCGAGGACGGCCGGCTGCTCGCGGCGGAGCCGGGGCGCGGGCAGTTCGTGCCGGCCGGCACGCCGTGTCTCGACTGACTTCACGTGACTTGATGTGAGCGCCCGCTTGCAGCAGCGGGCGCAGTTTCAACAGGAGCAAGAATGAGCGTTTCCCACGCAATGCGCGGCATCGCGGCGGCGGCCATCGTCGCCGGTTCAAACGGCGGCCCGGCGCTGGCCGCCGGTGGCGCACCGCAGGACCTGCCGAGCGTCGTGCCCGAAGCGGTCGGCGTCGATTCGGCGCCGCTCGTACGGCTGTCCGAATGGCTGCGCCGCGACCGGATGGACGTGCGCAGCCTCGTCGTCGTGAAGGACGGTCGGATCGTGTTCGAGCGCTACGGCGAGGGCCTTTCGCGCGACAACAACTACGAGCTGTATTCGGTAACGAAGACGATCACCGCGCTGCTCGCCGGCATCCTCGACGGCGAGGGCAAGCTCGGCCCGTCGACGAAGGTCGCGCCGCTGCTCGCGGCCGCGCGGCCCGATCTCGCGAGCGAACTCGCGGACAAGCAGGACATCGAGCTGCGGCACCTGATGTCGATGTCGAGCGGGCTGCGCTACACCACGCGCGAAGGCACCGATCCGCTGTATTACGACGCGCCCGACCGGCTGCACGTCGCGGTGACGAGCCGCGCCGCGCAGCCGCCCGGCACGCAGTTCGACTACATCGACGTGAACCCGGTGCTGGTCGGCACCGCCGTGTCGATCGCCGCGCGGGAACGCGAGGACGACTTCGCGCGCAAGCGGCTGTTCGAACCGCTCGGCTTCGCGCATTACCGCTGGAGCGGCGCCGACGGCACCGGCGCGGTGGCCGGCGGCTGGGGCTTGCGATTGCGCGCGGTCGACATGGCGAAAATCGGCATGCTGCTGCTCGACCACGGCCAGTGGAACGGCCAGCAGATCGTGCCGGCCGGCTGGGTCCGGCAGATGACGACGCCGTCGCCGGCCGCGGCCGATTACGGCTACTACTGCTGGATCAGTCACGTCGTCGAGCACGGCACGCCGGAATTCGGCGCGATGGGCTTCAAGGGGCAGTTCATCACGGTGCTGCCCGCGCAGCGCGCGGTCGTCGTGATGACGAGCCTGCTGCCGACCGACGGCGGCCTGCGCGACGCGACCTACCTGAACCTGTATCGACGGATGGTCGGCGACTACATCCTGCCGGCGCTCTCGCCCGCGCAGCCGCCGGTCGAGCGCGCGGCAACCACGCAGGCGCTGCGCGAAGAACTCGCGCGTAGCCGGCAGACGAAGGGCGTGCCCGGTACCGCCGCCGCGTTCAACGATGCGCCGGAGATTTGATGAGGATAGCGAACATTATTGGCCACTCGTCTGCGTGGCATCCCGATGCGCGGCGGCCAGCCGCGCCTTTCATGCGCCGGCTGCTCGCGCGGGTTGCGGCGTTGCTGATCGGCGGCGGTGCGCTGGCGTCGGCGCCCGTGCCGGCGCTGTCCGCGGCGCAGGCGGCCGATGCACTGCCGCCGCTGCATGAGACCGGCATCGAGGCCGCCGCGCCGGAAGATGTCGGCGTCGATTCGCGCAAGCTCGTCGACCTGTCGCGCTGGATCCGCGCGCAGAAGCTCGACGTGTACAGCCTGCTCGTCGTGAAGGACGGCAAGCTGGTGTTCGAGCGCTACGGTGCGAACGCGTCGCGTGATTCGACCTACGAGCTGTACTCGGTGACGAAGGCCGTGACGTCGCTCGTCGCGGGCATCCTGGTCGAGCGCGGCGCCGTGCATCTCGACGACCCGGTGGCCGCGCGGCTCGCCGCGTGGCGTCCCGACCTGGGCGGCGCGCTCGCGGACAAGCGCGGCATCGCGCTGAAGCACGTGCTGTCGATGTCGAGCGGCCTGCATTACGACTTCAGCCCGAAGGACGATCCGATCTACTACACCGCGCCGGACCGGCTGAAGCTCGCGGCGTCGGCGGTGCCGAAGGTCGCGCCCGGCACCGCGTTCGACTACACCGACGTGAACCCGATCCTCGCGTCGGCGATGTTGAGCGCGGCGGCCGGCGAACCCGTCGAGCGCTATGCGCGGACGCATCTGTTCGCTCCGCTCGACATGAAGCGCGCCGCATGGGAGCGCGCGGACCGCACCGGGCTCGTGTCGGCCGGCTGGGGGCTGCGGCTGCGCGCCGTCGACATGGCGAAGATCGGCATGCTCGTGCTCGACGGCGGGCGCTGGCAGGGGCGGCAGGTGGTCCCGCAAGCGTGGATCGCACAGATGACGGCGCCGCGTGTGTCGCCGCATTTTGGCTACTACTGGTGGATCAACAACATCGTCGAGAGCGAGCCCGAATTCGACGCGATGGGCTTCAAGGGGCAATTCATCACGGTGCTGCCGAAGCGCAATACGGTGATCGTGATGACGGGCGTGCTGCCGGTGGACGGCGGCCTGCGCGATGCCGAGAACGTGAAGCTGTTCCGGCGGATGGTGAACGATTACATCCTGCCGGCACTCGATGGCGGTGCTGCGTCGGGGCAGGGTGCCGGTGGAGGCGATGCGCGTGCGGCGCTGCGCGACGAGCTTGAAGTGAGCGCGCGCTCCGCGGGCGTGCCCGGTACGCAGGTCGATCCGACGGATCTGCCGAAGTAGCCGCGTCGATACGCGCGCGGCGCTGCGTGTGGAGCTGGAAGTGAGTGCGCGCTCCGCGGGCGTGCCCGGCGCGCAGGCCGATCCGACCGATCTGCCGAAGTAGCGCCGAGCGGGCGTCCGGCCTGCCGAGGCAGGCGAGCCGGACGCACGGTGGATCACGTCACACCAGTTCGCCCAGGCATGCGTCGAATTGCGCGACGAGCGTGTCGACGTCGTCGGCCGTCGTCTGCGGGCACACGAGCATCATGTTGTGGAACGGCGTGATCAGCACGCCGCGGTTCAGCAGGTACAGGTGCACGATGTGCTCGAGCTCGCTGTCGAGCTGTTCGCCCGCGATCGTGCCGTTGCGTGGCGGCGTCGGCGTGAACTGGAACTCGGTGCGCGCGCCGATGCGCGTCACGCACCACGGCAATCCGTGTTTCGCGATTGCCCGTTCGAGCCCGGTCGCGAGCCGCGCGGCCAACTCGAACATGTGCGTATACGCGGCATCGGTCGCGACTTCGGCGAGCGTCGCACGCATCGCATGCATCGCCAGCATGTTCGCGGTGAGCGTCGTGCCGATCCCGGAATGGCCGGGCGGCGCATTCAGCTTCGCCTGCTTCGCGCGCGCCGCGAAGTCGGCGCTGAAGCCGTACACCGCGCACGGCACGCCGCCGGCGATCGGCTTGCCGACAACTAGCGCGTCCGGTTCGAGACCGTGCGCGGCTGCGTAGCCGCCCGGGCCGCTGCTGATCGTGTGGGTTTCGTCGATCACGAGCAGCGTGCCGTAGCGGCGCGTCAGTTCGCGCGCCGCCTCCCAGAAGCCCGGCTCAGGGAGCACCATCCCGATGTTCGTCATCGCGGGCTCGGCCAGCACGCACGCGACGTCGCCGTCCTTCAGCGCCGCTTCGAGCGCGTCCAGATCGTTGAATTCGACCACGCGGGTGTTCGCGAGCAGGTCATAGGACTGCCCGAGCAGGCTGTCGCGCTGCACCGGGCGGCCGTCGACGAGATCGACGAACACGTCGTCGACCGTGCCGTGATAACAGCCGTTGAACACGACGATCGTCTTGCGGCCGGTGGCCGCGCGCGCCCAGCGCAGCACGAAGCGGTTCGCGTCGCTCGCGCTCAGCGCGAACTGCCAGATCGGCAGCCGGAAGCGCCGCGCGAGCTCGCGCGATACCCACGCGGCGTCCTCGCTCGGCAGCATCGTCGTGTAGCCGCGCGTCGCCTGTTCGGCGAGTGCGCGCGCGACCGGCTCGGGTGCATGGCCGAACATCGCGCCGGTGTCGCCGAGGCAGAAGTCCGCATAGCGGTGACCATCGACGTCGGTGAACGTCGCACCGCGCGCCTCCTTCACGACCAGCGAGAACGGCGTCGACCAGTCCTGCATCCAGTGCAGCGGCACACCGAACAGCAGGTGCTCGGACGCTTCCGCGGACAACGCGCGGGAGGTTGGCATTGCTTCGGTGAAGGCACGGCGCTCGCGATCGAACAGCGCGCGGGCGCGGATGAGGTCGACTCCGTGGCGGGTCTGCAATTGAGGCTCCTGTGACGGGTTTGAATGGACCGGTGAGGCCTCCGCGAGCTTGTCATATTCCCTGCGCGCGGTCGATTCGGACTCGACCGCGTATCCGTCAGACAAGGAGTTTTTGCGCATAAAGATACGACAACTTATATCTTTGTTTGGAGATAAAGAAGCGAGTGTGCACTCACATCGGCGGGAATAGATCATAAATGACAGAGTAAACGACGGATATTCCCTCGGCTTTGATCGAGTCTAGACTGATCGATGTAATACGACGACGTATGAATATGGATCCGTCGATCGGCGTATCGATACCCAACCGCTGAAGGAGATGGTATGGACGCCAACCGTCGCCGTTCGGCTTCGTCTGTCCGATCGCCGTCACCGAAGCGGGTATCGCGCCGCGACTTCATCGGCTGGACCGGTACGCTCGCCGGCGGCGCGGTGCTCGGCGGACCGCTCGCGGCCACCCGCGCATTGGCGGCCGGCACGCCGCCCAATGCGGCGGTCGACCTGATTTGGGGCGATCACGGCGCGGCGGCGCGCATTGCGGCGTCGCTCGCGCACCTGTCGCGGTTCGCGTTCCGCAAGCATGACTTCGACGTCACGCACACGGCGCGCGCCCCTGCGCGATCGTCGCGCAGGGGCCAGTCGCGTTCGACTACAACGACACGCCGCCGACGCCCGCCGTGCAGCCGATCTCCGGCGTGACGATCAGCAACTGCGACTTCGGGACGCCGGTCGCGTCGGGCATGCCAACCGTCACGTCACCGGGCCCGGTCTATGCGTTCAACGTGAGCGCGATGACGCTGACGAACGCGACGATCGCCGACAAGCGGTGACGTAACGGGGTGGACGAGAGCGTTCGCGTGCGGCCCGTGCGACCGGCCGTTGCACGCGAACGCGGCCGCGTTACGCCAGCGTCTTCACCATGTGATGTTCATCGTAGAAGCGCCCGTCGACGAACAACGAACGCGGCTCCGTGCCGAACCGGACGAACCCTTGCGCCGCGTACAGCCGTTCGGCGGTGCCGTTGATCTCGTTCACGCACAGCATCAGTTGCTTGCATTCCCATACCTGCGCCGCGTGCGCGGTTGCGCGATCGAGCAGCGTTTGCGCGATGCCTTGCCCGCGATAGGCGGCATCGACGAACACGCCCCAGATCGTCGCCTTGTGTGCGATCTTCGCGCGAGCATCGCGGCGCACACCGGTGATGCCGACGAGCGTGTCGCCGTCGAACGCGCCAAACACGGCGCGTGCGTGGCCCGGCGTGATGCGCGACGCGAACTCGTCGACCGGCACCTGCGATTCCTCATCGAGCGTGGGCAGGAAAGAGGTCGGCGCGGTGTCGACTGCACGCAGGCGGACAGCCTGGAAACGGGGGGCGTCGGCGGCATCGAGCAGGCGGATCGTGATTGTCATCGCGGGCATTCCGGTGGAGGGAGGGGGATGCGTCGTGTGCCGCATCGGAGGCGCGACGCATTGTGCCTATGCTAATCGGAATCCGCCGGTCGTGTGAGCGGCTCGAATGCGACGCGCGATGACGTCGCGATCGAACGACGGGGTGTTGTGTCGGAGCTGCCCGGATCGTTCGTATCATGCGTGAATCAGGTGCGTAGCGTGACGTGAAACCCGATGAGCAGTATCTGCGACTGCGTCGGTCAGCGTCAGATCGCGTCCCACGGCCGCCGCGCGTCGCCGTCGACGCAGCACACGAGCACCTCGGCGTCCGTGTCGCCGAGGCTCAGATAGACATGCCCGATCGCGCTATCGAAATACAGGCTGTCGCCGGCGCCGAGCCGGTACGCGGTGCCGTTCTCGAAGCGCAGCTCCAGCTCGCCGCTCAGCACGAACACGAATTCCTCTCCGGTGTGCCGGATGTAGTCGGCGAAGTCGGACAGCTTGCGCGCATGGATGCGCCCGCGCACCGGCACCATCCGCTTGCCGGTCAGGTCGTTTGCGAGCATCCCGTACGCGTAGTTCGGCGTGTCGTAGACCATCTGCTGGCCGGCCGGCGTGAACGATGGCGTCATCGCGCCGGCCGGCGCGGGCCGCCCGAATATCGTGTCGAAGTCGAGTGCGAGTGCATGCGTGAGCGCCGCGAACTTGTCGTAGGTCAGCGCAATGTCACCGCGCTCGGCCTTCGAAATCGTCGAGACCGCGATACCGGAGCGCTCGGACAGCTGCGCGAGCGTCAGGCCGCGCGACTTGCGCGCGTCGCGCAGCCGCGCACCGACCGTCTGGTGGTCGAGCTGCGGCGGGGCGTCGTCGGTGGGCGGCGGAACGGGGGCGGTGGATTTGGGCATGCGAAAGCGGGCAAACGGGCGCGACGCGCGCGCGGCGTGAATACGGGTTTTATCGTATTCGAGAATCAATTTTCTCGTATATGATAATTTTCGTCGAAATCGCCAACGGCGAGCGTGACGGCCACTCTAGCATCGGACGGCGCGAAACTCGCGGCGGCCCCCATGCGCGGCCCGATTCGCGCTCGTTCACAGGCGATATTCCAGTCATTTCCGTTATTGACCCGGCCGGACGTCATCCGTCGCGGCTGGCCTCGCAAAGGGGTTCATCGATGTCCGCTGAAATCAAACGTCTGCAAACCGGCCCGCGCATGAGCCAGGTCGTGATCGCCAACGGCATCGTCCATCTGGCCGGCCAGGTGCCCGACACCGCTGGCGCACCGATCGCCGTGCAGGCGACCGAAATCCTGACGCGCATCGACGCGCTGCTCGCATCGGCCGGCGTCGACAAGACGCGTGTGCTGACGGCCAACGTGTGGCTCAGCGATGCCGCGCACTTCGACGCGTTCAATGCGGTGTGGGATGCGTGGGTGCCGGCCGGTCACGCGCCGACCCGCGCATGCGTGCAGGCGCTGCTGATGAAGCCCGGTCTCGACGTCGAGATCGCCGTCACCGCGCTCGCGTGACGTTCGCGCCGCACGCCCCGAGGAGTTTCCGATGAAGTTCGATACGCTCGTCCTGGGCGGCGGCATGATCGGCGTGTCCATCGCCGTTCACCTGCAGCAGCGCGGCCTGTCGGTCGCGCTCGTGGATCGCAAGGCGCCCGGCAATGAAACGTCGTTCGGCAATGCCGGGCTGATCCAGCGCGAAGGCGTGTATCCGTATGCGTTTCCGCGCGGCTTCGGCACGCTGCTGAAGTACGCGTGCAACCGCTCGCCGGACGTGCGCTATCACCCGGCGGCGCTGCCGAAGCTGATCCCGTTCCTGTATCGCTACTGGCGCAATTCGCACCCGGTGCGGCACGCCGAGATCGCGCGCGCGTATGCGCCGCTGATCGAACATAGCGTGACCGAGCACCGCGCGCTGATCGACGCGGCCGGCGCCGGCGCGCTGCTGCGCGAAGGCGGCTGGCTCAAGGTGTTCCGCACGGCGGCGACCCGCGATGCCGAAACGCGCGCCGCCGAGCGCTGGCGCGCCGAATACGGCGTGACCTTCGACCCGCTCGACGCTGCCGCGCTGCGCGACGCGGAGCCGAACCTGAGCCGCGCGCTGATCGGCGCGCTGCGCTACACGGCTTCCGATTCGATCAGTGATCCGAACGGGCTGGTGACCGCCTATGCGCGGCACTTCGAGCAGCTCGGCGGCCGCGTCGTGACCGGCGACGCGCTGACGCTGTCGGCCGCGAACGGCTGGCGCGTCGACACCGAACACGGCCCGCTCGATGCGCGCGCGGCGGTCGTCGCGCTCGGTCCGTGGTCGGACCTGCTGTGCGAACGGCTCGGCTACACGCTGCCGCTCGCGGTCAAGCGCGGCTATCACATGCACTACGCGGCGCAGCCCGGCGCGCGGCTGAACCGGCCGGTGCTCGATGCCGACAGCGGCTTCCTGATCACGCCGATGACGCGCGGTATCCGCCTGACGACCGGCGTCGAGCTTGGCTATCGCGACACGCCGCCGACCCCGACGCAGCTCGCCGCCGTCGAGCCGGTCGCGCGCGAGCTGTTCCCGCTCGGCGCGCGCGTCGACGGCTCGCCGTGGCTCGGCCGCCGGCCGTGCACGCCCGACATGCTGCCGGTGATCGGCGCTGCGCCGCGTCACCGCGATCTGTGGTTCGCGTTCGGCCATGCGCATCACGGCTTCACGCTCGGCCCGGTGACCGGCCGGCTGATCGCCGACCTGATGACCGGCGTGCGCCCGTTCGTCGACCCGACGCCATTCCGCGTCGAACGCTTTCTGCACGGCCGCTGAATCCGGCGCCGCGCGATGCAAGGGCGCCCGGCACACGATGCCGGGTGCCTCCCCAGCGGCCGTCCGATCCGGCGCGCCGCGACGTTCCACGACTGGAGACAACATGCAACAGCACACGATGCGGCGCGAGCTTGGTGCGCGCCAGATCTCGTTCATGGCGCTTGGAATGGCCATCGGCGTCGGCCTGTTCCTCGGCTCGGCGTCCGCGATCAAGGCGGCCGGGCCCGGCGCGCTGGTCGCGTACCTGATTGGTGGCGGGATGATCTTCCTGATCATGCGCGCACTCGGCGAGATGGCCGTGCACCGGCCGGTATCCGGCTCGTTCGGCGCGTATGCGTTCGAATACCTCGGGCCGTTCGCCGGCTACGTGGTCGGCTGGAGCTACTGGCTGCTGATGGTCGGCGTCGGCGTCGCGGAGACCACCGCGATCGGCATCTATATGGGCTTCTGGTTTCCGGACGTGCCGCAGTGGCTATGGGTCGTGGCGGCGATCGCCGCGATCTCGGGCTTCAACCTGCTCAACGTGAAGGTGTACGGCGAGCTGGAGTTCTGGTTCGCGATCGTGAAGGTCGTGACGATCGTGCTGATGATCGCGGGCGGCGCGCTGATCGTGTTCACGGGGATCGGGCATCACGGCGAACCGGTCGGCCTGTCGAACCTGTGGCGCCACGGCGGCGTGTTTCCGCACGGCGTGCTCGGTGTCGTGAGCGCGTTGCCGATCGTCGCGTATTCGTTCGCGGGCGTCGAGATGATCGGCCTCACGGCCGGCGAGGCGCGCGAGCCGCAGAAGATGATCCCGCGCGCGATCAACTCGGTGCTGTGGCGGATCCTGATCTTCTACGTGGGCGCGCTGTTCATCATCATGGCGCTGTATCCGTGGAACGGTCTCGGCGACCACGGCAGCCCGTTCGTCACCACGTTCGAATCGCTCGGGCTGCGGCAGGCGGCCGGCGTCGTCAACTTCGTCGTCCTGACGGCCGCGCTGTCGAGCTTCAACTGCATCGTGTTCAGCGGCGCGCGCATGTTGTCGAGCATGGCCGGGAACGGACTCGCGCCCGCGGCGTTCGCGGCGCTCAGCGCGAGCGGGTCGCCGTCGCGCGCAGTGCGGGCGACCGTGCTGTTCATGTCGGTCGGCGTGCTGCTGAACTATGTGATTCCGGCGCGCGTGTTCGGCTGGCTGATGTCGTTCCTGTCGTTCGACGTGGCCGTGATCTGGGCGATGATCGTGCTGACCCACATGCGGTTCCGGCGCGTGATCGCCGCGCGCGGCGAGACGGTGGCGTTCCGGCTGCCGGGTGCACCGGTGACATCGTGGATCTGTCTGGTGTTCGTCGCGTTCGTGTTCGTGATGCTCGGCGTCGATCCGTCGACGCGCGGGTCGCTGTATGCCGGCGCGGCGGTGATGGCGGTGATGGCGATCGTCTACCGGCGGTCGCGGCATCTGCAGGCGGCGGCGCAGTCGACGCGTGTCGCGCTGGGTGTCGAGCACGTGTGAGTGTCCGGCGCCGTCGATGCGGGCGAATGCGTGTTGTGCCCGATGAGATGAACGCCGGCGTGGATGAGGCGCGGAAGTGTTGTCGAAGCGTCGTGTGCGGCAGGTATGCCGCGTCGACGCGAAGCAGGCAAAGGCTGTGATGCGCCGGCCATCGCGCCGGTCCGGCGCACGCGATCAAGCGCGCGAAACGTGCGGGAGACGTGTGAGAGGCGCGCGAGTGATGTGTGAAAGACGCGCGATGCGCCCGATCAAATCAGGCGCACGCGCGCCGCATCAATACCGCGACAGCTGATTGCCGTTGATCTGCACGCGATCGCCCGGGCGCAGGTCGCCCGGCGACTGCACGTCGAACGAGCGCGTCGAGCCGTCGCTGACCTGCACGTCGATCCGGTAGCTGCTCGGCGGTTGGGCCGCGCCCATCTGCTGACCGATCTGGTTGCCGGCGACGGCGCCGCCCAGCGCGCCGATCACGGTGGCCGCATCGCGGCCGTGACCGCGGCCGAACTGATTCCCCACCAGCCCGCCGACCAGCGCACCGACGACGGTGCCGGCGACGCCCGACGTGCCGACCGAGCCGTTGACCGGCTGGATGTTCGCGACAGTGCCGTATTGCGCGCCGTAGCCGTTGCCGTACTGGCCGCCGTACGACTGCTGGTTGCCGTATTGATCGTACTGCGGCGCCTGGTTCGGATACGCCGGCTGCTGCGGCTGCACGTAGCCGGGTTGCGAATACGCGGGCTGTGCATAGCCGGGCGTCGCGTATTGCTGCTGCGGATAGCCCGGTTGCGCGCCGTAGTAACCCGGCGCGACACAGGCGGTCAGCGGAAGCGCCGCCACGGCGACGAGCGAGGCGAACAGAACGGTCTTCGTGGAAGGCATGCGCATCATGATGTTTCCTGCATCGGCAACGTGTTCGCCGACGAATTCCGGGACGGGTGGCGAACTCGGCGTGAGTATAAGGAATGGGCGCGTGCGCGTCCGGTGCGGCCGGGTAACAACGTGTAAAGTCTGTTGCCGCGCAACTCGCGGTCGGGGGCGGCAATGCGGCGCGCTCGATCGCGGCCGCGCCGATACGCCGTTATCGGCCACGCGGCCAGCTTCCCGGTGATCGCCCCCCATCTCCCCGCCAGGCCCGGCGGGCGGCCCGCCCGCACATCGCGAAATCGAATGCACGGCATCGCGACATTTAATTGGCCACTGGCCGCCCCGTCCGATATCGTGACCGCATTCCCTGCCAACGGTCGCGCCGTGCCGGCCGCGGTTCCCTCCCTTGTCCGCGCCGGCGTCGCGCAGCGACCGCCCCACCATTCCGAGTCATGACCGATCGTTTCTTCACCAACGCCGTCGATGCCGGCGGCCAGCCCATCAACCTCGTCGTCCATGACGGCCGCTTCGTCGGCGTCGGTGCCGATTGCACCGCCGCGCCCGGCGCGGAAACGATCGACCTGGGCGGGCGCGTCGTGCTGCCCGGCTTCGTCGACGGCCATATCCATCTCGACAAGAGCTTCGTCGGCGATCGCTGGGTGCCGCACGAATCGGTCGACTCGCTGCGCGAGCGGCTCGCGGTCGAGAAGCGCCAGCTCGCGGCCGCGCCGCCGATCGTCGAGCGCGCGAATGCGCTGATCGAGCAGGCCGCCGCGTTCGGCACGATCGCGATGCGCAGCCACGTCGACGTCGATGCGACGACGGGCCTGTCGAACCTGCAGGCCGTGATGGCCGCGCGCGAACAATGGCGCGGGATCGTCGACATCGAGCTGGTCGCGTTTCCGCAGGCCGGCGTGGTGACGTGCCCGGGCACCGCCGCGATCCTCGATGCCGCGGTGCGCGAAGGCGCGGACGTGGTCGGCGGGATCGATCCGACGACGCTCGATGGCGACGCGGACGGCCAGCTCGACATCGTGTTCGGCATTGCCGAGAAACGCGGCGCGAAGATCGATATCCACCTGCACGAACCGGGCGAGACCGGCATCGCGCAACTGCTGCGGATCGCGGCGCGCACGCGCGCGGCGGGCCTCGGCGGCCGCGTGAACGTGAGCCACGCGTATGCGCTCGGCCAGGTCGATCACGGCGACGTCGAGCGTGCCGCCGCGGCACTCGCCGATGCCGGCGTGTCGATCCTGACCAACGCGCCGGGCGACTGCGCATTCCCGCCGGTGCAGCAACTGCGCGACGCGGGTGTGCACGTGTTCGCCGGCAACGACAACATCCGCGACGCGTGGTGGCCGTACGGCAACGGCGACATGCTGCAGCGCGCGATGATGGTCGGCTACCGCTCGGGCTTTTACACCGACGCAG
Source organism: Burkholderia sp. A9 (assembly GCF_000801975.1). Lineage (NCBI taxonomy): Bacteria > Pseudomonadati > Pseudomonadota > Betaproteobacteria > Burkholderiales > Burkholderiaceae > Burkholderia > Burkholderia sp. A9. The sequence continues at coordinate 231,628 of NZ_JSZN01000004.1, read as the reverse complement.
CGCTCGGCATCGCGCTCGACATGGCGACGCACGCCGGCGCACGCGCGCTCGGCCGGGACAACTACGGCATCGCCGTCGGCTGCGACGCGAGCTTCGTCGCGGTGCGCGCGCCGAATGCGGCGGCGGCCGTCGCGGGCGTGCCGGCCGAACGCTGGGTGTTCCGCCGCGGCGAAAGCGATACCGGTGCGCCCTTTGCGCCGGCGCTGCGTTTCACGCGATAACGATCTGACCGCCGTCACGGTGCCCTGCATCGTGACGGCTTTGCACTGACCGACCCTACCGGAACCGACATGACCAACCTGCTGATCCGCAACGTCCGCACGCACGCCGACGAAGCGCTCGACATCCTGATCGAAGGCGAACGCATCGCGCGCGTCGGCCCGTCGCTCGACGCGCCCGCCGGCTGCGCGATCGAGGACGGCGCGCACGCGCTCGCGCTGCCCGGCCTCGTCGAAGGCCATACGCACCTCGACAAGACCCACTGGGGGATGCCGTGGTATCGCAACGCGGTGGGGCCGCGTCTCGTCGACCGCATCGAGAACGAGCGCAACTATCGCGCGACCAGCGGCCATGACGCCGGCGCCGCATCGCTCGCGTTGTCGCGCGCGTTCCTCGCGGCCGGCACGACGCGCATCCGCACGCACGTCGACGTCGACACCGAGGCCGGGCTGCGGCATCTGCGCGGCGTGCTCGCGACACGCGAGACGCTACGCGGCCAGGTGGAAATCCAGATTGTCGCGTTTCCGCAATCGGGCGTGCTCAAGCGGCCCGGCACCGCCGCGCTGCTGTCCGACGCGCTGGGCGCGGGCGCCGACCTGCTCGGCGGGCTCGACCCGTGCGCGATCGAAGGCGACCCGGTCGAGGCGGTGGACGTGCTGTTCGGGATCGCCGAGCGCCACGGCCGCGGGCTCGACCTCCACCTGCACGAACGCGGGTCGATGGGCGCGTACTCGCTCGACCTGATCCTGCAGCGCACGGCCGCGCTCGGCATGCAGGGCAAGGTTACGATCAGCCACGGCTTCTGTCTCGGCGACATCGCCGAACGCGAGCGCGACGCGCTGCTCGCGCGGATGGCCGAACTCGGCGTCGCGATCGTCACGACCGCGCCGGCCGCGGTGCCGGTGCCGCCGGTTGCCGCATGCCGCGCGGCTGGCGTGACCGTCATCGGCGGCAACGACGGCGTGCGCGATACCTGGACGCCATACGGTTCGCCCGACATGCTGGAACGCGCGATGCTGATCGGCATGCGCAACGATTTCCGTCGCGACGACGCGCTCGAAGTCGCGCTCGACTGCGTGACGCACAGCGCGGCGCGTGGTTGCGGCTTCGCCGACTACGGTCTGGAGGCGGGCAAGCGCGCGGACGTGGTGCTCGTCGATGCGCTGACGTTCGCCGAGGCCGTCGTCGCGCGACCGACGCGGCGGCTCGTCGTGTCGTCGGGGAAGATCGTCGCGCGCAACGGCGCGCTGGTCTGAGCGGCGCGTCGCCCCCGGTATGATCGGGCTTCCTTAAGCCGGATCTCCGGGGAGACGACGATGCGACGCACACGCATGATGGCGGCACGGGCCGCACGATGGATGGCCTCGGCGACGTTCGCGGTGACGGCCGCGCATGCGATGGCGGCCGGCCCGGACGCCGCGCAGCAGGAAGCGAATCGCCGCACGGTGCTCGCGTTCTACGAAAAAGGGCTGAACGAGAAGGATGCGGATGCCGCGCTCGCGTATGTCGGCGACCGCTACGTCCAGCACAACCCGAACGCGGCCGACGGCCCCGACGGCTTCCGCAAGTTCGTCGCGTTCCTGCGCGACAGATATCCGCAGTCGCACAGCGAGATCAAGCGCTCGTTCGTCGACGGCGACTACGTGATCCTGCACGTGCACGCGGTGCGCGAGCCCGGCACGCGCGGCAGCGCGATCATGGACATCTTCCGGCTGGAGCAGGGCAGGATCGTCGAGCACTGGGACGTGAACCAGCCGGTGCCGGAGCAGGCCGCGAACGGGAACACGATGTTCTGACGGGCATCGGCTTTTCGGTGACGTCGCCTTTCGGCCGAACCCGATCCGCATCGCGCCGCGCTTACTCCTGCTCGTGCTCCAGCATCGAAGCGAGCGCTTTCGTCAGTTCGCTGACCATCGGATCGGCGGTCGGCCGATGCAGGATCGCGATGTCCATGTTCTCGATCGGCGCGAAGCCGTGCTCCTCGGTCAGCACCACGTGCTCGTCGGTCACCACGCGCGCGGGCAGCACGCTGATGCCGAGCCCGTCCGCGACGGCCGCCTGGATGCCGCTCAGGCTCGAGGTCGTGAAGCTGATCCGCCAGCGGCGGCCGCGTTCCTCGATCGCCTTGATCATGTCGTCGCGATAGAGCCCGCGCGGCGGAAACACCACGATCGGCACCGGGTCGAGCTCGATCGTCGGATGCAGTGCGCTGTCGATCCAGCGCAGCTTCTCCGGCCAGCGCACCACGGCCTCGCGGCTGTCGCGGCGCTGCTTGATCAGCACGAGATCGAGCTCGCCGCGATCGTAGGCCGCGCAGATGTCGCGGCTCAGCCCGCACATTACCTCCAGCTTCACCTGCGGATGATCGCGCTTGAACGCGGCGAGCGCGTGGGTCGTGCGGCCCGCCGCGAAATCGTCGGGTACCCCGAGCCGGATTGTCAGCGCGACGGTTGCGCCCGACAGCGCTTCCAGCATCTCGTCGTTCAGCGCGATCATGCGCCGCGCGTAGCTGAGCACCGTCACGCCGGCGTCGGTCGGCCGCACGTCGCGCGTGCCGCGGTCGAGCAGGCGATGCCCCGCGATCTCCTCGAGCCGCCGCACCTTCTGGCTGACCGTCGACTGGGTCGAATGCAGGCGCGCGGACGCTGTCGTGAAGCTGCCGCAATCGGCGACCATCACGAGCGCGCGCAGCAGGTCGAGGTCGAACAAAGGTCTATTCATTTCCGCACTTTTTCGGATTCGAACATTTCATTTCCAAATATGTGCGACGACTTTTAACATGGCCTGAGCCCGCGGGCAATCGCGGTTTCGCCGGACCCGGCACGGCTGCGCGGGTGGGCATGCAGGAGGACACGGGATGTTTTTCAAACGGATCGCGATCATCGGCTCGTTTGCGTTGACGACGCTCACCTCGGCCGTGGCGGCCGCCGACGGCGGCGCGCTCGAGGGCCGGCTGCGTAGCGCGGCCGATCGCGGCGATGCGGCCGAGGTCGGCACGCTGCTGGAACGCGGCGCGCAGATCGATTCGCGCGACGGGCAGGGCCGCACGGCGCTGTTGCTCGCGACGCACGGCAACCATGTGGAGACGGCGCGCGTGCTGATCGACGCGGGCGCGGACGTCAACGCGAAGGATGCGATCCAGGACAGCCCGTATCTGTATGCGGGCGCGCGCGGTCATCTCGACATCCTGAAGATGACGCTCGCGCACGGCGCCGACATGCGCAGCACGAACCGCTATCGCGGCACGGCGCTGATTCCGGCGGCCGAGCGCGGGCACGTCGACACGGTGCGCACGCTGATCGACGCGGGCGTGAATGTCGACCACGTGAACCGGCTCGGCTGGACCGCGCTGCTGGAGGCGATCATGCTCGGCGATGGCAGCGAGCGCTATGTGCGGATCGTGCAGTTGCTGGTCGATGCGAAGGCGAACGTGAACCTGGCCGATTCGAACGGCGAGACGCCGTTGCAGCATGCGCGCTGCCGCGGGTATGCGGAGATCGAGCGGGTTCTGGTGGCGGCGGGAGGGCGGTAGGGTTAGCGGGGACGCGATTTGCGCACGGTACTGGTGTCGGGAAGTTGTCGGAGGAACTCGCCGGCCAGATTTACGCAATAGTCGAACGACGGCGTGTAGCCGAGTGTCGAGATATCGTCGAAGCGCGACTGAACGAACGCACGACGTTCGTCGAGCAGATGGAGGAGGGTGTCGCGATGGCGAACGAGAAATGCGCTTGCCTCGATCAGACTCTCCGGTTCTCGCTCGATGACCAGGCACAGATCGAACAGGTCTCGCGCGGTGGGGCGATCTCCGCGGTGCCACATTTTCTTGGCCACAATTTCCGCTGAAGTCTCGACCTTGACGACCTGGCCCATCAGCGTCCATTCGTCATAACCGGGGGACATCAGGTTTCGTGAAACGACGAAGTCGATTTCGCCGTCGGGCAACAGCAATTTCACGAAACCGGCGTGTTCCTCGTACTCGTTCGTGATGTCGGATGCGGCGTCGCTGATGCGTGGGTTCACGTACCCGAGCTACTGCGGGTCGGGAACGAAGATGTCGACGTCCTTGCTCATGCGATGTCCGTGACGCAGCATGAGGACGGTGCCACCGCCGAATGTCCAGAACGGACGGGACGTGCCGTGCGTCCGTATTTCGTCGATTAGCGTCAGCGCCTGACGGAAAAGGCCCTGCTACGTGCCGTCGGGCAAAGCAGCTGGTGCAATCATGCCCATACCTCCCGGTACAGATGAAGCGCCTTCGACCATGCGGCAAGGTTTTTCCAGATGGCGCGAAGCGGCGTGCCGGAGCGTTCAGCGGCTTCCTCGGCGGCCTTCACCACCACCGGCAGAGGCACCTCGTCGAGGATGACTGAAATCTGCGATTCGTATCCTGCCGGAATCCGTCCCGTGGTCAATGCGTCGGCCAGCAGCCGCTCGGTCAATTCGCCCTTATAGCTGACGTTCGAGCTCACAACGGCCTTGTAGAGACCGCTTTGGGCCTGCCGCGGCTGCGCCAGGAGTTCGATGCCGAGCACGCTGAGCAACGGGATCAGCTTGTTGATTCCAAGATCCTTGACCTTGCCGGTTTCGAGCTGGTTCACCGTGAGGCGAGACAAGCCGGCGAGTTTTGCAAGCTGGGCCTGTGTGAGGTCGAGTTCGGCCCTCCGCTTTGCAACGGCCTGTCCGATTTCATAGAGTTGCATGTTGACCTCCCGATGCAGGCGCATCGCGCGTGAATGTAAGGTATATCTTACATTTCGACGATACGCGTCGCCACGCATGGTTGCGAGCGCGGTATAGGGTGCATGGACTTTACAGGCGGTCAAGTCTCTGGAACGGCGATGGTCGGCCGCGTTGTATAGACAATTCATCCGGACGGATATCCGCAAAAACTCGTTCTGTGGCAGCCAAGCATCACGCCGGGTAAACACTCGAGATTTAACGAAAATCCTGCGCTGATGGTCATTCTCCGACCGTCAACCCATCGTTTTGCCCTGATTTCTCCGTCCAACTCCCCCCAATCCGTTCCCCCTCCATTTCCCCCGCTTGCGCTCAAAAATTGAGCGGTCTAGACTGCATCGCAGTTTCATCGAAGTCCCAGTCTTTCGCACACCGTGCCGTGCCGGGCATCCCGGCACGACGCTCCCCAACGGACGCCCGGCGCTCGCCCGCCACGTCGAGACCACAAGGACACACCATGAACCGCACTGCAAAGCTCGTCGTTTCCGCGCTGGCGTTCGCGCCGCTCGTCTCGTTCGCGCAGGACACGGCGACGATCCGCTGGGGCATCGACCCCACCTATCCGCCGTTCGAGGCGAAGCAGCCCGACGGCTCGCTCGCCGGCTTCGACATCGACCTGCGCAATGCGATCTGCGAGGAACTGCATGCGAAATGCGTGTGGGTCGAGCAGGGCTTCGACGGGATGATCCCGGCGCTGCGCGCGCGCAAGTTCGACGTGATCATGTCCGCGATGACGGCCACCGACGAGCGGCTCAAGCAGATCGACTTCTCGAACAAGCTGTATGCGTCGCCGGGTGCGCTCGTCGCGCCGGCCGGCTCGAAGCTGCTGCCGACCGCGGCGTCGCTCGCCGGCAAGCGCATCGGGATCGACCAGGGCACGACGCAGGAGGCGTACGCGAAGGCCGAATGGGCGACCAAGGGCGTGACGATCGTGTCGTACCAGAACCAGGACCAGGTGTATCAGGACCTGGTGAACGGCCGGCTCGACGCGACTTTCCAGGACAAGACGCAGGCCGGCTATTCGTTCCTGAAGACGCCGCGCGGCAAGGGCTACGCGTTCGCGGGCCCGGACGTGACCGACGTGCGCATCACCGGCTATGGCGTCGCGATGGGCGTGCGCAAGGGCGATGCCGACATGAAGAAGCGGCTGAACGACGCGATCGTCGCGATCCGTGCGAACGGCACGTACCAGAAGATCGCCGCGAAATACTTCGACTTCGACATCTACGGCGCGAAGCAGCAGTTGACCTCCGCACCGTGAACCCATGACCACGTGATTCACTCAATCGACAGGCAACCCATGACGAGTATCCAGGACCGCGTCGCGAAAGCCGTGACGCCCGAACTGATCGCCGCCTTCCGTGACGAAGGCGCCGTATGCATCAAGGGCATCTTCTCGCCCGACGAAGTGGCCGCGCTGCGCGCCGGCATCGACGCCAACCTCGCGCAGCCGAGCGAACGCGCGAAGGTCGCGAGCCGGCCCGACGATCCGGGCTGGTTCTTCGAGGACTTCTGCAACTGGCAGCACAACGACGCGTACCGCGACTTCATCGTGCGCTCGCCTGCGCCATCGGTGGCCGCCGCGCTGATGGGCACGCAGACGGTGCGGCTGCATCACGACCACCTGCTCGTGAAGGAGCCCGGCACGCGGCAGCGCACGCCGTGGCATCAGGACCAACCGTACTACAACATCGAAGGCGACGACAACGTGAGCATGTGGATTCCGGTCGATCCGGTGCCGCTCGAATCGACGCTGGAATTCGTCGCGGGTTCGCACCAGGGGCCGTGGCTGATGCCGCGCACGTTCATGGACAAGGAGGCGAAGTGGTTCCCGGAAGGCAGCCTCGCCGACCTGCCCGACATCGAGGCCGACCGCTCGGCGTTCCCGGTCCGCCATTGGGCGCTCGAGCCGGGCGACATGGTGTGCTTCCGGATGCTGACCTTGCATGCGTCGGGCGGCACGCAGAACCGCCGGCGCGCGTTTTCGATCCGCTTCGTCGGCGACGACGTCCGTCACGCGCCGCGCCGCTGGAAGACGTCGCCTGACTTCCCGGGGCTGGCAGATCAACTGCCGGACGGCGCGCCGCTCGAACATCCGTTGTTTCCGGTCGTGTGGTCGCGCGGCGCGGGGCAGGTCGGGGCGCTTTGAGCGGCAGCGTCAAGCGCACGTCACGCGCGCAGCGGCCGCTTCTCGATGAAGCGGCCGCCGCGCGTGGTCGTTTGCAAGCGTCGGTGAGCGGTCAGGTCTGGTGACGTCCGGCGCCCGGCTTGAAGCGCGAGCCGAGCCGGTAGCGGTTGCCCGGATGCAGGAAGTGCACGAACGTGACCGGCAGCCCGTTCGTCCAGGTGCGGCGCGTGAGCGTGAGGCACGGCTCGTCGGCGCGCATGTCGAGCAGCCGCGCCTGTTCGCCGGTCGGCAGCGACGCGTCGACGACGTGCTCGATTTCCAGTTCGTAGTGCGACACGTTGTTGAACAGGTACTCCGACGGCGGCTCGGCCTGGAAATCCTGATCGATGAATTCCGGTGCGGCGACCGGGTTCACGTAGCGGTCCTCGAGCTGGATCGGGCGACCGTTTTCCTCGTGCACGCACACCACATGAAAGACCGGCGTGTTGACCGCCAGCCCGAACGCGGCCGCGACGTCGAACGACGCGGGCTCGCGCGACTGGCTGAGCACGCGGCAGCGGTACTCGTGCCCGCGCGCGCGGATTTCGTCGCGGATGTGCGCGATCATCAGCAGGTTCGACTGCGGCTTCACTTCGGCGACGAAGGTGCCGACGCCCGCGATACGCTTCAGCACGCCTTCCTCGGTCAGCTCGCGCAGCGCGCGGTTGACCGTCATGCGCGCGACGCCGAACTGCGCGGCGAGATCGAGCTCGGACGGAATGCGGTCCCCGGGGCGCCAGTCGCCCGAATCGACATTCTGGCGAACGAGCGTCTTGATCTGCTGGAACGGTGCGGTGGCCTTTGTGACCATCGGGGGATCCTTGGGGAAAGGCAACCGCGAAATTCTATCCCGGATCAGGCCGCGGGCAGTTCGCGAACGTCGGTCGTCGGCACCGAACCGAACGCGTCGCTCAGCGCATAGCCGATGAGCTGCCGCGCGGCCGCCTCGGGCGTCGAGAGCGCGCCGCTTGCCTTCAGCTCGTCGAATTTCTCGCGTAGCGGGAAGTTCTCTTCGCTGGTCGAGCGGATCGTCGCCTGCATGCCCGTATCGACGACGCCCGGCGCGACGCTGCAGATCCGCAGCGCGCGGCTGGCATCGAGCGCGACGGCGCGGGCGTGATGGTCGAGCGCGGCCTTGGTCGCGCAGTAGACGCTCCAGCCCGCGTACGCGTTGCGCGCCGCACCGCTCGACACGTGCAGGATCCGGCATTCGGTCGTCGCGGATGCCGCTTGTGCGAGTGCGGCCGACAGCATCAGCGGCGCCGCGACGTTCAGGCCGACCGCACGCGCGACGATTGCCGGGTCCTGTGCTGCGAGCGGGCCGATCGGATCGACGATGCCCGCGTTGTTGAACAGCAGCACGATCGACGCGCCGTCGACGAAGCTGCGCAGCGTGTCGCCGGCCAGCCAGGTCGCGACGGCCGATGCATCGGACAGGTCGAGTTCGGCTTCGGCGAAACGGTCGCCGGCGTGCGATGCGAGCGACGGATGGCGGCTGCGCGAGACGCCGAGCACGGCGATGCCTTCCAGCAGCAGTTGTTCGGCGAGCGACGCGCCGAGGCCGCGCGTGTGTCCGGTGACGATGGCGCGCACGTGCGGCGCGGAAGAGGATGCGGTCATGGCGGTGAACGAGTGACGGGGTGAATGGGGGTGGCGAGCGACGCGCATGTGCGGCGGCGCGGCGTGCGGGACGGGCGATGCGCGGTGTCGGCGTTGCGTGCGAAGGTGCTCACGCGCGGCGCCGCGTGCCGGGTGAACGCGTATCGTAGCGCCGGCATGCGCGCCGCGCAAACAACGGGGCGATGCCGGGCGTGTGCGCGGAGCATGAAGCGGCGGCGCCGCGCGCGTGCATCCCGGCGCGACGCCCTGCGGCTGATACGTTGGACGAAAGCCGGCTGCGGCAAGTCCGCGCGCCGTCGCGGCGAGCGGCGCCATGCCTCATGACGCGAGCTATCATATGGCTCGCCCGATCGCGACGCCGGACGGGCCGCGACCGTTTCCCTTCACCTGCTGCACGCTGCGACGCTACCATGAACACCACGCCGGACATGCCCACGCCACGCGCCCTGCGCGAACTCACGCCCCTCGAGGCCCGCATTCTCGGGGTGCTCGTCGAGAAGCAGCATACGGTGCCGGACACCTATCCGCTGTCGCTGAATGCGCTGACCTCGGGCTGCAACCAGAAAACCGCGCGCTTGCCGGTGATGAACGTCAGCGACGACGAAGTCACGACCGCGCTCGACGGGCTCAAGCACCTGAGCCTCGTGATGGAGGGCAGCAGCAGCCGCGTGCCGCGTTTCGAGCACAACGTGAACCGCGTGCTCGGCATCCCGAGCCAGGCGATCGCGCTGCTGACGATCCTGCTGCTGCGCGGCCCGCAGACGGCCGCCGAACTGCGCCTGAACAGCGCACGCCTGCACGGCTTCGCGGACATCTCGTCGGTCGAGGCATTCCTCGACGAACTCGCGGCGCGTACGCAGCCGCTCGTCGTCCGGTTGCCGCGCGCGCCCGGTGCGCGCGAGAACCGCTGGATGCACCTGATGTGCGGCGAGGTGAACATCGCCGACTTCGCCGGTGGGGATGCGGGTGGCGGCGCGGATTCCGTTCCGCCGTCCGAGTTCGAGGCGCTGAAGGCCGAGCAGAAGCGGCTTTCGGATGAAGTGGCGCGGCTGAACGCACTCGTTCAGCGGATGGCGACCGAACTCGGCATCGACGTCGACGCACCGGGCGACGCGGGCTGACAGACGGCGCGAGGCACCACCACACCGGCGCGCACGCGGGCGCGCCGGTTGATCGACCCTCTCCGCGACACTGCCCGATCCGCCTTACCAGCGGCACCCCGTTTTCGCGGACGCATCGACGTCCTGCGCCCACGCGAAATCGGTCTTCTTGCCGGTGCGCGCATTGGTGTACGTCATCGAATAGGCGATTGCACCCTGGCTCATCATCTCGTATTCACCGGCGATCTTGCCGCCGACCATTTCCCACCACGTCGTCGTGAACTGGTACGGCCGGCCTTCCGCGAGTGCTTCGTGTTCCTCGTGCTTGAACAGCAGCGGAATCGCCGTCTTCGATGTCGCATCCCGCCCGCCGCGCCTCGCTGGCGCCTTGCGCGAGTGCCATAATCGAGCTTGCCCATCATTCCAGACGTCCCCCGGAGAATCCCCATGCAGAACCTCGACAATCCTTCCCACGATCGCGAGGTAGGCAGTGCCGACGCGACGCAGGACACCACGCGCATCGACGACGTCCGCATCGGCGCCGTGCGTCCGCTGATTTCGCCGGCGCTGCTGCAGGACGAGCTGCCGGTGCCGGCCGCCACGCAGACGCTCGTCGAGGACACGCGCCGCGCGATCGGCGACATCCTGCACGGTCGCGACGACCGGCTGCTGCTCGTCGTCGGCCCGTGCTCGATCCACGACCATGACCAGGCGCTCGAGTATGCCCGCCGCCTGAAGGCCGCCGCCGATGCGCTGAAGGACGACCTGCTGATCACGATGCGCGTGTACTTCGAGAAGCCGCGCACGACGGTCGGCTGGAAAGGCTACATCAACGATCCGCGCCTGGACGGCAGCTTCCGCATCAACGAAGGGCTGCGCGCTGCGCGGCAACTGCTGCTCGACATCAACGCGCTCGGCCTGCCGGCGTCGACCGAATTCCTCGACCTGCTGAGCCCGCAGTACATCGCGGACCTGATTGCATGGGGCGCGATCGGCGCGCGCACGACCGAGAGCCAGAGCCATCGTCAGCTCGCGTCGGGGCTGAGCTGCCCGATCGGCTTCAAGAACGGCACCGACGGCGGCGTGCAGGTCGCGTCGGACGCGATCGTCGCAGCACGCGCGAGCCATGCGTTCATGGGGATGACGAAGATGGGGATGGCCGCGATCTTCGAGACCCGCGGCAACGACGACGCGCACGTGATCCTGCGCGGCGGCAAGAACGGGCCGAACTACGACGCCGAGCACGTCGAGGCGAGCTGCGCGGTGCTGCGCAAGAGCGGGTTGCGCGAGCAGGTGATGGTCGATTGCTCGCATGCGAACTCGAACAAGTCGCATGAACGGCAGATCGAGGTTGCGCAGGATCTCGCGCGGCAGCTGTCGCAGGGCGAGCACCGGATCGTCGGCGTGATGGTCGAGAGCCATCTCGAGGCCGGGCGTCAGGATCTGAAGCCGGGCGTGCCGTTGCAGTACGGCGTGTCGATTACCGATGCGTGCCTGAGCTGGACGCAGACGGAGCCGGTGCTGGACGTGCTGGCGGAGGCGGTGCGGCATCGGCGCGTCTATTCACGCAACGCATGATCCAGTGGCGGCGGGGTAGCGCCCGCCGTGTTGCTTGATGCGCCGGCGAAGACCGGTTGCTCAGCTGCCATGTTGTCCTGATCGACTTGTACCGGCGGTGTGCTTTTCCATGTCGCGCGCAGCCCCTATCCGCACGGCCATTGATCTCCATCCGCCTCGCCCCGCCTGTCACGTCGCACTCCGAACCCACGATCCGGCGAATACCGCTACCATGAACGCCGTGCTGCACGCTGAGGTCCGGCCACGCCGGTCCGTCATGCACACACGCAGTGGCGGTGCGGCCAGCCGCCACGCCACCGACGAAGCACGGGGGGCCCACCGATCTGCCGTTGCGCCCGCGTCGCTTCGCTGCCGGAATCAACAACAACCGAACCGGAGTGCAATACATGAAGTTCTACAAAACCCTCATCGCAGCAACCATCCTTGCATCGAGCGTCAGCGCGCACGCACAGATCGCCGGCGCGCAGCCGCTCAGCGTGACCGTCGAGCAATCGCAGGCGCTGCTCGAAGGCTGGAGCGTGAAGAAGAGCGTGCTCGGCAAGGCCGTGTACAACGACGCGAACCAGAAGGTCGGCACGGTGCGCGACCTGATCGTCGCGCCGGACGGCTCGGTGTCGGCTGCGATCGTATCGGCCGGCGGCTTCCTCGGCGTGGCCGCGCATGACGTCGCGGTGCCGATCGCGTCGCTCGACGTGCGCAACGGCAACATCTATCTGCCGGGCGCGACGAAGGATGCGCTGAAGGCGACGCCGGCGTTCCAGTATGCGAAGGTGCCGTCGCCGCCGAAGCCGAAGAAGGTCGACGACAAGCACTGATGCATGCGGCCCGGCGCGCGATGTGCCGGGCCCGGCCCGACTGCACGCATGTCGCGCCGTGAGTCGATTCAACGCGGTCGCACGCTGCTTCTACGTAATTCTACGTAGCCGCGCATACGTAGTTGTGCGCTTGTAAGCCTCCCCCGTCGCACGGAATACTACAGCCCACCGCCGTGGCCTTCACGAGACCGCGGCACGACGCATCGACGTCACGCGGGTCCGGCGCCTCGCCGGATCCACTCAAAATCACATTGGAGACCAGGAGACGCCATGAATCGGGCTTCCAGTACCCTGCTCTGGATCGCGGTCGCGCTGCTAGGCGCGTTCTCGTTCGGAACGATCGCACTCGCGCACGGCGAACGCGTCAGCGCGCTCTGGATCGTGATCGCCGCAGTCTGCGTGTATCTGATCGCATATCGCTTCTACAGCCGTTTCATCGCCAGCAAGGTCATGCAGCTCGACGGGCTGCGGATGACGCCGGCAGTCAAGTTCAACGACGGCCTCGACTACGTACCGACCAACAAGTACGTGCTGTTCGGCCATCACTTCGCCGCGATCGCCGGCGCCGGGCCACTCGTCGGGCCGGTGCTCGCCGCGCAGATGGGCTACACGCCCGGCATGCTGTGGATCCTGGCCGGCGTCGTGTTCGCCGGCGCGGTGCAGGACTTCATCGTGCTGTTCATCTCGACGCGCCGCGACGGCCGCTCGCTCGGCGACCTCGTCAAGATGGAGCTCGGCACGGTGCCCGGCGTGATCGCGCTGTTCGGCGCGTTCCTGATCATGGTGATCATCCTCGCGGTGCTCGCGCTGATCGTCGTGAAGGCGCTGACCAATTCGCCGTGGGGCACGTTCACCGTCGCCGCGACGATTCCGATCGCGCTGTTCATGGGCGTCTACACGCGCTACATCCGCCCGGGCCGCATCGGCGAAGTGTCGATCATCGGCTTCGTGCTGCTGATGGCGTCGATCGCGTTCGGCCAGACCGTGCACGATTCGCAGACGCTCGCCGCCTGGTTCACGTTCAACGGCACGCAGCTCACGTGGATCCTGATCGGCTACGGCTTCGTCGCATCGGTGCTGCCGGTGTGGCTGCTGCTCGCGCCGCGCGACTACCTGTCGACGTTCCTGAAGATCGGCACGATCCTCGGCCTCGCGATCGGCATCCTGGTCGTCGCGCCGGAACTGAAGATGCCCGCGCTGACGAAGTTCGTCGACGGCACCGGCCCGGTGTGGTCGGGCAACCTGTTCCCGTTCCTGTTCATCACGATCGCGTGCGGCGCGGTGTCGGGCTTCCACGCGCTGATCTCGTCGGGTACGACGCCGAAGCTGATCGACAACGAAACCAACGCGCGCTTCATCGGTTACGGCGCGATGCTGATGGAATCGTTCGTCGCGATCATGGCGCTGGTCGCCGCGTGCGTGATCGAGCCGGGCATCTACTTCGCGATGAACGCACCGGCCGCCGTGCTCGGCTCGACGCCAGAAGCCGTCGCTAACACGGTGACGCAATGGGGCTTCGTGCTGACGCCTGACATGCTGACGCAGACCGCGAAGGCCGTCGGCGAAACGACGATCATCGCGCGCGCGGGCGGCGCGCCGACGCTGGCCGTCGGCATGGCGCACATCCTGCACCAGGTGATCGGCGGCGAAGCGATGATGGCGTTCTGGTATCACTTCGCGATCCTGTTCGAGGCGCTGTTCATCCTGACGGCCGTCGACGCCGGCACGCGCGCGGGCCGCTTCATGCTGCAGGACCTGCTCGGTACGTTCCACCCGGCGCTCAAGCGCACCGAGTCGCTGCCCGCGAACCTGGTCGCCACCGGGCTGTGCGTGGCCGCGTGGGGCTACTTCCTGTATCAGGGCGTGGTCGATCCGCTCGGCGGCATCAACACGCTGTGGCCGCTGTTCGGCATCTCGAACCAGATGCTGGCCGCGATCGCGCTGGTGCTCGGCACCGTCGTGCTGTTCAAGATGAAGCGTGAGCGCTACGCGTGGGTGACGCTCGTGCCGACCGCATGGCTGCTGATCTGCACGCTGACGGCCGGCTGGCAGAAGATCTTCGATTCGAACCCGAAGGTCAGCTTCCTCGCGCACGCCGCGAAGCTGCAGGCTGCGGTGGACGAAGGCAAGGTGCTCGCACCGGCGAAGTCGATCGCGCAGATGCAGCGGATCATCTTCAACGACTACATCGATGCGGCGCTGGCCGGCCTGTTCATCTTCGTCGTCGTGGCCATCGCGGTGTACGGCCTGCTCGCCGTGCTGCGCGCGCGTCGCGAATCGACGCCGACCGTGCGCGAGACGCCGTACGAGCCGATGCCGGCCGCGCAGGCGCTCGGCAGCGGACGCTAACGGGAGGCCGCGATGTTCAGCGATCTTGGCAGCGACCTGCGCAGCGCGGGGCGTTACCTCGGGCAGGCGTTGCGGCTGATGGTCGGCCTGCCCGACTACGACACCTACGTCGCGCACATGCGCGAGACTCATCCGGACCGCGAGCCGATGACATACGAGGCATTCTTCCGCGAGCGTCAGAATGCGCGATACGGATCGGGGGCCGGGAAGTGTTGCTGAACCGGAGCGGTGAAGCCGTCCGGTAAGGCGGTCCGGGGACGGACCAGGAAGCGCCGCGAAGGATTTCGCGGCGCTTTTTCTTTGGCGGGGCGGGCGGCGCGCGCGGGCGTGGCGTGGCCCGGCCGTCGCCGCGGCGTTTGACCGGCTTCAGCGCGGCTTAATTCACACCCCGGTATCATAGGGCTCTGCTTTTTTCCGATGAATCCGCGCAGGAGAACCGGTCGTGCATGTCGGTGAGCGTTTCAACAGCATTTCCCATCTCGTCGGCGCGGTACTGTCGGTGGCAGGGCTGGTCGCGTTGGTGACGATCGGCGCGCTCGACCGCGATCCTTACAAGATCGTGAGCTTCAGCGTGTACGGTGCGATGCTGATCCTGCTCTACGGGATCTCGACGGCGTATCACAGCGTGCGCAACCCGCGGCTCAAGGCGATCCTGCAGAAGTGCGACCATTCGGCCATTTATCTGCTGATTGCGGGCAGCTACACGCCGTTCACGCTCGTCACGCTGCGCGGCCCGTGGGGCTGGTCGCTGTTCGGCGTGAGCTGGGGGCTCGCCGCCTTCGGGATCGCGCAGGAACTCACGCTCGGACGACGCACGCGGATCGTCTCGATGGTGCTGTACGTGCTGATGGGCTGGCTCGCGCTCGTCGCGATCCGCCCGCTGATCCATGCGTTGCCGCCGGTGGGTACCGCGTGGCTCCTGGCCGGCGGCATCATCTACAGTGTCGGGATCTACTTCTTCATCAACGACGAGCGCATCCGCCACGGGCACGGTATCTGGCATCTTTTCGTGCTGGCCGGCAGCCTGTGCCAGTTCGTCAGTGTCGCGATGTATGTCGCGTGAGCGACGCGGGGCGGCGGCGTATGTGCAGTCGCATGCGGCGGCCGCGCCAGCGGGAGCAGGCGCGCCGCGCGTTCTTCGTGGCCGTCGGCATCAGGTGCGACCGGCCGCCGGCGCGACGTTCCGCAGCGCATTGAACCCGACCCACCCCCAGTAGACGCGGTGATGCGCGATCAGCCCGTCGCGCAGATCCATCACCTCGACGAGATCGACCTGATCGCCTTCCGGCGTTTCACGCGGATATTCCCAGGTGAGTTGCCGCCCGTTCGAGAAGCACAGTCCCGTGCGGTACCAGCGTCCGAGCTTGTTGCCCGGATTGCGCAGGCCGGCCGCGAAGAATTCGCCGATCGCGGCCTTGCCGTGCAGCACGCCCGAACCGTGCCCGGGCAGCGTGACGACGATCAGCGGAGTTTCGAGTATCGCGTCGTCCGCGTACAGCGCCATCAGGCCGTCGAGGTCGCGGGCGACGACGGCGGCGTGCCAGTCTTGATAGATGCGGCGTGCATCGGTGTCGGTGTGCGTCATGGCGGGTTCCGGTGCGCGTGGATCACGGAACCACTGTATCGATGCGACGCCGCCGGACGTTTCAGCGCAGGCCGAAACGTGGATGTCGCAAGTGTCGAAGGCGACCTCGCGGCGGCGGTCAGCCCGCCAGCGCGCCGAGATTCAGTTCATGCGACTTGCCGATCCACGCCGCGCTGTCGCGATGGTCGCGCAGTTCGTCGTCCGTGTTCGGATGCAGGAAGATGTCGAGCGCGCCGTGATTCAGCACGAGCCACGGCACGAGGGTGTCGAACCGCGTGGCGTCGAACGCGATCTGGTACGACCAGGCCGGATGCGGGCCGACGAGGCGTTCATGAAAGCGGCCGAGTTCGATGATCGCGCCGAACCGTTCTTCGACGACGAGGCGAAACGCCCAGGCCGTGTCGCGGCTCGCGGCATCGAAGTAGACGTGGGCATGCCAACTGTGGATGGCGGTAGTGTCGATGGCAGCCATGGCGGGACTCGCGAAGAGAAGGAAGCGGAATGCGGGACGGCCGTGACATACGGCGCGATGCGCAATTATCGCGCGTCCTCGTCGGACACGTCTTGTCGCAGAGCAGTAATTCGGCGTGGACGACTGCCGCGCGTCAGACGAACAAGCTCGCTCGATGAAGCATTTCTCGCGCGGGCCGGCATGCAAGGCGTTACGCCGAAAGCCGCGCCGGCACTTGCTGCGGCACGCAATCGCGCCGGCAATACGTCATTTCAAAAACTGAAAAAACGATTCACGGGCCGCTTCGAATCGTCTGCGAAAACGCGATCAGGTAATTGAATGAAATAAAGAAATTCCGGTTTGGCGGGATTGGCGAATCAAGCGGATCGCAGCCCGGATTTCGGTACCGAAAATATCAATTGCGGATTCGGCTATTCAAGCGCGCTGCCGCGCGACATACGATGGTTTCACCGCATCGACGCCGGAGATCGATGCGGAAACAACCATCTGGAGGCCATGATGCGATCCCTCGTTTCCCTTGCTGTCCTGTCCGGCGCGCTGGTCGCGCTGCCCGCCGCCAGCTTCGCGCAATCCGTCAATACCGAGTGGCAGCCGAACGCCGCACCGTTGAACTGGTCGGCGGCGCGCGCCGAAACCGACGTGCAGCTGATGCAGATGACGCGCGCCGGTTTTCGTGCGACGACGGCCGGCAACCAGAACTATCCGCTCGCGATGCAGCGTGCGCTCGAACGCGTGAGGAACCCGGTGCCTGACCGGTCGCGCGAGGAAAAGGCCGCGATGGAAGCACGCGCGGCCGGCGACGCGCAGAGCGGCCATCCGGTGAAGGCGTTCTTCGTGAAGACGGCGTACTACCTGAAGGGCGAGAACACGTTCTGATGCGGGAGACGAGCATGGCATGCCCCAACCGATTCCCCGACGCGTTGCGTGCGTCGGCGATACGCCGGCTACCGGATGCGTGCGCGCCGCGGCGGGCCGCGGTGTACGGCGCGCGGCGCCGTGCGAAGGACCTGCGCGTCGCGCGCCGCGGCGCGGTCGCGTGCCGCACGGTGTGGCCGGCGTTCGACGCGGACGATGTTTCCGCAAGCGAGTGCGAATCATGAAGGCCGTCCGAAAAAGCCGTCGCCACCCGCCGCTCACGCGTGAGTGGCTGTTGCCGCTGCCGCCCACGCATGTGCGCGACATCTCGCTGAAGTGCCACATGGCGCTCGTCGCGCTGCGCGGCGAGCATGGCAGCGAAGCGTTGCTGATGCGGCTGCGCACGAGCGTCTATCTGGTGTTCCTCGCGCTCGACGATGCGGTGTGCGCCGATGCGAGCGCCGACCTGTGCATTGCCGCGGAGCGCGTGCTCGACGCGAGCGTGGCGCGCGCCGCGCAAAGCGGCGCATGGACGCTGCAGGACGACGAATGCGCGGTGCTCGAACACGTGCTTGCCGCGCACGACACCTGCGTCGCGACGCTCACGCGGCACCGGCTCGCCGAGCTGTGGCGTCATGTCTGCACGTTCGCGTCCGCCGCGCAGCCGGAGCTGGTCGCGCAGGCGGTGGCGAGGATGCGCAAGCCGGCCGTTCTGCATTGAGCGGCTGCAACGCGACCGGCTCCGCGCTGTGTTTCATACGTGTCCCATTCCCTGGGGCTGACGCTCGCCGTCTAATGTCAAGACAGGAGCCGGACGGGTTCGGTCGATGACGATCCATCCTCGCGTTTGCGATGATCGTGCGTGTCGGCGCGAACGCATTCGTTTCGGTCAGGAGGAGCGATGGCGTTATACAGGATCGGCGGCTACTTCACGTGCGGAAGCGGCCGCGCATTCAGCGAGAACCTGCCGCCGGGCAGTGAAGTGACGATCGCGGGCATCTATCGATGCACCGTATGCGGCGACGAGATCGGCATCGCGAAGTCGCAGGCGCTGCCGTCCGACGAAGCGCATCAACATGATCTCGACCCGCCGTCCGACCCGTTGCTCGATCCCGGTCCGACCGCATGGCAGCTGATCGCCGCGGCGCAGTCGCGAAACTAGGCAGCCGGCGTTCTCATTCGCATGCGTGCCCGGATGCGCAGCGGGCTATCTGGCGTCCGACAAAACAAAAGCGCCACGGAGCGAACTCCGTGACGCTTTCTTGAGGCCCGCCGGTGCGGAGGGCAACCCTCCGCATGGCGCAACGCGCTTAAGCCGCCGTTGCCGGCTTCGCCGGCTTCTGCAGCTTGCCCTTGCCGGCGCGCTGGATTTCCTCGAGCTTGATCTCGACGTGGCGCGAGAACACGTACTCGGCCGGGCGCTGCTTCGCGATCGAGATGTCCGGTGCGAACGGGCCGTCGGTCTTGATGCCCTTCTTGCTCACGCGCAGCGCCTTCAGCGGATGCGAGATCGTGTCCATCACGGCGGTGGCTTCGAAGCCGCAGTGGACCATGCAGTCCGCGCACTTCTCGTAGTTGCCGACGCCGTAGTTGTCCCAGTTCGTGTCTTCCATCAGCTCCTTGAAGGTCTTCACGTAACCTTCGCCGACCAGATAGCACGGCTTCTGCCAGCCGAACACCGTACGCGCCGGGTTGCCCCACGGCGTGCACTTGTACGTCTGGTTGCCGGCCAGGAAGTCGAGGAACAGCGACGACTGGCTGAACGACCAGCGCTTGCCGCCTTCGCCGCGCTTCAGGATCTCGCGGAACAGGTTCTTCGTCTTGTCGCGGTTCAGGAAGTGCTGCTGGTCCGGTGCGCGCTCGTACGCGTAGCCCGGCGACACGGTGATGCCGTCGACGCCGATCGGCCCCAGCGTGTCGAAGAACTTCGCGACGCGCTCGGGGATCGCGTCGTTGAACAGCGTGCAGTTGATGTTCACGCGGAAGCCGCGGCGCTTCGCTTCCTTGATGGCCGCGACCGCCTTGTCGTACACGCCTTCCTGCGACACGGAATGATCGTGCATGTCCTTGTCGCCGTCGAGGTGGACCGACCAGACGAAGTACGGATTCGGCTCGTAGTCGTCCATCTTCTTTTCCATCAGGAGCGCGTTCGTGCACAGGTACACGAATTTCTTGCGCTTCATGATGCCCTTGACGATCTCCGGCATCTCCTTGTGGAGCAGCGGCTCGCCGCCGGCGATCGACACGATGGGCGCGCCGCACTCGTCGACGGACTGCAGGCATTCCTCGACGGACAGGCGCTGGTTCAGGATCGGGTCCGGATAGTCGATCTTGCCGCAGCCGTTACAGGCGAGGTTGCAGCGGAACAGCGGCTCGAGCATCAGCGCGAGCGGATAGCGTTTGTTGCCGGACAGGTGTTGGCGCATGATGTATGCGCCGACGCGGACTTGCTGGAGCAGCGGAATAGACAAGAGTTGTCCTCCTTAAACTTCGCGGGCGACAGCTTGCGTAAGCTTCGCCGGCAACTTGAATTCGACTTTTTCCTCACGGCCCGCCATCGTCGTGACATCGACGGGCCCCAGCGCGCGTAGCGCGCCAATTACATCCTCAACCATTTCCTCGGGTGCCGACGCGCCGGCGGTCAGGCCGACCGTCTGCACGCCCGCGAACCATTCGGCCTTCACTTCCGAGCCGTCGGCGACGAGATAGCTCGGCACGCCGCTTTCGGTGCCGATCTCGCGCAGGCGGTTCGAGTTCGAGCTGTTCGTCGCACCGACGACCAGCAGCACGTCGACCTGACTGCTCAGTTCGCGCACGGCGGCCTGGCGGTTCTGCGTCGCGTAGCAGATGTCGCGCGTGTCCGGGCCGACGATGTCGGTGAACCGGCGCTGCAGCGCTTCGATGATGCCGCGCGTGTCGTCGACCGACAGCGTTGTCTGCGTGACGTACGCGACCGGCGTATCGACCGGCAGCGTCAGCGTATCGACTTCGGCCTCGCTCTGCACGAGGACCACCTCGGCCGGAATCTGGCCGATCGTGCCCTCGACTTCCGGATGGCCCGCATGGCCGATCAGGATCAGCCGGCGGCCCGCCGCGACGTACTGGCGGCCCTGAACGTGCACTTTCGTGACGAGCGGGCAGGTTGCGTCCAGCACGTCGAGCCCGCGCGTTTCCGCGTCGCGTTCGACCGTCTGGGCGACACCGTGGGCGCTGAAGATCGCCACGGCACCGTGCGGCACTTCGTCGAGCTCCTCAACGAATCGCGCCCCTTTATTACGCAGGTTTTCGACGACATGCCGGTTATGAACGATCTCATGACGCACATAGACCGGCGCGCCGTGCTGTTGCAGCGCGCGATCGACGATCTCGATCGCACGGACAACCCCCGCACAGAAGCCGCGGGGCTGGGCAAGGATGACTCGCATAAGTGAGCGAACTCCGACGACAGACGCCGGGGTTCGAAGAGCTGGCACCGCTCGCTCGCCCCGGCTTGATGTTATGAAGGCAGGAAACGAACCGGCCATGCCAGGCCCCGGAACCCCGAATTAATCGCGCATTTTAACCCTATCGGGCCGTCCTTGCTTTGGTGCTGTATCGACGCTGTTGCATTCCGCGCAGAGCCGCGTCGGCGCTCGCGCGCGCGGAACCCGGTAAACTGCGCGGTTTCGCGGGCAGCCTGTCCGGTTGCCCGGCGTCGCGCTCATTTCAAGGCCATTCGATGACCGTCGATTCTTACGCGTATTGCCCTGCCGCCCGTGCGGTTTTGGGCGTTTTCACTCCGACCCTGATTGACCGGTCCGGCGCCGCGGGCGGCCGGACCGCTCGCGCCGGTGTCCGGCAGGAGGCCTGCCGATGATGCTGGCGATTACCTTCCTGGTGTCCGGCCTGTCGCTGCTGATCTGGATCGTGCTGCTCGTCGCGCGCGGCGGCTTCTGGCGGGCGCGGCCAGCGCGGGCGCTGCCGCCCGACGCGCGCGGCGCCGCAGCCGAGGCTGGCTGGCCGGCCGTGGTCGCGGTCGTGCCGGCGCGCAACGAAGTCGACGTGATCGCGCAAGCGGCGACGTCGCTGCTCGAGCAGGACTATCCGGGCGACTTTCATCTGATCATTGTCGACGACCACAGCGACGATGGCACCGCCGACGCGGCCCGCGCGGCCGCGCTCGCGATCAACCGCGCCGACCGGCTGACGGTGCTCGCCGCGAAGCCGCTGCCGGCCGGCTGGTCGGGCAAGGTGTGGGCGCAGTCGCAGGGCATCGCGGCGGTGCGCACGCTCGGGCTGCCGGCCGACTACCTGCTGCTGACCGATGCCGACATCGGCCATCCGCCCGACGCGGTGGCCCAGCTGGTCACGCGCGCACAGGCCGAGCAGCGCGATCTCGTGTCGCTGATGGTGCGGCTGCGCTGCGATTCGTTCTGGGAAAAGGCGCTGATCCCGGCGTTCGTGTTCTTCTTCGCGAAGCTCTATCCGTTCTCGTGGATCAACAATCCGCGCAACCGGACCGCCGGCGCCGCGGGCGGCTGCATGCTGGTCAAGCGCAGTGCGCTCGAGGAGGCGGGCGGCATCGAATCGATCCGCGGCGCGCTGATCGACGACTGCAGCCTTGCCGCGCAGATCAAGCATCGCGGTAGCGGCCGGCATCCGATCCGGCTCGATCTGGCCGACCGCAGCGTCTCGTTGCGTCCGTACGACAGCTGGCGCGACATCTGGAACATGATCGCGCGCACCGCGTTCACGCAGCTTCACTATTCGCCGCTGCTGCTCGCCGGCACGCTGCTCGGGATGACGATCATCTATCTCGTGCCGCCCGTCGCCGCGCTCGTGTACGGTGCACGCGCATGGCCGGCGTGGCTCGCGTGGGCGTCGATGTGCACCGCGTATGCGCCGATGCTGCGCTACTACCGGCGCTCGCCGCTGTGGGCGCCCGCGCTGCCGCTGGTCGCGCTGTTCTACGTCGGCGCGACGTTCGCGTCCGCGTGGCGCTACTGGCGCGGCAAGGGCGGCCAGTGGAAGGCGCGCGTGCAGGCGCCGGTGGATCGCTGAACGACGCCGGCGGATGCCGGCCGTTCACCCGGTGTTCGGAAAGCAAACAGCCCGATCGGTGCGAACCGGTCGGGCTGTTTCTTTTGCGGCGGTGCCGCGCGTGCTTACCGCTGGGTCAGCATCATGTACATCTGGACCACGACGTCCGGCGAGAACGTGAACGGCACCCAGCCGTAGCCGGTGTGGCGCGCGACCAACAGGCGGTCGCCGTTCGACTGCTTCTGCACGGCCATCATCGGGTTCTTCGTCGTCACGAAACGCCAGCCGGCCGGGATGCCGGGTGGCGGCTCCGGCTGCATCGACGCGCGCGCATGCGCGAGTTCCTCGATCAGCTGGCCCAGTTGTTCCGGGTGCAGCGTGATCGACTGGCCGTTGACGGTCAGCGTCAGCTCGTTCTGCGACGGGCGCGCGACGTGCAGCGTCGCGTTGTCCGCCGGGGCGACTTCGACCACGGCGTCGGCTGCCGTCGTCGCGACGACGGCGGTGGTCGCGTCGGCCGGCGCTGCAACGACTTCATCGGCGACAACCGGTTCGGCTGCTTCTGCCACCGGCTCGACAGCGGGCTCGACAGCCGGTGCGACGACTTCGGCCGCGACTTCGGCCACGACATCCGTCGCGGTTGCCGCAGCGACCGCGCTCGTCGCGGCCTCCTTCACGACGGCTTCGACCAGCGCCTCGGCGTCGGCGATCGCCTTCGCGTGACGCTCCGCGGCCGCTTCGACCAGCGCGATCGCTTCGGTGTGACGTTGCGTGACGGCCTCGGCCTCGGCCGTCGCGTCTGCATGACGTTGCGCGGCCAATTCGGCCTGTGCGATCGCCTCGGAGTGGCGCTGCGTGATGGCCTCCGCTTCGGCGGTCGCGTCGACATGGCGCTGCGCGGCGGCTTGCGCGTCGGCGATCGCCTGCGTGTGACGCTGCGCGAGCGCTTCGGCGTCCGCGATGGCGGCCGCCTGGCGCTGGGTCGCGGCCTCGGCTTCGGCGGTCGCTTCCGCGTGACGCTTCGCGGCGGCTTCGGCCTCGGTGGTGGCGGCGGCATGACGCTGCGCAGCTGCGTCCGCTTCGGTCGCGGCGGCGTGATGGCGTTGCGCGGCGGCCTCGGCTTCGGCGATCGCGGCCGCATGACGCTGCGACGCGGCTTCGGCATCCGCGTGGCGCTGCGCGAGTGCTTCGGTCAGCGCGGTCGCTTCCGCGTGCCGCTGGACGGCGGCTTCGGCCTGCGCGGCAGCTTCGGTGTGACGTTGGGCGGCGGCGTCGGCCGCGGCGGTGGCGTCGGCATGGCGCTGCTGCGCGGCATCGGCATCGGCGGCGGCAGCCGTGTGGCGCTGCGCGGCGGCCTGGGCTTCGGTCTCGGCGGCCGCGTGGCGTTCGGCGGCGGCCTGGGCTTCCGCGGCGGCGGCGCGCGCGAACGCTTCCGCGCTACGTGCCGCCTGCTGCGCGGCGTGGTGATCGTGGAGGAGCTGATCGACGCCCGCGTTGAGCGAATCGATCTGTTCGTTCAGGTTCATGCGTGTCTTCTCTGCGTAAGACCCGCGATTTTAACCGCTGCGCCGGTGCTGGTCCGTCAGCGACGTGTAACAAAGTGCGCAAAGCAGCGTGAAGCACGCCGCTTTATGTTATTTCAGGTAGCCCGCCGAGCCGAACCAGTCGAGCGCGTCGCGCAACCCTTCGCGGTACGGACGCGCGCGGTAGCCAAGCTCGCGCTCGGCCTTCGCGGACGTGAAATACATCTTGTTCTTCGACATCCGCAGCCCGTCGACGGTCACGAACGGCTCCTTCTTCGTGAACTTCGCGACGGCCTCCGCGCCGACCGCGAGCGGGTAGAGCGGCCAGCGCGGCAGCGCGATCGTCGGCGCCTTGCGGCCCGTCATCTGCGCGATGTCGGCGAGCATCTGCTGCAGCGGCAGATTCTCGCCGCCGAGGATGTAGCGCTCGCCGATCCGGCCGCGCTCGAGCGCGAGGAAGTGGCCGTGCGCGACGTCGTCGACGTGCACGAGGTTCAGCCCCGTGTCGACGAACGCGGGGATCTTGCCGAGCGCGGCTTCGACGATGATGCGGCCGGTCGGCGTCGGCTTCACGTCGCGCGGGCCGATCGGCGTCGACGGGTTGACGATCACCGCCGGCAGCCCTTCGTCGGCGATCATCCGCTCGACTGCGCGCTCGGCCAGCACCTTGCTGCGCTTGTAGACGCCGATCGCCTGCTCTGCCGTCAGCGGCCGGTTCTCGTCGGACGGATCGCCGGCGCTCGTCACCTTCAACGTCGCGACGCTGCTCGTGTAGACGATCCGCTCGACGCCTTCGGCGCGCGCCGCGCGCATCGTCGCGACCGCGCCTTCCAGGTTCGCGCGCTCGATCTCGTCCGGATCCGGTGCCCACAGCCGGTAGTCGGCCGCCACGTGCAGCAGGTAGCGCACGCCGCGCAGCGCGGCGCGCATCGACGCCTCGTCGCGCATGTCGCCGGTGACGATCTCGGCATCGAGATCCGCGACGTTCGTGCGCGGGCTGGTCGGGCGCACCAGCACGCGCACCGCATAGCCTTTCTGCTGCGCGATGCGTGCGACGGCCGAGCCGACGAAACCGGACGCGCCGGTGACGAGAACGAGATCGCGGGAAGTATCAGTCATGCGTTTCCTTCAGGGCCGCGCGCAAGCGGCGCGGCGGTTGTGCGTCGGCGAGATTGTACGTGGTCGGCGCGCCCGGCGACGCGAGCGCCGCGCGGCGGTCGGGCCGGCCCGCCGCACGCGTGTGCGAAGCGGCCGACGCGACTACAATGCCGGGCTTGAATGCAACGGGAGGGCGACGCCATGAGCCGCAATGAACTGGACGAACGGATCGAGACCTACTACGTGCGGGTGCGCGGCGTCGTGCAGGGCGTCGGTTTCCGTCACGCGACCGTGCGCGAGGCGCATGCGCTGAAGCTGCGTGGCTGGGTCGCGAATCTCGAGGACGGCAGCGTCGAGGCGATGATCCAGGGCCCCGGCGCGCAGATCGACCGGATGCTCGCGTGGCTGCGCCACGGGCCGCCGTCCGCGCGCGTGACCGAGGTGACGTTCGAGGAGCGTCAGGTTGAAAAGCGCTTCGAGCGTTTCCAGCAGCAGTAAGGCGAACAAGAACATGACGGGGTATCCGGAGGCCGGGCGCGGCATCGTGCTGTCGGTGCTGGCGTCGACACTGTTCGCGCTGATGTCCGCTTACGCGAAACTGCTCGCGCCGCTCACGGGGCTCGACATCTTCGCGTGGCGCATCGTGTGGACCGCGCCGGGCGCGCTCGCGCTGATCGCGCTGCGCGGCCGCTGGCCGGCGCTCGTCGAGCTCGTGCGGCGCAGCGTGCGCGACTGGCGCCTGATGATCGCGCTGCCGGTGAGCGCGGCGCTGCTCGGCCTGCAGCTGTGGCTGTTCCTGTGGGCGCCGTTGCACGGGCGCATGCTCGAAGTGTCGCTCGGCTATTTCCTGCTGCCGCTGACGATGGTGCTCGTCGGCCGCTTTTACTACCACGAACGGCTCGACCCGCTGCAATGGATGGCGGTCGCCTGCGCGGCGCTCGGCGTCGCGCACGAAGTGTGGGCGACGCGCGCGTTCGCATGGCCGACGCTCGTCGTCGCGCTCGGCTATCCGCCGTATTTCGTGCTGCGCCGCCGGATCAACGCCGATTCGCTGGCCGCGTTCGCGCTCGAGATCGTGCTGCTGTGTCCGATTGCGCTCGCGATGGTGGCGGCGAGCCCGACGCCGGTCGCCAGCCATCCGCTGCTGTGGGCCGCGCTGCTGCCGGGGCTCGGCGTGCTCAGCACGCTCGCGCTCGCGAGCTACCTGAAGGCGAGCCGGATGCTGCCGATGGCGCTGTTCGGAATTCTCGGCTACGTCGAGCCGGTGCTGCTCGTCGCGGTGTCGCTGCTGCTGCTCGGCGAGACGTTGAGCGTCGCGCAGCTCGCGACGTACGGGCCGATCTGGGCTGCCGTCGCATTGACCGCGTGGCATAGCGCGATGCTGATGCGGCGCTTGCCCATGCGCGGTTGAGCGTTGTCGCTCACGACGCGGCGGCCTCACGGAACGTGCTGCGCATCGCGCGTTCCTAGCGTCGAATCCCGCGATGCTGGCGTCGAACTGGCATCGCGCTGACATCGGGCTGGCCGCCTCGCCAGCTTCGCATCGCCGATGTCACGCCTGTAATCGAACAGAAGATTCCGTTGCACTTTGTTACTTAGGGTATCCCCCGACCGGCCGCTAGACTGATCTGACCGTCTTCTCTTCGTATGCGGCTTTTCCATGAACGGTCATCTCCGTGCCGGGCCGGCCGGGTTGGCGCGATACGAGCATACGCGTATCGCCGCCGATCACGTTTGCCTTCTCCCTTCCGAATCCTCCACCGGCGCGTGCCGCGCCGTCATCGCGCAGGTGCGGCCATGTCGTTGAGCGCGCCGCCCGTCGCCACGGTCGCGCCGGCGCGCAGCGGCCGCCTGATCGAAGTCGATTTCTTCCGCGGAATCGTGCTGCTGATGATCGTCGTCGATCACATCGGCGCGAGCGTGCTGTCTCGCGTGACGCTCCACGCGTTCGCGCTGTGCGACGCGGCGGAGGTGTTCGTGTTCCTCGGCGGCTTCGCGACCGCGAGCGCGTACGGCGCGATCGCCGACCGGCACGGCGCGCGTGCCGCGCAGCGGCGGTTCGTGCGCCGCGCGATGCAGATCTATCGCGCGTTTCTCGCGACGTCGACGCTGATGCTCGTCGTGTCCGCCGTGCTCGACCATTACGGGATCGACGCGCCGAACCTCGCGCTCGACGACGTCAGCGTGATGCTCGCGTCGCCGCTCACGGGCCTCGCCGAGTTGCTCACGTTCCAGCGCCAGCCGTATCTCGCGTCGGTGCTGCCGATGTACGTGCTGTTCGCGCTCGCGTCGCCGGCGATCGTGCCGTTCGCGCGCCGCCATCCGTGGCTGCTCGCCGCGTTCAGCGCCGCGTCGTGGCTCGCGGCGGGCTGGCTCGGCCCCGAACTGCTGGATACCGATTCGTTCCGCTGGAGCTTCAATCCGTTCGCGTGGCAGCTGATGTTCGTCGGCGGCGTGCTCGCGCGCTGCCAGCCCGTGTACCGGCACATCGCGCTCGGGCGCTGGAGCGCCGCGGCGACCGGCGTGGCATGCGCGATCGTGCTCGGCTGCGCGAGCTACAAGCTGTTCTCGGGGTTGCCGGTGCCCGAAGGCGTGCTCAAGCGCGATCTCGCGCTGCCGCGCATCGTGAGCTTCGCGGCGGTCGCGTGGCTGATGGCCGACTGCGTGCGCTACGGCTGGATCGCGCGGATCGCGCGCGCCGTGGGGCCCGTCGTCGCGGTCGGCCGGCGCGGGCTGATCTGCTTCGTCGCGGGCGCCGCGATCTCGCTCGTCATCGATTCGCTGCTGCATCCGGTCGCGAACGGTGCCGAGCTGCGGCATCCCGGTGTGGGCCTCGCGGCCGACGCATGCGCGGTCGCGCTGATGATGGTCGTGGCCGGTTCGGGAACGTGGATCGCGCGCTGGCGCGGCGCGGCCGCGTGAGCGGCGCGGGACAACGCGCAGGCGGCACGCAACGGGCCGCGCGGCGGCGGAGCCGTCAGTGAGGTGAGCTGATACGGGAGCGGGGGACGACGGTCGCGTCGTCGGATTCGGTGTCGTCGCGTTCGTCGGACTTCGGATCGTCCGGTTGCGCGAGCACCGCGTCGGCTTCGGCTGCGGCCCGGGCGGCGCGCAATGCGGTGCAGCGCTGCGCGTGCCGGATGTCCGACAGTAGCCTCAAAAGCCGTGTCGTTTTGCTTTTCATGATCTTCTCCCACCAGTGCACATCGCGATGGAGCGAATGCGCTGTTGCAACCAGTGTAGGACGTGCTGGCCGCTCTGGCGGGAGAATGTGGCGTGCATGCCGCACGCCGAGGGATAGTACTTACTGGACCGAGGCCAGCGCCGGCGCCTGACCGGCTTCTTCCTCGCGGCGCTCTTCCGCGCAACGCTGATGCTGGCGCGACAGGCGGTTCATCATCGGCAGCAGCAGCAGCGAGAGCAGCATGCCGACCGCGGCGAGCCAGCCGAGCTTCTCGAACAGCGACAGGTAGAGCGGCAGCGACACGGTCGCGGGCAGGTCCTTCGACGGCATCTGCGCGTAGTTCGCGACCACGCTGCCGAGATACTGCGACACGCCGGTCGCGACGAAGTACGCGCCCATCATGAAGCCGCTCATGCGCGCCGGCACGTAGCGGGCGATCATCGCGAGGCCAAGGCCGCTGACGAGCAGTTCGCCGAGCGAGTTGAGAGCGTAGCCCCACACCATGAACCACGACGACACGTGGCCGTCGACCGCATAGCGGCCGCTGATCGTGAAGATCAGATAGCCGAGCGCGACCGTGGCGAAGCCGAGCGCGTATTTCGCGGCGACCGGAAGGTCGCGGCCGTTCTTCGCCTGGCGGTTGTAGATCGCCACGAGCACGGGGCTCATCAGCATGATCCAGATCGGGTTGAGCGCCTGGAACTGCGCGGGGCTCCACGAGAACAGCGTCGTGCCGAACACGATGAAGCGCGGGTCGACGTTGCGCATGGCGAACAGGGTCAGCGACGTCGACATCTGCATGTAGAAGATGAAGAACAGGATCACCTGCGCGGTCAGCACGAGCGCGGCGATGAGGCCTGCGCGCTCGGTTTGCTCTGCCTTCGCGATCATGTACCCGAAGATCGCGAGGATCGCGAACGCTGCCGTCCACACGCTCGCGACCGCGAGCTGCTTGTGTCCGATCACGTACATCGTGATGACGCAGAACACCGCGCTGCCCGCGAGAACCGCGCCGAGGCGGCCCCAGCGGATCGGCTCCGCATCCGGCTGCGAGCCGATCTGCGAAAGCGTGCGATGCATCAGGAAGAAGTTCAGGACGCCGAGCATCATGCCCGCGGCGCATACTGCGAATGCGGTGTGCCAGCCCCAGTGATCCTTGATCCACGGCGTCGCGAGCATCGACACGGTCGAGCCGATGTTGACTGCCATGTAGTAGATCGTGAACGCGCTGTCGATACGCGCGTCGTCGCCTTCGTAAATCCGGCGCACGAGGTTCGCCGCGTTCGCCTTGAACAGACCGTTGCCGACGACGACCACGGCCAGCGACGCGTACATGTAGCCAAGCTGATCGTTCGGCAGCGCGAGCATCAGGTAACCGAGGCACAGCACGATCGCGCCGATGACCATCGTGCGGCGCGAGCCGAGCAGTTTGTCGCCGATCCAGCCACCGATCGACGGTGCCGCCCAGACGAGCGCGGTGAACGCGCCCCAGGTCAGGCTCGCGTTGCTGTCGGTGAAGCCGAGCTTGTCGATCATGAAGAGAACGAGCAGCGCGGCCATGCCGTAGTAGCCGAAGCGCTCCCACATCTCGATGAGGAAGACCGTCGTAAACGATCGGGTTTGGGAAACAGGTGTTTGCATCATCAATCTCGTCTGAAACGGGCGTCGCGGATCGCGCGTCGCCTTGGGGGTCGAACTGGCGCCGCAGCGCAGTGGCCGGGTAGGCCTTGCGTGGGCGATGGAGCAGTCGGGCGGGTTAGCCCGGGCCGGGGTCGGACGCCGCCTGGTAGGGCGGGGCGGGGCCCCGACCGGCGCGCGAATGGTAACGTTCGCCGGTCCGGTGCGTCAGGTTCGCGCCACTCAGGGAAACTCCCGATATGGCGGCAGCTTTCAGGAACATTTGTCTCATCATCTACTTGTAAGCTTTGCGCCAGTTCTCCGCAGATTCCCGGAGAGCCGCTTGCAGCTTGCCTGTGAAGCCGGCGAGTCTGGCAAGATAGCGCGTCGTTTCGCTCGCTTCGTGCCCTGTTTAGTGCACCGGGCTCAACACCGAAGACGTGTGCGAACCCGAAGACTAAGCCAAATCGATCTAACTTAGTTACTTTCCATCAAACATTTTTTGACGACCACTTTTCGGCCTGCTATGGTTCCCCCCACTGAAAACTCGCGGTCAGCAGACGCTGCCGCCGCACTGGGCAGCAAGATTCGCGCGTTGCGCCAACGACTCAAGCGCACGCTCGACGACACCGCTACCGCCGCGGGGATTTCTAAGCCGTTTCTGTCTCAAGTCGAACGCGGGCTCGCGTCGCCGTCGCTGACGTCGCTGGCCGGTATCGCACAGGCGCTAGGCGTGACGGTGCAGTACTTCGTGGATACGCCGAGCGAGGAACGCTCGGTCTGCAGAGGCGAGCAGTTGCGCTTCTTCGGATTCGCCGATTCGGCGAACCTGTTCGCGAGGCTGACGAACGTGACCGAAGGGCGTCAGCTCGAGGCGATCCTCGTGCGGATGCCGCCGGGGCAGAAGCGGTCGGAGGTGACGACACATGCAGGAGAGGAGTTCCTGTATGTGATTGAAGGGGAAGTGTCGCTGACGCTGGAAGGCAAGACGTTCGTCCTGCATGCCGGCGACAGTTCGCACTATCAGTCGACGGTCCCGCACAGCTGGGTCAACACCGCGAAGGTTGAATCGGTGGTGGTCTGGGTCGGTACACCGCGATTGTTCTAACGCACGGGTATTCCTTCGTTTCAGAGATGGGATGCCTGTCGAAAGAAACGTAAGGAATACTAACATGCAATACGAGAATCACGGGCCTCCTCAATCGCTGTACCCGTCAGCGTCTCACGCGTAATCCGCGGCATCCGCCGCGCGACGCTCACCGAAACACTTTCTCAAGACTGCCACGATGAAATCCTTGCATGCCATGTCGGCCGTGCTGGCCGCGCTCGCCCTGACGACGCCTGTCGCCCACGCCGTTACCGTTCCGTCGAACGTCGCGCTCGCTCCTCAACAGGACCTGACGCGCCAGGTGCCCGCCGAAGTCGAGTCGCTCGATCCGGCACACATCGAGTCGTGGACCGGCAACACGATCGGCCTCGACCTGTTCGAGGGGCTCGCCCGTATCGACGCGACCGGCCAGGTCGTGCCGGGCGTCGCCCAATCGTGGGAGCGCAAGACGCCGCAGACGTGGATCTTCAAGCTGCGCCACGACGCGAAGTGGAGCAACGGCGAGCCCGTGACGGCAGCCGATTTCGTTTATTCGTGGCAGCGCCTCGTCGATCCGAAGACGGGCTCGAAATACACGATCCTCGTCGAGTTCGTGAAGAACTCGAAGGACATCATCGCGGGCAAGGCCGCGCCGTCGACGCTCGGCGTGCGCGCCGTCGATCCGTACACGCTCGAAGTGACGACCGACGTGCCGGTCGCATTCTTCCCCGAGCTGACCGCGATGGCGCCGCTCGTGCCGGTGAACAAGGACGCCGTCGCGAAGTTCGGCGACGCGTGGACGCGCCCGGGCAACCTCGTCAGCAACGGCGCGTACCAGCTCGCCGACTGGCAGCCGAACAACCGCATCGTCGTGACCAAGGACGCGAAGTACTGGAACGCGCCGAAGGTCGTGATCAACAAGGTCACGTACCTGCCGATCGAGAGCGATGAAACGGCGATGCGCATGTACCAGGCCGGCCAGATCGACTACAGCTACTCGATCCCGTCGGGCATCTTCCAGCAGGTCAGCAAGCAGTTCGGCGGCGAACTGCGCCCGGGCCTGCAGCTCGCGACGTACTACTACTACCTGAACAACAGCGACGCGGCGCTGAAGGACAAGCGCGTGCGCCAGGCGCTGTCGATGGTGATCGATCGCGAGGTGCTGACGTCGAAGCTCACGCAGGCCGGCGAGAAGCCGATGTACGGGCTGATGCCGAACGGCACGAAGGGCGCGAAGCCGTTCACGCCGGAATGGGCGTCGTGGCCGATGGCCAAGCGTGTCGAGACCGCGAAGACCCTGCTGAAGCAGGCCGGCTACTCGGACGCGAAGCCGCTGTCGTTCACGCTCACCTACAACACCAACGACCTGCACAAGAAGGTCGCGCTGTTCACGGCATCGGAATGGCGCACCAAGCTCGGCATCAACACGAAGCTCGAGAACGTCGAGTTCAAGGTGCTGATGAAGGATCGGCATGACGGCAAGGTGCAGATCGCGCGCGACGGCTGGTTCGCCGACTACAACGACGCGATGACCTTCTTCGACCTGATCCGCTGCGGCAGCTCGCAGAACACCGTCGGCTACTGCAACAAGCAGGTCGACACGTTCGTCGACGAAGGCAACCAGAAGCTCGACGACAAGGCGCGCGCCACGCTGCTCACGCAGGCGCACGACACGGCGATGAACGACACGCCGATGGTGCCGCTGTTCCAGTACTCGGCCGACCGTCTCGTGAAGCCCTACGTGGGCGGGTACTCGCTGAAGAACGTGATCGACATGCGTGCTTCGCAGGACATGTACCTGATCAAGCACTGAGCGGAGCGATCATGCTGGCCTACGCATTGAGACGCACGTTGTGGGCGGTGCCGACGATTCTCGCCGTCATCACCGTCTGCTACCTGCTGCTGCATTTCACGCCCGGCGGTCCGTTCGATACGGAGAAGCAGTTGTCCGCGGCGACGCTCGCGAACCTGAACGCGAAGTACCACCTCGACGAGCCGCTGTGGAAGCAGTACCTGCTGTATCTCGGTTCGCTGCTGCAGGGCGATCTCGGCCCGTCGTTCCGCTACGTCGACTGGTCGGTGAACGATCTCGTGAAGAAGGCGCTGCCCGTGAGTCTCGGCGTGGGCGGCGTGTCGATCCCGATCTCGATCGTGTTCGGCGTGCTGCTCGGCACCGTCGCGGCCGTGCGCCGCGACAGCCTGATCGACCGCTTCGTGATGCTGATCGGCAACTTCGGCAACGTCGTGCCGCCGTTCGTGCTCGGCCCGGTGCTGGTGTGGATCTTCGCGATCCTGCTGAAGACGTCGGCCGGCAACGGCTGGCTGCCGGCCGGCGGCTGGGGCGACGGTGGCTGGCAGTACCGGCTGCTGCCGATCGTGCTGCTGACCCTCATCAACGTGTCGCTGCTCGCACGCGTGATGCGCGGCTCGATGATCGAGACGCTGTCGAGCAACTTCATCCGCACTGCGCGCGCGAAGGGCCTGCAAGGCTCGACGATCGTGCTGCGCCACGCGCTCAAGCCCGCGCTGATGCCGGTCGTGTCGCTGTTCGGCACGGTCTGCATCACGTCGATCACGGCGGCCGTCGTCACCGAATCGGTGTTCGCGTTGCCGGGGCTCGGGCAGCTGGTCGTGAACGGCGCGATCAACCGTGACTACACGCTGGTGCTCGGCCTCGTCGTGCTGACGACCGTCTGTGCCGTGCTGTTCAACCTGCTGGTCGACCTCGCCTACGCGTGGCTCGATCCGCGCATCCGTTACTGAGCGAGGCCCTGCGATGACTCCGACTACTCCCGTCGTCAGTCTGCCCGTGCAGACCGACTCGCCGCCGCGTTCGCGTTCGCCGCTCGCGCTCGCGTTCGCGCGCTTCCTTCACAACCGCGCGGCCGTGTTCAGCCTCGTGCTGCTCGCGCTGATCACGCTCGCGTGTTTCGTCGGCCCGTGGCTGCTTGCGGCGGATCCCGCCGCAAGCGACTGGGGCTCGATCAGCCTGCCGCCGACGCTCGCGAGCCAGCACTGGTTCGGCACCGACGAGCTCGGCCGCGACCTGCTCGTGCGCACGCTGATCGGCGGCCGCGTGTCGATCGAGGTCGGCCTGCTCGGCACGCTGGTGTCCGGCCTGTTCGGCGTCGCGTGGGGTGCGATCGCCGGCTTCGCGGGCGGCCGCGTCGACTCCGCGATGATGCGCGTCGTCGACATGATGTACGCGATCCCGTACCTGCTGATCGCGATCCTGATGATGACCCTGTTCGGCCGCTCGTTCATGCTGGTCGTGCTGACCATCAGCGCGTTCTCGTGGATCGACATGGCGCGCGTCGTGCGCGGCCAGACGCTGTCGCTGCGCAACCGCGAGTTCGTCGATGCGGCGCGCGCGATCGGCGTGTCGCCGGCGTCGATCATCCTGCGCCACGTCGTGCCGAACCTGCTCGGCGTGGTCGTCGTGTATGCGACGGTCTCGGTGCCGAACATCGTGCTGACGGAATCGGTGCTGTCGTTCCTCGGCCTCGGCGTGCAGGAACCGATGACGAGCTGGGGCGTGCTGATCCAGGACGGCGCGCAGAAACTGGAATCGACGCCGTGGCTGTTGCTGGCGCCGGCCGTCATGCTGTGCGTGACGCTCTATTGCGTGAACTTCGTTGGCGACGGCCTGCGTGACGCGCTCGACCCGAAGGATCGCTGAAATGGCAGCTCTGCTTGAAGTTGAAAACCTCGGCGTGCGTTTCTCGCGCAAGGACGCACCGCCGATCGACGCCGTGAGCGGCGTGTCGTTCTCGCTCGAAGCCGGCAAGACGCTCGGCATCGTCGGCGAATCGGGCTCGGGCAAGAGCCAGACCGTGATGGCGCTGCTCGGCCTCCTGGCCGGCAACGGCGCGACGACCGGCGCCGCGCGCTATCGTGGCGACAACCTGCTCGAGATGGATACGCGCGCGCTGAACGCGGTGCGCGGCGACCGGATCGCGATGATCTTCCAGGATCCGATGACGTCGCTCAATCCGTTCCTGACGATCGAGCGGCAGATGACCGAGACGCTGCAGCTGCATTGCAAGCTGTCGCGCAAGGAAGCCACGAAGCGCGCGATCGAGGCGCTCGAGTCGGTGCGCATTCCCGACGCGGCGCGCCGCATCCGGATGTATCCGCACGAGTTCTCGGGCGGCATGCGCCAGCGCGTGATGATCGCGATGGCGCTGCTGTCCGAGCCGGAAATCCTGATCGCCGACGAGCCGACCACCGCGCTCGACGTGACCGTGCAGGCACAGATCATCGACCTGCTGCGCGAGCTGAACCGCGAGCGCGGCACCGCGATCGTGCTGATCACGCACGACATGGGCGTGGTCGCGGGCCTCGCGGACGACGTGATGGTCATGTATGCGGGCCGCACCGTCGAATACGCGCCGGCCGAATCGATCTTCGCGGCGCCGTCGCATCCGTACACGATCGGCCTGCTCAACGCGCTGCCGCGCCTGACCGACGCGGACGATGCCCCGCTCGTCGCGATTCCCGGCAATCCGCCGATGCCCGGCACCGCGCCGGCCGGCTGCGCGTTCGCGAAGCGCTGCACGTATGCGGAGGCGCGCTGCGGTGACGCGCGCCCCGCGCTCGAAACCTATGGCGCGGTAGGCGCGGTGCGCGCGTGCCACCGGCCGCTGGCCGATCTGACGGGAGGTCTGCGATGAGCGTCAATGAACGCCGCAATGACGGCGCGACGGGCGACACGCTGCTGTCCGTCGAGGATCTGAAGGTGCATTTCCGCGTGCCGCTCGGCGGCTATCCGTGGTCGCCGAAGGGCACGCTGCGCGCGGTCGACGGCGTGTCGTTCGACGTGAAGCGCGGCGAGACGGTCGGGCTCGTCGGCGAGTCGGGCTGCGGGAAGTCGACGCTCGCGCGCTCGCTGATCGGCCTCGTGCCGATGACGGCCGGCACGGTGCGCTGGCGCGGCGAAGCCGTCGCGCCCGATCACCTGCGCGGCACCGCGATGCGCCGCGAAGTGCAGATGATCTTCCAGGATCCGCTTGCGTCGCTGGATCCGCGCATGACGATCGAGCAGATCGTCGCCGAGCCGCTCGTCACGCACCACGCGGGCCTCGGCCGCACCGAAGTGCGCCGCCGGGTGGTCACGATGCTCGAGCGGGTCGGCCTGAACGCGCATCATCTGCTGCGCTATCCGCACGAATTCTCCGGCGGACAGTGCCAGCGCGTGGGCATCGCACGCGCCCTGATCGGCGAGCCGAAGCTCGTGATCTGCGACGAACCCGTATCGGCGCTCGACGTGTCGATCCAGGCGCAGATCGTGAACCTGCTGCGCGATCTGCAACGCGAACTGTCGTTGTCCTATCTGTTCGTCGCGCATGATCTGGCGGTGGTGAAGGCCATCAGCCAGCGCGTGCTCGTGATGTATCTCGGCCGCGTGATGGAGTTCGGCGCGCGGCATGACGTGTACGGCGTGCCGCAGCACCCGTACACGAAGGCGCTGCTCGATGCAGCGCCGACGCCGGAGCCGGCGCGCGAGCGTGCTCGCCGTCCGATGCTGCTGGCGGGCGAGATGCCGTCTCCGCTCAACCCGCCGTCCGGCTGTGCGTTCCGCACGCGCTGCCCGGTCGCGATCGACGCGTGCGCGCAGGACGTGCCGCTGCCGGAAGTGCGGCAGGGCTCGGCGGCGCGTGTCGCGTGCATTCGGGCGGGTGTGGCGGCGTGAAGTGACGCAGCAAACATAACAAGGCAGGTCAACAGGGGTAGGTGCGGCGCGAATGACCTTCGCGCCGCGGGTACAGGCGCGTCCTTAGCCGGGCACGCCGGGGGGCCGGAAGCGGATCGCAACCGGCGTGGACGACATCAACACAAGACGAGAATTACGATGAAGAAGCAGAAGACGATCGGGACGGCATCGAAGATGCTGCTTGCATGGGGCCTGCCGGCGCTCGCCGGCGTATCGCTGAGCGGCGTCGCGCGCGCCGACGACGCAGCCCCCGCACCGCTGATGGTCGCACAGGCCGCGCCGTCCGCCGGCACGAGCACGACGGTTGCACAGGCATCGACCGAGAACGCGATCATCAACGCCGAGGCAACCCAGGCCGTCACGCCGCCGGACGAGCCTTCGGCGCAGTCGAAGTCGAACGGCTTCATTGCCGACAGCCATCTGAACTTCCTGTTCCGCAACTACGCGGACACGCTCGACAACAAGGGCGGGCCGCACCGTCACGCGTGGGTCCAGGGCGCGATGGCGAACTTCGAGTCGGGCTTCACGACCGGCCTGATCGGCTTCGGCGTGGACGCGTCGCTGTATGCGGCGCTGAAGCTCGACGGCGGCGCGGGCGCGGGCAGCATGGTGCACATCGCGAAGGGCGGCGGTGGTTCGAACCAGCTCGCATGGGCGTATCCGGGCGTCTACGACGTGAAGGCGCGGATCTCGAACACGGTGGTCAAGTACGGTCTGCAGGCCGTCGACAACCCGTTCATGGAGCAGCACGACAACCGTGCGCTGCCGCCGACCTTCCTCGGTGCGACGATCGTCAGCAATGAATTCAAGAACGTGATGCTCGAGGGCGGCAGCTTCACCAAGACCGACGCACGCGGCCATACGACGCTCACGAACCTCACGACGCAGTACGGCGGCACGCGCATCAATCGCCTGTCCTACGTGGGCGGCACGTGGGACTACTCGCCGAACGGTGAAGTCGCGCTGTACGCGAACCAGGCCGACGACGTGTGGCACCAGTATTACGCGTCGGTGAAGCAGAGCATCGGCAGCACGCAGACGGTCAAGTGGACGGGCTTCGGCAACGTCTACTCGACGCATGACACGGGCGACGCGCTGCAGGGCAAGATCAACAACAACGCGTACAGCCTGTCGCTGGCTGCACAGCACGGGCCGCACGAACTGCTGCTCGGTTATCAGCAGATTCTCGGCGACCAGTTCTTCGACTACCTGAACGAAACGAACGGCATCTTCCTGACCAACTCGATGGACGTCGACTACAACGCGCCGCACGAAAAGTCGCTGCAGCTGCGTTACACGTTCTACGGCAAGGAAGCGGGCCTGCCGGGCTTCAAGGCGATGCTGTGGGGCGTGACGGGCTGGGGTTCGGACGGCAGCGCGGGCGCGGCGGCGGATCCGAGCAAGTCGAGCATCTACTGGAGCAACGGCGCGCCGGTGCAGGGCCGTCACCACGAATTCGGCTTCATCCCGTCGTACACGTTCCAGAGCGGCAAGCTGAAGGACACGAAGGTCACGTTCATCGCGATGTGGCATACCGGTTCCGCGCACACCGCGGACGCGACCAACAAGGAGTACCGCCTGGTCGTGAACGTGCCGCTGCACGCGTTCTGATCGAAGGGGGGCGCAGTTGTCCCCCGCAGTATTTTCCGCATCGCGCGGCCGGCCTGCAGTCAGTGTGATCAGGCCGGCTTGTGCAACCCCGCCACCGGATCGTTCGCGGCGGGCATGTCTTCCACCAGCGACGTGAGCTGGCGGCCCGTGTCGCGCCAGGCGTCCAGGCCGCCGCGCAACGGCAGCGCATCGGTGAAGCCTGCGTCGAGCAGGCGCTTGGCCATCAGCGCGGCCGTCACTTCATTCGGGCACGAGCAGTACACGACGAACTTCTGCGTGAGCGGATAGCGCGCGACGATGTCCTGGATGCGCCGCTCGTCCGCGAACTGCGCGCCGGGAATCGTGAACGGGTCGAGCTTGCGGTGCTCGGGCGAGCGCACGTCGAGCACCACCGGCGCGACCGGGTCGCGCAGCAGGAGGTCGAGCTCGTCGACGCCGATCCGCGCGCTTGCCAGCTGACGGATCAGCGCGCGGCGGCGCATCCAGCGCACGGCCGCATAGACTGCCAGCAGCGCGACGATCACCAGCAGCACCGCGCGGCCGAGCCGGCTCGCGCCGGCGAACAGCCAGTCGATCTGCCGGTAGAACACGACCCCCGCGACGAGCCCGACGATCGTCCACAGCGCGGCGCCCAGGGCGTCGTAGCCCGCAAACGTGCGATAGCGCGTGCCGAGCGCGCCGGCCATCGGCACCGACACGAG
Source organism: Burkholderia sp. A9 (assembly GCF_000801975.1). NCBI lineage: Bacteria > Pseudomonadati > Pseudomonadota > Betaproteobacteria > Burkholderiales > Burkholderiaceae > Burkholderia > Burkholderia sp. A9. The sequence goes on along the minus strand of NZ_JSZN01000004.1, from coordinate 192,578 downwards.
CGACAAGCCCGGAATGAAGCGCGCGACGGCGAGCACGCGCACGCCGTAGCGGCCGAAGAAGCGTTCGGTCTTCTTCACGCAGGTATCGCGCGACAGCGACAGCCGGCAGATCGTCTTCAGCGTCGTGCCGCCGTAACGCCGCCCGGCCATGTACCACACGGTGTCGCCGATCAGTGCGCCGAGCACCGACAGCGCCAGCACCGTCACGAGCTGCGAGCCGATCATCGCCGGATGCATCGCGGCCATCGCGCCGAACAGCACGAGCGTTGGCATCGCCGGCACGGGCAGGCCGATGGCTGCCGCGAGCACATTGGCGAAAACGAGAAGCGGCCCGTATTGGGCGACGAGGTCACGGAGCATGACGGCTGGCCGAAAAGGAAGCGCGTGGGGGGATACGTAGATGGGCCGATTATCGGCCATTTTCAAGCTGGCGGCGGGGAATGACGGAAAGCGCCTGCCGGCGGCAGGGAAATGCGGCGGGTCGGTGAGCCGATGCGCTGCACACGGCTCACCGTTGGAAATCAGGAGGGGGTGCGGGCGAGCGATGCGGCGCCGTGGTTTTCGCCGGGCAGCTCGGCGCCGTGCGAGCGGATCGCCGCGATCAGTTCGGCCGGCGTGATCTCGTAGCGGACCTCGCGGTGAATGCCGGGCTTGCGCTCGTCGATCTCGATCAGCAGCACGCTCTTGCCGTCGGCGGTCGATTCGAGCCGGAGCGAGCGCAGTTCACGGCCGTCGGCCGGGTCGTGTTCGGTGAGCAGGGTCATTGCCCCGGATGAGCCGGTAGTGCGCATCGAACCTATCCTCGTGTCGTGGATGCCGTATTGGCGAAGATGTCGTTGTTGAATGCAGCTTGACGAAGTTTAACGCGAACGGGCGGTAATACGGAGCATTTTCGTGGGTGCGAAATGAGGGCTGCACCAGCCATCCTTCGGATGTTTGGTCCGTTTCGCGGGCCTTGCGGGACAGGTCCGGGCTCCGGATCGCGGATCGGGCGGCACCCCGCTTCGCAACCGTATGACGAAAACGTGCAATCGGATATTCTCGAAGGATTATCGGCACGACGGCGAAGCCTGATCCAGGGCTGTCGCGTGCGGCCTCGAACCGGGACCCTCATGGCCAACATCACGATCCGACACAGCGAAACGAAAGATATCGACGCGATCCGGCAGATCGCCGCGGCCCCGGCCGTCTATGCAAACACGCTGCAGGCGCCGTTCCCGTCGCTCGAAAAATGGGCGCACCGCATCGACGGCATACGCGAACGGGGTTTCAGCCTCGTCGCCGAGCTCGACGGTGAGGTGGTCGGCCATCTCGGGCTCACCCCGGAACAGAACCCAAGGCGGCGCCATGTGGCCGGGTTCGGGATGATGGTCAAGGCGTCGCACCACGGGCGCGGCATCGGTAACCGGCTGCTGGCCGCCGCGATCGATCTTGCGGAAAACTGGCTGAGCATTACGCGGATCGAATTGACGGTGTACGCGGACAACCGCGCGGCGATCGCGCTGTACGAGAAGCACGGGTTCCGGATCGAAGGCGAGTCGCCGGACTTCGCGCTGCGCGACGGCGAGTACGTATCCACCTGCCACATGGCGCGGCTCAGGCGTGTGGCCCGGCCGTCTGCCGACGGCATTCGGAATCCCGACGCGCCCCTCTCCGCTGACGCTCGCGACTAGACGCCGTGTTCGCCCGGGGCGCAGCCCGCGGGAACGCACGGTGTGTGCGAGACGGCCAGAATCGGCCGGCATGCCTGTGCCCGGTCGAATCCGGATCGACTCCATTTTCTGCCTGGTTCCATTTCTGCGCGCCGGTTCCGGTCGGAACCGGCGGGTGAGCGTTGCTTGCCTCCTTCCTTGGTTTCCTTATCTTGCGTTGCCGCTCCGGCTCGATGATCGCGGGCGAGTCGCGCATCAAACGGCATTCGCGCGAATGCGCTGATTTTGAATATGCTGGTATTCGACTTGATCGAATTATTGAAATCGAGAAATGAGACGTTTTGAAATATCAAATGAGACAATGGAGGGGTATTGGGATTGCACCTTTTGGTGGGGCTCTGTTTAATAAAAGGTTTTTCTTAATATCGGCGAAATTGGCGGTGATTTTGACGATGTTTGACAAATAAATGGCGGCTGTTTGTAATTTTGAGAGACCGTTTCTGAAAATTGATGGATATAATCCGTTCGCGATTTTGGTAAGGGAGATGGATTTAATTCCAGTCGATCCGAAAAAAGAGAGCGGATTGCGGAAGTGATGGAGACCCGCCAGTCGCATAGAACGATAGTGTCGATCCCGGGCCGGACACCCGGCTGGATCGAACACTGAATAAAGAGAGCCGGTCCAGAACTGGCGGGCGCGTTCGAGAACGCTATCGATCCCGCAGGCCGTGCATGAGAGAGCAGAAGTCCATTCGCTACGGGGAAGTATCAAAATGCCGTGGAACATCCTGTCCGTATTCGGCGCTCGACCGCAAGCCGCCGCGATGCCGCAAGTCGTCGACGTTGTTGTCGCGATGCCGGCACTCGAATCCGTCGTTCGTCTGAACGACGTCACCCCCTCCAATGGCCCGGGCAAATAGTCCCGTACGCCGTCGACGTTGCCGCGCATCCGCCACGCGCCCGGCGACACCTTTGAAATTGAATCTGTAAGGCCGCTCGAGCGGCATCGATAACCAGCAGTTGAAGATCGTCCGCATCGACGCGGATGCGTCGTCACGCGCGGAAATCGTTACGCATGTTCTCGTATCGGTTGGTTGGCCAGCGCGGCCGGAATGCTCGAGAGCACACGAAAATTCGCACTACTGATTTGTAACGCAGCGCTACTTGAAAAAAGGGGAAATACGATATGGAGAAGAAGCAGATTTCGATGCTCGTGGCGGCGATGTTCGCCGGAGTAGGCATCATGAGTGCAGGGCTTGTTCATGCGCAGAGCAATTTCGTCGACCGCGGCAATCCGGACAACGCGCTCAACGGGCAGTGTATCGACGGAACGAACCCGCTTTGCGTTGCGACCAAGAGTGGCCAGTATGTCGCTGTGAGCACTGCGAGCTATACCGCGGGCAACAACGCGAAGGCAGGCGCCGCCGGCATCGCGATCGGCGATCGGGCCAACGCGAACAGCAAGGACACCAGCAGCGGTGGTGGCGGTGCCACCGCAATTGGCGTCGGTGCACAGGCGCTTGCCAATTCGGCGACGGCGATCGGCACGGTCGCCGTGGCGCAAGGCAACACGGCACTCGCGATCGGTCGTCAATCGGCCGCAGTCGGCGATTACTCGATGGCGCTCGGCAACGTCGCGGATGCGCACGGGAAGAGCTCGATCGCACTCGGCCATTCGGCGCTTGCGCAAGGCGATCGCTCGGTCGCGATCGGCGGAGCGAATCCGACGGCGAGCGACGGCGTGTCGAACGGTGCAGCCTATGACGCCGCCACGCAGACGCGTGCGGCCGGCACGCAATCCGTCGCGATCGGCGCAGGTGCTCAGACCAAAGGCGACAACCAGATCGCGATCGGCTCGGGCAGTGTCGGTGCGGCGAACAACACGAACCAGCCGGTGTTCGGCGGCACGGCCGCACCGGTCGGCGGCGCGGTTTCGTTCGGTTCGATCGGCAACGAGCGTCAGCTGAAGAACGTCGCGGCCGGCGTGGATGGCACGGATGCCGTCAACATTGCGCAGCTGAAGTCGGTCAACGACGGCCTGACGACGAGCATCGGTAGCGTCGATTCGCGCGTGACGAACCTGAGCACGACGGTCGGCGGCCAGATCACGACCATCAACACGTCGCTGTCGACGGCAACGACCAATATCACCAATCTGCAAGCGGCCGACCTGCTGAACGTGAAATACACCGACAGCACGCACACCGCAATCTCGCTCGACGGCAATGGCGGCACGACGATCGGCAACGTGAAGGCGGGTGTCGCCGACACGGATGCGGCAAACGTCGGCCAGCTGAACAGCGGCCTGTCGACGGTGCAAGGCAATGTCAATACGCAGATCACCAACCTCGGCTCGTCGCTGAGCACGTCGATCGTCGCTGCGACGAAGGACGCGGTCCAGTATGACAGCGGCGCGCACGACAGCGTGACGCTCGGGGGCGCGAGCGCCACTTCACCGGTCGGTCTGCATAACGTGGCGACGGGCACCGCCGACACGGACGCGGTGAACGTCAAGCAACTGAACAGCGGCATCAGCACCGCGGTTGCACCGATCAACCAGAACATCACGAACCTTCAGACGTCGCTCAGCACGACGAATCAGACGGTCGACAACCTGAACACGAGCGTCACGAACATCGGCACGTCGCTGAGCACGGCCACGTCGAACATCACGCAACTGCAACAGGCGGATACGCGCAACGTGAAGTACGACGGCCAGTCGGGCTTCGATACGGTGACGCTGCAGGGCACCAACGGCACGACGATCAAGAATGTCGCGGATGGCAAGGATGTGCACGATGCGGTGAACGTCGGCCAGCTCGACGGCGGCCTGTCGTCGCTCAGCACGAGCGTGACAAACAACGTCAATTCGCAGATCAGCAATCTCAGCACCACGATCAACAGCCAGATCGGCGCGGCCACGAAGAACGCGGTGCAGTACGACGACGACGCTCACACGAGCGTCACGCTCGGCGGGCAAGGTGCGAGCGGCCCGGTGAGCCTGCACAACGTCGCGGATGGGGTCGCGAACAACGATGCCGTCAACATCGGTCAATTGAACGGTGCGATTTCGCCGATCCGGTCGTCGCTGTCGTCGGCCGTGACGAACATCACCAACCTGCAAGACAATGTGACCAGCCTGAGCACGTCGCTCGGCACGACCAACCAGAACGTCACGAACCTGAGCTCGAGCCTTGCCGGCACGCAGACGGACGTGTCGAGCCTGCAGGCGGCCGACAAGCGAAACGTGAAATACGACGGTGCGGAAGGCTTTGATTCCGTGACGCTCGCGGGCCCGAACGGCACGAAGGTGACGAACGTCAAGGCGGCCGAGCTGTCGACGACGAGCACCGATGCGGTGAACGGCTCGCAACTGTATGCGACCAACCAGACGGTGGCGAAGCAGGGCGACTCGATCACGCAGATCGGTGGCCAGGTCACGCAGAACACGACCAGCATCGGCGCGCTGCAACAGGATGCGCTGCAATGGTCGGCAGCGGCCGGCGCATACGATGCCTCGCACGGTAGCGGTTCCGCGCAGAAGATCACGAACGTTGCGGCCGGCGATGTGTCGGCGACGAGCACGGACGCAATCAACGGCGCGCAACTGCAGCGCGTGCAGGACCAGATCGGCACGCAGATCGGCGGGGCGACGAAGAATGCGGTCGTATACGACACGGATACGAACGGCAATCGCCTGAATTCGGTGACGCTCGCGGGCGGGGCTGCCGGCGCGGTGAAGATCGCGAACGTCGCGCCGGGTGCGCTCGACGCGAACAGCACCGATGCGGTCAACGGCTCGCAGCTGTACGCGACCAACCAGAATGTCGCGACGCAGACGACACGTGTCGATAACCTGACGACGAACGTGTCGACGCTGACGAGCAACCTGGCGACCACGAATACGAACGTCACGAACCTGCAGCAGGCGGACAAGCTGAACGTCAAGTACGACGGAAGCGACAAGAACACCGTCACGCTCGGCGGTGCGGGCCATGTCCCGGTCAAGTTGTCGAACGTCGCGGACGGGGTGGCAAACAGCGACGCCGTCAACGTCGGTCAACTGTCGAAGGTCACCGGCAATCTGCAGCAGCAGATCACCACGCAAGACGGCACGATCACGTCGATCGATCAACGCGTGACGACGAACACCACCAGCATTTCGGCGCTAAAGCAGGACGCGCTGCAATGGAATGCGACGCTCGGCGCGTACGACGCAAGCCACGGCAGCAGTGCGCCGCAGCAGATCGCCAACCTCGCGCAAGGCGTGAAGGGCACCGACGCGGTCAACGTCGATCAGTTGAATAGTGCGGTGAAGGAAGGCGTCGGCGCGCTCGATTCGCTCGCGGTGAAGTACGACGATGCGAGCAAGCGGCAGGTTTCGCTCGGCGCCGGCAACGGCGGCGTGCCGGTGCGCGTGACGAACGTCGCGGAAGGTGGCGTCTACGCCGGCAGCAACGATGCGGTGAACGGCTCGCAACTGCGCTACGCGACCGACAGCGTCGCGGCTGCACTCGGCGGCGGTGCCTCGGCGAACTCGAACGGCTCGATCAATGCGCCGAAGTACGACGTCGGCGGCGACACGTTCAACAACGTCGGTGACGCGCTCGGCAACATCGACCACCGCGTCGCGATCAACGCGACGACGATCCAGAACCACGAAACGCGTATCGGCAACGCGGAAACGAATATCGTCAATAACACGACTGCCATCGCAGGCTTGCAGCAAGACGCGCTGCAATTCGATCCGGTCGTCGGCGCCTACAACGCGGCGCGAGGCGGCGCGGCCACGAAGATCTCCAGCGTGGCGGACGGCCATGTCGCGGCGGGCAGCACGGACGCGGTGAACGGCGGTCAGTTGTTCGGCGTGAAATCGGATCTCGAACAGCAGATCACGAACGTGTCGAACCAGGCCGGCGAGGCCGTGAAGAACGTCGTGAAATACGATGTGGACGCGAGCGGCAACCGTTTGAATTCCGTGTCGCTCGTCGGCGGCGACGTCACGTCGCCCGTCGTGTTGAAGAACGTCGCGGCCGGCGTGGCCGATACCGATGCGGTGAACGTGAAGCAATTGAAGGGCGTGCAGTCCAACATCGACGTGCTCGGTGCGCTGGCCGTCACGTACGACGACAGCTCGAAGCACGTCATCACGCTCGGCGGCGGTGCGGGCGGCACGAAGATCACCAACGTGCAGGCCGGCACGCTCAGCGCAACCAGCACGGACGCGGTGAACGGCTCGCAGCTCCACGCGACGAACCAGCAAGTCGCGCAGAACACGACCGACATCTCGAACCTGCAGCAGAACGTGACCAATGTCGCGAACGGCAAAGCCGGCCTCGTGCAGCAGCAGGATCCGAACGGGCAGATCACGGTCGGCGCGGGTACCGGCGGCACGTCGGTGAATTTCGCCAACGGCGCCAACGCGGATCGCGTGCTGACGGGCGTGGCCGCGGGCGTCAACAGCAATGACGCGGTGAACCTCGGTCAGCTCGACAGCGCGCTCCAGGGCGTCAGGGCCGACCAGCAGGTCAAGGGCGTCGCCACCGATGCGAACACGAACTGGATCGCCCGCGCGGATGCGGGTTCGTTCGGATCGACCGCGACGGCTACCGGCAACAACTCGGTGGCCGTCGGGCAGGGCTCGGTTGCGGATCGCGACAACACGTTCTCCGTCGGCGCGACCGGCAACGAACGTCAGGTCACCCATGTCGCGGCCGGTACGGCGCCGACCGATGCGGTGAACGTGCAGCAGCTCAATGACAACGTCGCGGCAGCGTCGGCGGCATCGCGCGGCTACACGGATCAACGTGTCGGCCAGGTGTACAACGACCTGAACACCGTCAAGAAGGACATGTTCGGCGGCGTTGCGTCGGCGATGGCCGTTGCCGGTCTTCCGCAGCCGACCGCACCGGGGCGTTCGATGGTGACGGCCGCCACGGCGAACTACCGCGGCCAGCAAGGTTTCGCGGCGGGTTATTCGTATGTGACGCAGAACGAGAAGTGGGTCGTGAAAGCGTCCGTCACGGGCAACACCCGTTCGGACTTCGGCGCGGTCGTCGGCGCAGGCTACCAGTTCTGACGCAAGCCGACATCGCGTGGCCGCGCACGTCCGTCAAGTGCGCGGCGAGCGGCTGCGAACCTGCCCGTTCGGGGCGGTTCGCAGCCGGCAGGCGACGAAGCGACTCATGCCGGACCGGCTGCCGCATCCCGCCTAAGGTGGTGCTTCGCGCCGCCCGATCTCCGCGGCCGTTTAGCGCTCGGTGAACCGGCGCAGGCAAGCGGATCCGATAGCGGGCACGGCGCATCCCGTTACGGGGCGGCGCTGCAATCGCCCTAGGCGTGGTGCCGCTCGGATGACCGCGGCGCGTCGCCCGTTCCGATCCACGACAACGACATTCGCAATAAAAAATGCGAGGACAACATGGCTTCCGGGGAAGTCTATCTTTCGACCGACCACATCGAGCCCGCGCTGCGGGACGAGTACTGGCGCGACGTCACGCGGCCCATCGCGGAAACGTCCCTGATAGCGGATCACGGCGACGCGCGTCTGGCAGGTACGCTCGTGTCGCGCATGGTCGGCGAGATGCTGCTGTGGCGTGCATCATTCAATGCGCAAGCGTACCGGCGCGATCGCCGCACGATCGAACAAAGCGGCCTCGACCAGTACGTCGTGCAGCTCGTGCAGGAGGGCGCGCACGTCGGCCATTTCGACGGCGTCGACGCGCGTGCGCAGGCGGGAGACATCTATGTGATCGACCTTGCCCGGCCGCTGAGCAGCCAGGTGGACCCGGGCGCATCCCTCGCGGTCGTCATGCCGCGCGACGGGCTCGAGCGGGTGGCCGACGGACGGAATCTGCACGGCGCGGTGCTTGGCGCGGACAAGGGAACCACACGCCTGCTCGCCGACTATCTGAGAGGGGTGCACCGGGTCGCGGCGCATGTGTCGACGCCGCAGGCGACCGCGGTGCAGGACGCACTGGTGGCGCTGCTCGCGGCCGGGTTACTGGACGCGTCACACGGGGACGACGTGGGCCTCGCGACGCACGGCACCGTCCTGCGCAGACGGATCGTGCGGTACATCGCGGGTCACGTAACGGATCGCGATCTCGGCCCCGAATCGCTGATGGCGTACTTCCGCATTTCGCGTGCGCACCTGTATCGCGTGTTCGAGATGGACGGCGGTGTCGCGCGGTTCATTCGCGCCCGCCGTCTCGATCTCGCGTATCGGGCGCTTGTCGATCCGCGGTCGAGCGGGCAGTCGATCAAGGAAATCGCGCTGCGCCACGGTTTTTCGAGCAGCGACCGGTTCGTGCACGCGATCCGTCAGCGCTTCGGCATGACGGCGAGCGAGATCAGGATGGGGCACGCGAAGCTCGCGGCGCCCGCGCATGATTTGTCTCGGTTGCACGGTTATTTCGCGCGTTACGCGGTGGTGCCGCAGCCGGAACCGGGGACGAGCGACCGATGATGTCGTATCCGGCGAGCGCAGGCTGGTGCAGGGGCGCGCGGTCGGACCGATGGCCCGTTTGCCGTTCAGTGCATGAAGGCGTTGCGCTCGGTTGAAAAAAAGCCACACGAATGTGGCTTGTGAAGGCACAAAGATCGGACACGGGGGTGCCCGATTCGTTAATTATCTTACTAACGCGAATCAAGATGAACGGCGCGGGCGGTGAATCGTCTCTTTAATTACGTTGAAGTGTCCCATTTCGTCGAATGATCGCAGTATCTCGATTCGCGCGTAATGCGCATTACGGAATTCGACGCGTAATAACCATTCGAAAACTTATTCGTTAGATGATCGACGCGTGCGCGGTATGGTTCGATGATTTGGCGTGCGGCGCACCCGTACGTCGGCGCGCCAACGGTTGCATCGCCGAAATTCGCGCGACAGTGGCGTGCGATACCCCCGCCTTCTTCTCTACGGAACCCGCTTCGATGAAAACCGTCCTCCGGAACCTGACCGCCGCCTGCCTGATCGCCGCCGCGGGTGCGGCGTTTGCCACCACCGCGCCGCAGGGTGCTGCGGTATCCAGCGCGTCGAGCGGCGGCGTGCATCTGCCGCCCGGCATCGCGTGGCAGCAGGGCGACGTCGATGCGGCCTTCGCGCTGGCGAAGCGCACCGGCAAGCCGCTGCTGCTGTACTGGGGCGCGGTGTGGTGCCCGTCGTGCAACCAGGTGAAGTCGACGATCTTCAGCCAGCAGGCATTCAAGAGCCGCTCGACGTTCTTCGTGCCCGTGTATCTCGACGGCGATACCGAAAGCGCGCAGAAGCTCGGCGAGCGCTTCAAGGTGCACGGCTACCCGACGATGATCCTGTTCCGCCCGGACGGCACCGAAGTGACGCGGCTGCCGGGCGAAGCCGATCTCGACCGCTACATGCAAGCGCTGTCGCTCGGGATGACGGCCACGCATCCGGTGCGGCAGACGCTCGCGAACGCGCTGAACAACGGCGCGTCGCTGACGCCGGACGAATGGCATTTGCTTGCCGACTATTCGTGGGACACCGACGGCGCGCTGCCGGTGCCGGCCGACCGTGTCGCGGTGACGCTGCAGACGCTGTCGCAACGTGCGCGCCCAGCCGGCGCGAAGGCGGACGCCGCGCGGTTCGCGCTGAAGTCGGCGGTGGTCGCGGCATCGGACGATCCCGCGCAGGCCGGTGCGCTCGACAAGGCCGTGCTCGCCGATGCACTGCGCGGGGTGCTGCGCGAGCCGGCGCTGTCGCGGGCCGATTCGGACGTGCTGGTGGCGGCGCCCGCGCGGGTGGTCGCATACCTCGGCGGCGACGCCACGCAGCGCGCGACGTTGCGCGCTGCGTACGACACGGCGCTCGCACGCCTGTCGACCGACACCACGCTGTCGTCGATCGACCGGCTGATGGCGTTGCACGGCCGCGTGCTGCTCGCGCGCGGCGACGCGCACGACGGCGCGCCGCTCGCTGCGCCGGCTCTGGTCGACACTGCCCGCAAGCAGATCGCGGCATCGGTGCAGGGCGCCGCGAATGCGTACGAACGCCAGGCGCTCGTCAGCGAAGCCGCGGACACGCTGACCGACGCGGGGCTCTACGACGAATCGGATGTGCTGCTGAAGGCCGAGTTGCCGCGTTCGTCGACGCCGTACTACTTCATGTCAGGGCTGGCCGCGAATGCGAAGGCGCGCGGCGACAAGGCCGCGGCGCTCGACTGGTACAGCAAGGCGTACGACTCGGCGAGCGGACCGGCGACGAAGCTGCGCTGGGGCGCAACCTATTTCGCGAATGCAGTCGCGCTGGCACCGGACGATGGGGCGCGCATCGAAGGGATTGCCGCAAGCGTGCTGGCTCAGGCGGGCAAGACCAAGGATGCCTTCTATGGTGCGAACCTGCGCGCGTTGACCAAGGTCGTCACGCAACTGAACCGCTGGCGCGGCGGCGGCGCGCACGATGCGTCGGTCAGGTTGGTCGTGAAGCAGTTCGACGGGGTGTGCGCAAAGCTGCCGGCGGGCGATCCGCAGGCAGCGGCATGCACGAAGCTGATTCAGCCTGTGAAGGCGTAACGGCGCGCGAGGGCGCGGATCCCGCGATTACTGGGCCGATTCCGGCGCCGCGCTGCTGTTACCGTCATACCCGGCGCGCTGCTGACGGGCGATCTTTGCTTCGGCGGAAACGATGCTGGCCGGATAGAACCAGTCGCTGGGCTGGAAGCCGGCCTGCTTGAGCGCCTTCACTTCGGCGTGCACCTGCGCGCGTGTCAGCGGTGGGTTCGACTGTGCCTGGGCGGCGAGCGGCGCGGATACGGCCAGGGCAATGGCAACTGCATGGATCAGGCGCTTCATGATCGGGACCTCCATGTTTCCGACTGGGCGGCCGGGCTTCGGGCGACGAAGCGGCGGCGGTTGAAGGCAGTGTAGGCCTGGCCGTGTGCGGGAAAAATGCGATCACTCCCAACGCAGTGTTCTGCTGTCGGTAACAATGGGTGGGCGGTAGCAATGGGTCGGCGCTAGCGCGCGATGCCGGATGGCGGTGCATGGCGGACGTCGAGCCGTTCGGGCCACACGGCAGCATGGTGCCCAACGAGTTCGGGCGATCGGACGGGGCGAGCCGGTCGGAGGTGAATTCCGAGCGATACGCCCCGGTTTGCATGCAGGCCGATCGGGCCGACGCTGTGCGACGTGATGAGCGCCGCGCTGCGTGTTGCCTGCCAGGCCAGTCGAACGGCCGTGACACGCAGAAGGAGGCTTGAGGAGCGGAGCGCCGGCCGGCGTCGATGCGGCCGGCCGGAGTGGGGCAGCGTGCGGAACGCTGCCCGATGTGGGGGCTTACACGAGGCCCGTCGTGTAGTACACGGCGATCACGAAGAACACCGCGAGCGTCTTGATCACGGTGACCGCGAAGATGTCGCGATACGACTCGCGGTGCGTGAGGCCCGTGACCGCGAGCAGCGTGATGACCGCGCCGTTGTGCGGCAGCGTGTCCATGCCGCCGCTGGCCATCGCGACCACCCGGTGCAGCACGTCCATCGGAATGTTGGCTGCCTGCGCGCCCTTGATGAACAGGTCCGACATCGCTGCGAGCGCGATGCTCATGCCGCCCGACGCCGAACCGGTGATGCCGGCGAGCGAGCTGACCGACACGGCCGCGTTCACGAGCGGGTTCGGAATGCTCTTCAGCGCGTCGCTGACGACGAGGAAGCCCGGCAGCGCGGCGATCACGCCGCCGAAACCGTATTCCGACGCCGTATTCATCGCGGCGAGCAGCGCGCCGCCGACGGCGGCCTTCGAGCCGGCTGCGAAGCGGTCGCTGACGCGCTTGAACGCGGTCAGGACGACCAGCACGATACCGAGCAGCAGCGCGGCCTCGACCGACCAGATCGCGACGACGGTCTTGATCGACGTCGTGACCGGCGTGTGCACGCCGGGCAGCACGTCCGGCGCAACCGTGTACGACGCGGCGCCGTACCACTGCGGGATCAGCTTGGTGAACGTGAAGTTCGATGCACCGACGAGGATCAGCGGCAGGATCGCCAGCGCAGGATGCGGCAGTGCCGTCGCTTCGACGCGCTCCGGTTCGTTGATGAGCGACGTGCCGTAGCCTTCGCCCTTCGCCATCGCCGAACGGCGGCGCCATTCCAGGTACGCGAGGCCGACGACGATGATGAACAGCGAGCCGATCGTGCCGAGCGCGGGAGCGGCCCAGGCGGTCGTCTTGAAGAACGTGGTCGGGATGATGTTCTGGATCTGCGGCGTGCCGGGCAGCGAATCCATCGTGAACGAGAACGCGCCGAGCGCGATCGCGCCGGGCATCAGCCGCTTCGGAATGTTGCTCTGGCGATAGAGTTCGGCCGCGAACGGATATACCGCGAACACCACGACGAACAGCGACACGCCGCCATAGGTGAGCAGCGCGCACACCGCGACGATCACCGCATTCGCACGCGAGCGGCCGATGTAGCGGATCGCCGCATGGACGATCGACTCGGAGAACCCGGACAGTTCGATCACCTTGCCGAACACGGCACCGAGCATGAACACCGGGAAGTACAGTTTGACGAAGCCGACCATCTTCTCCATGAAGATGCCGGAGAAGACCGGTGCGACGGCGGCGGGTTCGATCAGCAGGACCGCGCCGAGCGCGGCGATCGGCGCGAACAGGATCACGCTGTAGCCGCGATACGCGGCGAACATCAGGAACGCCAGCGCGGCGAGGACGATCACGAAAGACAAGGGAGTCTCCTAATGGCTTTGAATGGCTTTGGTTGTTGTTCGATCGCGGGACGCGCCGCGGACCGGCTCAGGTTCGTGCAGGTTTCGTGCCATCGGCCGGATTGCGCCGCCGGACATGGGTCCGACGCAGGCTGGCGGGCCTGCGCCGGCCAATGTCTGATGATTCTACATAAAACGTCTCCATTCGGAGACGATCCGGCCGCCCGGGATGCCCGATGAAGCACGCAGGGCTTTCCCGGACAAGCCATTCCGGCGTGTCTCCGAAATGAGATAATCCGTCTCGTTCCGGAGACATCCGGCCAAGCATACGCGGAGACGACGACACGATGATGAACGACTGGGCCCGCCTGCCCGTCAATTACGGCGACGTGCTGCGGCGTGCCGCCGAGTCGCTGTTTCGGACCTTCGAAGATTCGAGTGCGGGCACGGTGGTCGTCGATCGCGATGCGCGCGTCGTGTGGATGAACGAGCGTTACGCGGCGCGCTTCGGGTTCGCCGATCCGCAGCAGGCGGTCGGCCTCGACTGCGAGGCCGTGATTCCGAACAGCCTGATGCGCGAGGTCGTGTCGAGCGGACAGCCGATCCTGCTCGACATCATGGAGACCGGCCGCGAGCCGCTGGTCGTCACGCGCCTGCCGCTGAAGAACGAGGCGGGCGAGACGGTCGGCGCGATCGGCTTCGCGCTGTTCGACCAGTTGAAGACGCTCACGCCGATCTTTTCCCGCTACGTGCAGCTGCAGCAGCAGCTGATCGCGACGCAGCGGTCGCTTGCGCAGGCGCGCCGTGCGAAATACACGTTCGCGAGCTTCGTCGGCACGAGTGCCGCGAGCCTCGAAACCAAGCGGCAGGCGCGCCGCGCCGCGCAGGTCGATTCGCCGGTGCTGCTGCTCGGCGAAACGGGCACCGGCAAGGAACTGCTCGCGCATGCGATCCACGCAGCGTCCGCACGCGCGCTCCAGCCGCTCGTGACCGTCAACGTCGCCGCGATTCCCGACACGCTGCTCGAAACCGAATTCTTCGGCGCGGCGCCGGGTGCGTATACCGGTGCCGATCGCAAGGGGCGCGTCGGCAAGTTCGAGCTGGCCGACCGCGGCACGTTGTTTCTCGACGAGATCGGCGACATGCCGTTGCCGCTGCAGGGCAAGCTGCTGCGCGTGCTGCAGGACAAGGAGTTCGAACCGGTCGGCTCGAACCGGATCGTGCGCGCGGACGTCCGGATCATCGCCGCGACGTCGGCCGACCTGCCCGCGCTGGTCGCGGACGGGCGCTTTCGCGCGGATCTCTACTACCGGCTCAATGTGCTGACGATCCATGCGCCGCCGCTGCGCGAGCGAGCGTCGGACATCGCGGCGCTCGTGTACGCGACGCTCGAGGAACTCGCCGCGCAGCACGGCCGCGCCGCGCACTGCGAACTGACCGACGATGCGCTGCGGATGCTGTGTGCGTACCCGTGGCCCGGCAATGTGCGCGAGCTGCGCAACACGCTCGAGCGTGCGCTGATGTTGTCGGACCGCACGGTGATCGATGCGGGTGCGCTCGCGCCGTTCCTCGGGCCGGTGCGTGTCGCGCCGGACAGCATGCCGGCGGGCATGCGGGCTGCTCCGTCGCAGGTCGGCCTGGACGCGGGCGACGCGCCGGGTGCATCCGGTGCGCCGGTCGTTTCGTATACCGATGCATTGGCCGCGTGGGAGCGCCAGTTCCTGATCGACGCACTCGCGGCGTGCGACGGGAAGGTCGTGGAAGCGGCCGCGCGCATCGGTATCGGTCGGGCGACGCTCTACAAGAAACTGGTGGCGCTGGGGATCGACCGATAGCAAGCGGTGGCGGATGCGGTCGGACATGACGAGCGGCACCCGGGAAGTGCCCAACAGGAGACAACGATGAAACGAATCGGCATCGCCGGATGGCTTGCCGTGCTGGTGGCGACGTCGGCGGTCGCGCAGGGCGACGACGCTGACGCACCCGCTGCGCGGCGCAACTGGTACAACGATCCGTTCGTCGCGTTGTCGCAGGACTTCGCCGAATGTCCGCTGCCGCTCGGCCCGTGGATGACGCGCGCCGAGATGACGGACGACGCGCATTACCGCGCCGAGCGCGGGACCACCTGCTGGCTCGCCCACCGCTGCACGAAACCGAATTCCTATATGTATGACGCACCGATCGCCGCGGCTGCGAAAGCGCATTTCGCTGGCTCCGATCGCCTGCAGGGCACGAGCCTGTGGATCACCGTGCAGCGGCGCTTCATTTATGTCGAAGGGTGTGCCGATCCGGCCTTCGATCGGCAGGCGCTGCAGCGCGAACTCGGCGCGCTTCCCGACGTCGAGCAGGTTTTCGTTCGCATCACCGACGATCCGCACCGGGCCGTGCCGTACAAGACGCGCGGACGGCCCGACCGGACACCGGAATGAACGCGTGATGAGCGTGCATGGCATACTCGCGACATTCAAAAAATGGTTGACGGAAAGAACAATGAAACACATGCTTGCGTCGGTCTGTCGGTGGCCTGGAACGCATTGGCGTCGGGCCGGATTGTTGGCCCTGGTCGCAGGGCTCGGCGGGTGCGGCGGCGGGGCGCCGCTGTTTACTTCGGACGGGCGCCCGACTACGCAGGTGCAGTGCACCGGCAGTGGCTGGAGCAATTGCACGGACAATGCCCGAGCCATGTGCAACGGGGAATTCGACATCCTCCAGCAATCGACCGATGACGCCGTGCGAAACCTTCTCTTCGCATGCAAGAAGAAAAGCGGTTATTGATCCCGACATGACCGGATGAGGAGACCATAATCGGGTGAAGCGCTTTTCTATTCGCTTGGAGTCGGCTATTTTTCATGAATAACACTCACGGAATCCCATCCATATGGCGACCTACAGGCAACTGACAGCGCAGCTCGAAAGACTTCAGCAAAAGATCGACAAGGAACGCGAAAAGGCAATTAGCGATGCGATTGCCGCGATCCGGGCGAAAATCGAGGAATTCGACATTACGGCGGAAGAACTCGGTTTCCGTCCGTTGGGCACTGCCGCTGCCGCGAAGCCGAAGCGTCCGCTGCCACCGAAGTACCTGAACCCGAAGACGGGCGAAACGTGGAGTGGCCGCGGGCGTGCGCCGGCATGGCTCGGCAAGAACCGCGCGCGTTTCCTGATCAAGGACTGACTCCCGAAAATCCTCACCTTTCGTGTGCTGACTGACGGTGCGAACGGCCAAATGGCCGTCGCACCGTTTTGTTTTTGTATCACCGCAGCGCGAAGCAGGCCGGTGAATCGACGTGCCATGCCGCGCGATTAACGGGTGCCGTTTTGCGAATTCGCTGCGATTCGACCGTATATCTCCGTGAATTCCGGTAAACAACCGCGCAATTGCACGACATGCGCGCGTTGCCATTTGCACGCTTCGCGGTGACTGCGTGCTGCGGTCTGTCATCACCTTTCGCGCATTCACGCAGCGCGATGCGCAATTCCCGAATATGCTCACCATGGCTCCTGTAAATCCTCACCTTTGAGGAGGCGACCGGATCGTCGCATCGCATGCGTTCATCGTGTGCGTCGTGCGCAGGCATCGACGACCGGCCCATGTTGCAGGCGTTGACGCGTGTCGCACAGTCGGCCGTTCGGCATATAGGCAGCCGCATCCCGTTCGCCTATGCTTGGGGTTCGCGTCGATCGGCGCACGGCCCGCCGGGTGCGTGTGCCGGTCGGGTCGTCTTTCGTTAACGTAGGGAGCCGATGTGACCGTCCGCCATCTCGATGCGTTGTTCCAGCCCAGGTCCGTTGCGGTCGTCGGTGCATCGTCGCGCGCGGGGAGTTTCGGCGCGATGGTGTGGGCGCGCGTGCTCGACGGCGCGTTCGACGGGCCCGTGTGGCCCGTCAATCCGAAGTATCGCGAATTGAACGGGCACCGGGTCATCGCCGATGTCGACCGGCTTCCCGCGCCGCCGTCGGTCGCGGTGATCTGCACGCCGCCGGCCACGTGGGCCGGCATCGTGCGCAAGCTCGGCGAGCTCGGCACGCGCGTCGCGGTGATCGTCGGCGAGGTGCGCACCGACGCGGATCGCGCCGCGCTCGATCGCACGCTCAAGGCCGCGAAGCCGTTCGTGCTCCGTATCGTCGGGCCCGGCAGTCTCGGCGTGCTGTCGCCCGCCCGGCATGCGCATTTCGGCGCGCCGGCCTATACGGCGCGATCGGGCGGCGTCGCGTGGGTGTCGCAATCGAACGCGCTGACGAACGCGGTATTGGGCTGGGCCGATGCGCGCGGCCTCGGCTTTTCGCATGTCGTCGCACTCGGCGGCGAGGCCGACGTCGATGCGGGCGACGTGCTCGACTATCTGGCAAGCGATCCCGGCACGCGTGCGATCCTGCTCGAACTCGACACCGTATGCGCCGCGCGCAAGTTCATGTCGGCGGCGCGTGCGGCGGCGCGCAACAAGCCGGTGCTCGCGCTGCGCACCGGGCGCGCCGATCCCGGCGATGCGCTTTACACGGCGGCGTTCCAGCGTGCGGGAATGGTGCGCGTCGATGCGCTCGACGATCTGCTCGACGAGATCGAGACGCTCGGCGTCGGGCGCGTCACTGCGCGTGGCGCGGCGACGCTCGTGACCAGCGACGCGGGTGTCGCGAAACTCGCGGTCGATGCAGTCGCGGAGGTGCGCGACGTGCTGGCCGACTGGCCGGCGGCGGCAACCTCGGCGGTGTCGGCCGCGTTGCCGCATCTCGTCGAGCCCGGCAATCCGCTGGCGCTGGGCGACGATGCGCGCCCCGAGCATTTCGGCGCGGCCATCAAGGCGCTTGCGCCGTTTCCGCAGACGGGCACGCTGTTCGTCGTGCATTCGACGTCTCACAGCGCGCCGGCCGACGCCGTCGCGCGCACGCTGATCGAATCGCGGCAGCATGCGTACCGCGGCATCCTTGCGTGTTTCTTCGGTGGGGTCGACGCAACGACGCGCGACGCACTGCACGCCAACGGCATCCCGGTGCATACGACACCGCAGCGGCTTGCGCGCGCATACGCGCGGCTCGTCGACTACAACCTCGGTCGGCAACTGCTGATGCAGACGCCCGAGGGCACGCCGCCGCAACCGGCCGAGTGCGTCGCGTCCGCACAGGCCGATGCGCGCCGAAGGGTCGAGGCCGGTGAACCCGAACTGGCCGGCGAAGCGGCGCTGCGCTGGCTGTCCCACTTCGGGCTGCACGGCGAGCCGGCTGATGCGCCGGCGGGTGCCAGAGTCGTCGACGTCACGGTCGAGATGTACGACGATTCGAACTTCGGCCCGGTGTTCCGCTATGCCGTGCCGCCGGCGGACGGCATCTCGGCGCCGTTCGTCGTGTACGGGCTGCCGCCGCTGAATACGGTGCTCGCGCGCGCGGTGATGGAGCGTTCGCCGTATGCACGCCGCACGCCCGTCGAACCCACGCTTGGTGCGCTCATTGCGCTGTCGCAAGTCGTATGCGACGTTCGCGAAGTCGTCGCGATGTCGATCACGCTGCGCGTGCTGGCCGATCGTGTGCACGTCATCGCGCCGCGCATCACGCTGGCTACCGGGCGCAGCCGGCTCGCGATCATGCCGTATCCACGCCATCTCGAGCAGACGCTCGAATGGCGCGGCGAGACCGTGACGATCCGCCCGATCCGTCCGGAGGACGAGGAGGCACACAACGAACTGCTTGGCGCGATGACGCCGGACGATTTGCGGATGCGGTTCTTCGGTGCGGTGCGCAGCTTCGATCATTCGCAAGTGGCGCGCATGACGCAGATCGACTACGACCGCGAGATGGCCTTCGTCGTGTCGTTCACCGACGTATCGGGCCGGTCGCACACGCTCGCGGTGGTGCGCGCGGTCGCCGATCCCGACAATGAGACGGCCGAGTTTGCGATCGCGGTGCGGCCCGATCAGAAGGGCAAGGGGCTCGGTCGGCTGCTGATGACCCGTATCATCGACTATGCGCGATCGCGCGGCACGGCGTGGATGATCGGCGAGGCGCTGCGCGAGAACACGGCGATGATCTCGCTGGCGAAGTCGTGCGGTTTCGCGGTATCGACGACGGAAGAACCCGGCGTGGTGGGGTTCAGGATGAAGCTGCAGTCGTAATCGAGGTTGGGTGCAGGCTCGAACGTGCCGCGATGTCGTGCGTCGTCGATACATGCCGCACGGTGTCGGGGGCGTTCATTCATGGTCGCGTGGGCCGGCTCTACTTCGGGCTGCAAAGTATCCAGGCTGATCGAACACGCACAGCGGAAGCCCCCTCGGGACCCGTGCGGAAGCGCGAAGTCATCGATCAGCGACATCGGCGACGGGGCCGTTGCGTGCGTCGACGGCCGGCGTGTACGCACCATTTCGACTGTGCATTCGCGCACCCCGAACCCGCATTCCGCACCCGCAGCGTCCGAAATTCCACAAAGGTGAGACTTTTCGGGAGCCGTGAGTGAGCTTCTCCGGGATGACGGAGGTGAGCCGATGCGGGAGCACTCGGTGAGCTTTCCCGGGAACGGCCGGTGAGCCCTTGCGGGAAGCGCTGGTGAGCCTTTCCGGGAAGGCCGGGTGAGCGTCTGCGGGAGGTGTGGGTGAGGACGTTCGGGAGGCTGCGGTGAGCGTCTCCGGGAGCCTTGGGTGAGCCGTTACGGGATGTGCCGGTGAGCGCTTGCGGGAGGCCGAGGTGAGGCTTTTCGGGAGCCTGCGGACGCAGTGCTCCGGCAGGCGCGGCACCGGCCTCGGCCGGCGTCCGCGCCGTTGCAGGCACGCATGAACCGTGCCCGCAACAGCGTTTACACAGCGAGTTTCGACGCTGCGTCGTTCACCTGGTCGCGCGAAATCGCGAGTTCTTCGAGATGCGCTTCGGCATAGACGCCGCCGGTTTCGCGCTCGAGGCGGGCGATCGTCAGTGCGCAACGCGCGGTGTCCTTCGGCATCGCGATGAAGCGCTTGACCGATTCGCCGGACGTAAACGCGTCGAACAGCGCGCTGCGCACGTCGTCCGGGAGCGTCTTGGTCCATTGGTACGGCTTGCCGTTGAACGTGATCGACGGCGGCAGCGTGCGTTCCTTCTTGGTGGCCGTGATGAGGCCGTAGGTGCGCGCGGCGTCGCCGATCTGCTCGGGCGAGAAGAGCTCGTCGGGCGTGATGTCGAACTGTTCGATGTAGTTCTCGATCGCGAGCATCGCAGCGGCGCGATCGTCGCGCTTCTTCTGCGCGCGCGCGACGATATCGCGCAGCTCGTCCGCTTCCTCGGGCGTGATCGTGAAGCTTGCCTGCTTCTGCTGAAGTTCGGAGAAGCGCTGGAATTCTTGATCGTTCAGAAGTTTGGCCATGACATCCATCAGACACGACGGCCGCGACAACCGGCCGCCGTAGTTTTTGAGAGGGCCGCTATTCTAGCGTAGCGCCGCGCGTGCAGCGCCCGCACCTTCGGCAACGGTCTGGCGAAGGCCGGCGCGAGCGTCCGCGATCCCGCCGCGCATCGCGCACCGGAGCGGCCGCCCGCCGGCCGGGTGGCTGAACGACTGCCGCGCCCGAACGATCGACCGGCTTCAGCGCCGTCGCGCGTTCAATATGTCTCCGCGCGGCACATCGACAGATGGCCGGCCGTATCGCGCAGCCCTGCGACGACCGTGTCGGAGGACGGCGCCATGTGCGCATCGATGCGGCGCATGTACGGGCAGGTCAGCACCGCGATCGCATGGCCGGACGGGCCGAGGATCGGCGCGCTCAGGTCGGTGACGCCGTACGCCTGGCGGCTGTCCTGGCGCAGATAGCCGGACTGCCGGATGGACTGGCACGCGTACGCGAGTTCCTGTTCGTTGATCGGCGCTTCACCCTTGACCTTGCGATGCTCGGCCAGTATGTGCGCGCGCTGCTCGGCACTCTGGAACGACAGCATCACGCGGCCCGACGCCGTATCGGCGAGCCCGACACGCGAGCCGAGCCGCACCGACACGCCCCACGGGCCGGGGCCGTCGACCTGCGCGATCACGAGCAGGTTGCCGCGATCGTAGACTGACAAATGGCACGACTGTTCGGCGGCATCGGCGAAGCGCTGCATCAGCGGCAAGGCTTCGGCGATCAGCCGGTTCATAGGCGGATGCCGGTGGGCGAGTGCGAACAGTTTCAGGCTGAGCGTGTAGCGGTCGCCGCCGGTCGAGCGCATCACGTAGCGGCGGGCAACGAGACGTTCGAGCATCCGGTAGATCTCGCTCGCGTTGCGGCCGAGCTCTTTCGTGATTTCGGTGCGGGTGAGTCCTTCCTTCTGTTCCGACAGGAGTTCGAGGATGTCGAGACCCTTGTCGAGCGCGGGCGCGCGATAGCGATCGGCTGCGCCCATCGACTCCCGTGCGTCGATGCCGGGAAGCGGATTGTTGGTCGTTTGCATTATGTTTGGAAGTCCGGGAATTGCCGATCGGCGGGCGACGCACGCAGGCCCGTTTTGCACGCGGATTCGTCAAGCCGCATGCGGATGTGACCGCCATCCGCGCGAGCTTAACAACAAACTTACAGTGTGCAATGCGGCATCTTTTTACCGATCGTTACCGAGCAAGAACGGATCAGGTGTCGTTCCCGATGACAGGGTCATAACGAATATTCGCAATTCGCTTGCCTGGGATGGAAGAAAAGCGGGATTCGGCGTCGGGCCGAATGTATCGACAGGTCCGATGCTGCGGTGCAACCACGGCAGGCGCACCAATAGTCGGTATCCGTCGCGCGCCATTTCATGGCGGGCCGCCGATGGTACAAAGAGTGGCGGGCCAGCGACGGCGCGGCCGCGCGTGAAGCCGGCCGGCAAGGGCCGGCACATGCCGCGGATGCCGGGCCGTCGTCGCCGATGCGCAGACCGGCGGCCGCCCGTTCGATGCGCGCTGCACCCCGGTGCGGCGCCGCGATCGCTGCGCCTGCGCGAGCCTCGCGCGTCGAACGGCTGCCGGAACCTGGGCCGACGCGCGCCATCGACGATCGACATTCAGTCCGGCGCGTGGCTGTGAGCGGCCGCGTCGGCCGGTATCCTGTCACATTCGACAACAGAGGTTGAGCACGATGAAACTGCTTCGCTATGGCCCGTCCGGCCAGGAAAAGCCCGGAATTCTCGACGCGGACGGCCGGATTCGCGACCTGTCCGCGCACGTGCCGGATCTTGCCGGCGACGCGCTGTCCGACGCCGGTCTCGCGCGGCTGCGCGGGATCGACCCGGCCACGCTGCCGCTCGTCCCCGGCGAGCCGCGCATCGGCGCGTGCGTCGGGCGCGTCGGCAAGTTCATCGGCATTGGCCTGAACTATGCGGACCACGCGGCCGAAGCCGGCATGCCGGTGCCGAAGGAGCCGGTGGTGTTCGGCAAGTGGACGAGTTCGATCTGCGGCCCGAACGACGGCATCGACATTCCAAAGGGCTCGGTGAAGACGGACTGGGAAGTCGAGCTGGGCGTCGTGATCGGCGCGACCTGCAAGGACGTCGACGAAGCGCGCGCGCTCGACTACGTCGCGGGCTACTGCGTCGTCAACGACGTGTCCGAGCGCGAGTGGCAGATCGAGCGCGGCGGCCAGTGGGACAAGGGCAAGGGCTTCGACACGTTCGGCCCGATCGGCCCGTGGCTCGTCACGCGCGACGAGGTGCCCGATCCGCAGCGCCTCGACCTGTGGCTCGAGATCGACGGCCATCGCTATCAGAACGGCAACACGCGCACGATGGTGTTCACCGTCGCGCAACTGATCGCCTACCTGTCGACCTGCATGACGCTGCAACCGGGCGACGTGATCACGACCGGCACGCCGCCGGGCGTCGGGATGGGCATCAAGCCGTCGCCGGTGTTCCTGAAGGCCGGCCAGATGGTGCGCCTCGGGATCGAAGGGCTCGGCGAGCAACTGCAGAGCACGCGCAACGCGCAGTAAGCATTGGCCGGCGCGGGCCGGATCGCGGGCGCAATCAACCGCAACCCGGCCGCGCTGCCCGGCCAGCCGCCCGATCGCCTCGCATGACCGGCGGCGGCCGTCGCGAACCGAACATCGATGCAGCAAAGACAAGGGCCCGATTCCGCGCGATGCGGAATCGGGCCCTTGTCGTTCATCCGGGGCCGTACGAACCGGATCAGACGACGTTGTCCAGCTCGCAATGGGCTTCGAGCCGATACCCGTCGGGGTCGACGACGAATGCCGCGTAATAGCCGGGGCCATAGTGCTCGCGCTTGCCGGGCCCGCCGTTGTCCTGCCCGCCGTGCTGGAGCGCGGCGCGGTAGAACGCGTCGACTTCCACCGGCGACGATGCGCGAAACGACACGTGCAACCCCGAATCGGGATCGGCGACGACCGGACGGGGCGCGTGCTGCAACCACAGCACCGGTTCGGTGGTGCCGTAGCCGAGGGATCCGTCGTCGCTGTACAGCCGCTTGTAGCCGAGCGCGCCGAGCGTGCTGTCGTAGAACGCGCGGCTGCGGTCGATGTGGGCAACGCCGAACGAAAGGTGATCGATCATCTGTGGCTCCTTGAACTGAAGGGGGACGTCAGTGCAGCAAACCTGCTTATAACCACCATGCCAGCCGCTTGTAGCGCAGTGCGCCGAGCGTGCTGTCGTAAAGCGCGTGGCTGCGATCGATGTGGACAACACCGCAGGAAAAGCGATCGATCATCTGTGGCTCCTTGAACTGAAGAGGGGACGTCAGCGCAGCAAGCCTGTTTTCAACCACCATGCTGGTTATGTTGGAAAGCGCCCGGACGCTTGTCAACCAGCATGGTGGTTAGATACGATCGCGTCATGAGCAAAACGCAACCTTCCGTCACGACGGACTGCCTGATTCCGGCCCCGTCTGAAACGCTGAGCATCGATTTCGCGAACACGCTGTACTGGCGCGGCGCCGACGCGCCGACGGAAACCTTCGGCACGCTCGACGACCTGCTCGCGTGGTGCCGGGAGCAGGCGCGCATGCCGGCCTGCGTGGCCGACGCGTGTCGTGCGCAATACTTGAACAACAATGAAGAACCGGCGATGCTGGCGCGCGCGCTCGCGTTGCGCGAGGCGCTGTATCGGCTCTTTCACGCGCAGGCCGAGCGGCGCGAGCCGCAAGCCGACGATCTCGCGCTGCTGGGTGGTTTTCTGGCGGAGGCGGCGCCGCGCGTCGCGCTGGCGCGGGTCGACGGCGGCTATGCGTGGCGGATCGGGGAAGCGGGCGCGACGCTCGCTGGGCTGCTGAGCCCGGTGCTGTGGTCGGCGACCGACCTGCTGGGCGGCGCGCGGCTCGCGAAGGTCAAGCGCTGCGCGAACGACGCATGCCAGTGGCTGTTCATCGACGACAGCAAGAACGGCAGCCGCCGCTGGTGCTCGATGTCGTCGTGCGGCAATCGCGCGAAGGCGTACCGCCACTATCACAAGGCCGATTGACGGGGCCGATGATCCCGCGCGTCACGCCTGTCCCGCTCGCACCTATTTTGCCGACAGCTTCCGCCACAGCGTCGTCTTGCTGATGCCGAGCATCGCGCACGCGCGATCGCGGTCGCCGCCGCACGCGTCGAGCACCGCGCGGATCTCGTCGGCTTCCGCGC
Source organism: Burkholderia sp. A9 (assembly GCF_000801975.1). NCBI lineage: Bacteria > Pseudomonadati > Pseudomonadota > Betaproteobacteria > Burkholderiales > Burkholderiaceae > Burkholderia > Burkholderia sp. A9. The sequence goes on along the minus strand of NZ_JSZN01000004.1, from coordinate 167,719 downwards.
GGCGGCGGCGCGCCTGGAGCGTCCGTGCGTCGTCGGCATCGGCATCGGTATCGGTATCGGCCGCGTCGGGCGGCGCCGCGAACAACTCGGGCGCGATCGCCTGCAGCGCGTCGGGCGCGAGCGCCGCGCACGCGGCGCCCGGATCGTTCTCGTCGACTTCCTCGGCCAGCTCCACCGCGATCCGCTCGACCACGTTCTGCAGTTCCCGCACGTTGCCGGGCCACCGGTAGCGCGCGAGCGTCGCCTGCGTCGCGTCGAGCACGCGCATGGCATCGCCGACCTCGCGCACGCGTTCGGCCAGCCGCGGCTCGCGCCGCGCGGCTTGCACGAGCAGCGTGGCCGCGAGCGCCGGAATGTCGGCGGCGCGCTCGCGCAGCGGCGGCAGGCCGACGTTCAGGATGTTGAGCCGGTAATAGAGATCGGCGCGGAACGTGCCGGCCTCCACGGCCGCGAGCAGCGGACGATGCGTCGCGGCGATCACGCGCACGTCGATCCGGATCGGCTCGGTCGAGCCGAGGCGGATCACCTCGCGCTCCTGCAACACGCGCAGCAGCCGGCTTTGCAGCGACGGCGGCATCTCGCCGATCTCGTCGAGAAACAGCGTGCCGCGGTGCGCGGCCTCGAACAGCCCGGTCTTGCCGCCGCGCCGCGCGCCGGTGAACGCGCCTTCCTCGTAGCCGAACAGCTCGCTCTCGAGCAGCGCTTCCGGAAACGCGCCGCAGTTGATCGCGACGAACGGATAGCTGCGCCGCACGGACAGCGCATGCAGGCTCTGCGCGATCATCTCCTTGCCGGTGCCGCTTTCGCCGAGCACGAGCACGGTCGCGTCGGATTTCGCGTAGCGGCGCACGAGATCGCGCACGCGCGCCATCGGCGCGGACGCGCCGATCACGTCGTCGAGCGTGTAGCGCGCGGCGAACTGCTGTGTGTTCGGCTGCGAGCGCAGCGCACGGTCGAGCCGTTCGACCGCGCGCGATTCCTGGAACGTCAGCACGCTGCCCGACGTGACGCCGCGATCGACGAGCGGCCCGCGATGCACGACGTAGCGCACGCCGCGCACGGTCGCAAGCGCGTCGCCGTCCTCGCCGCGCAGCGTGCGCAGCTCGGGTCGCAGGTCGACGAGCGCGCGGCCGACGGCCGCAGCGGGTTCGACCCCGAGCGCCGATGCGAGCCGCTCGTTGATGGCCTCGACGCGGCCGCGCGCGTCGAGCGCAACCACGCCGTCGCGCAGGTGTTGCAGCAGGTTGTCGAGCCGCTGGCGGCGAAACGCCTCGGCGTGCGTCGCGTATGCGACTTCGAGCGCCGTCTCGACAGCCTTGCGCACCGACGCGTGCGAATACAGGAACACCGCGCCCATGCCGGCGCTCGCCGCGAGATCGGTGACGAGGCCGGGGCCGACGATCGTCTCGATGCCGCGATCGTGCAGGTCGTGCACGCAGGCTTCCGCTTCCTGCGCGGACTGATATGACGCAAACTGCACGTCGAGACCGTACGCGGCGACGAAGCGGCGCACTTCCGGCGGCGTCTCGCCGGCGCTGACGAGCGCGATCCGCGACGCGTCGCGCCGTGCGCGCGCGAGTGCCTGCATCACGTCGAAGCCGGTCGGCGACACGACCACGACCGGTACCTGCGCGCGTGTTTTCAGGAAGCCGCCGTTCGAGCCGGCCGCGACGATCACGTCGGGCCGCGCGGTGCCGGCCTCCGCGATCGCGCTCAGCGCGTCTTCGTAAGCGCGCGTGACGATGCGCACGTCGGCGCGTTCGTCGAATTCGCCGGCGATCTCGCGAAACAGGTCGCGCAGGCGGCTGATGCCCATCGCCCAGATGCGCGGGCGCACCGCGCGGTCGGCCGGGCCGACGGGCTTGGTCGAGGAGAGGTCCATGACGATCGATTATGCGCGTGCGATTTCATTTTTGAAATATGAAATTGCCAAATTGAAATCGCCGGACGATGCAGCGCCCGCGCCGGTTGCTTAAGAATCAGTGGGTTAGCCGTGTTTCGCGAGCTGGCCCGGTCCTTGCTGGTAATGGGCATTCCCTCAGGAGGCCGTTCATGAGCAATACGCATCTTCAGAGCGCCGGCGCGAAATTCCGCGCGGCAGTCGCGGCCGAGCAGCCGCTGCAGGTGGTCGGCGCGATCACCGCGTACGCGGCCAAGATGGCGCAGGCCGTCGGCTTCAAGGCCGTCTACCTGTCGGGCGGCGGCGTCGCAGCGAATTCGCTCGGCATCCCCGATCTCGGCATCAGCACGATGGAAGATGTGCTGATCGACGCGAACCGGATCACCAACGCGACCGACCTGCCGCTGCTGGTCGACATCGACACGGGCTGGGGCGGCGCATTCAACATCGCGCGCACGGTCCGCTCGTTCATCAAGGCCGGCGTCGCGGCCGTGCACCTCGAGGACCAGGTCGGCCAGAAGCGCTGCGGCCACCGTCCGGGCAAGGAAGTCGTACCGACCGATGAAATGGTCGATCGCGTGAAGGCCGCGGTCGACGCGCGCACCGACGACCAGTTCGTGATCATGGCCCGCACCGACGCGGCCGCCGCCGAAGGGATCGACGCGGCGATCGAGCGCGCGATCGCCTACGTGGAAGCCGGCGCGGACATGATTTTCCCGGAAGCGATGAAATCGCTCGACGACTACCGCCGCTTCAAGGCCGCCGTGAAGGTGCCGATCCTCGCGAACCTGACCGAGTTCGGCTCGACGCCGCTGTTCACGCTCGACGAACTGCGCGAGGCGAACGTCGACATCGCGCTTTACTGCTGTGGCGCGTATCGCGCGATGAACAAGGCCGCGCTGAATTTCTACGAGACGCTGCGCCGCGACGGCACGCAGAAGGCCGCCGTGCCGACGATGCAGACCCGCGCCGAGCTGTACGACTTCCTCGGCTATCACGCGTACGAGCAGAAGCTCGACGAACTGTTCGCGCAGGGCAAGAAGTAACGCGGCTCGCGCGCCGGGACTCGTATCCCGGAACGCATTGCATGAAGCCGGGCCGCGCGCCGACGCGCCGGGCCCGGCCGAGATCCGGCTTTGCATGGGACCGGACCAAGCGCTGAAGCGCCAAGTCCGGTCGACCGCGAAGCATGGGACCGGACTAAGCGCTGAAGCGCCAAGTCGGGTCGACCGCGAAGCATGGGACCGGACTAAGCGCTGAAGCGCCAAGTCGGGTCGACCGCGAAGCATGGGACCGGACTAAGCGCTGAAGCGCTAAGTCGGGTCGACCGCGAAGCATGGGACCGGACTAAGCGCTGAAGCGCTAAGTCCGGTCGACACAGAGACACCTATTGGAGAACGGAAACATGAGCGAGACGAAAGACGCAGCAGCACCGGCAGCCGCAGGCGCCTTCAAGCCGAAGAAGTCGGTGGCGCTGTCGGGCGTGACGGCGGGCAACACGGCGCTGTGCACGGTCGGCAAGACCGGCAACGACCTGCACTACCGCGGCTACGACATTCTCGACGTCGCCGAATCGTGCGAGTTCGAGGAAATCGCGCACCTGCTCGTGCACGGCACGCTCCCGAACCTGACCGAACTGGCCGCGTACAAGACCAAGCTGCGCGCGATGCGCGGCCTGCCGAACGCACTGAAGGCCGCGCTCGAGCAGATCCCGGCTTCCGCTCACCCGATGGACGTGATGCGCACCGGCGTGTCGGTGCTCGGCACGGTGCTGCCGGAGAAGGACGACCACAACCTGCCGGGCGCGCGCGACATCGCCGACCGCCTGATGGCATCGCTCGGCTCGATCCTGCTGTACTGGTATCACTTCTCGCACAACGGCAAGCGCATCGAGACGGAAACCGACGACGACTCGATCGGCGGCCATTTCCTGCACCTGCTGCACGGCAAGACGCCGTCGAAGTCGTGGGTCGACGCGATGCACACGTCGCTGATCCTGTACGCGGAGCACGAGTTCAACGCATCGACCTTCACCGGCCGCGTGATCGCGGGCACGGGCTCGGACATCTACTCGGCGATCACCGGCGCGATCGGCGCGCTGCGCGGGCCGAAGCACGGCGGCGCGAACGAAGTCGCGTATGAAATCCAGAGCCGCTACACCTCGCCGGACGACGCCGAAGCCGACATCCGCCGCCGCGTCGAGAACAAGGAAGTCGTGATCGGCTTCGGCCACCCGGTCTACACGATCTCCGATCCGCGCAACAAGGTGATCAAGGGCGTCGCGCACAAGCTGTCGAAGGAAGCGGGCGACCTGAAGCTGTACAACATCGCCGAGCGCCTCGAATCGGTGATGTGGGAGGCGAAGAAGATGTTCCCGAACCTCGACTGGTTCAGCGCCGTGTCGTATCACATGATGGGTGTGCCGACCGCGATGTTCACGCCGCTGTTCGTGATCTCGCGCACGTCGGGCTGGAGCGCGCACATCATCGAGCAGCGCATCGACAACAAGATCATCCGCCCGAGCGCGAACTACACGGGTCCGGAAGACCTGCAGTTCGTGCCGATCGAAAAGCGCTGATCGCCCGCCGCGCGCACCGGCGCCCGTGATGCGGGCCGCCGGCGCGCGCGGAACGTCTTACCCCGAATTCCGCCCCACATCATGAATACCGCCAACCGCAAACCCCTGCCCGGCACGTCGCTGGACTACTTCGACGCGCGTGCCGCGGTCGAAGCGATCGCACCCGGCGCGTACGACACGCTGCCGTACACGTCGCGCGTGCTCGCCGAAAACCTCGTGCGCCGCGCCGATCCGGCGATCCTCGCCGATTCGCTGAAGCAGATCATCGAGCGCAAGCGCGAGCGTGACTTCCCGTGGTTCCCGGCGCGCGTGGTGTGCCACGACATCCTCGGCCAGACGGCGCTCGTCGACCTCGCGGGCCTGCGCGACGCGATCGCGGAGCGCGGCGGCGACCCGGCGAAGGTGAACCCGGTCGTGCCCGTGCAGCTGATCGTCGACCACTCGCTCGCCGTCGAGTGCGGCGGCTTCGATCCGGACGCGTTCGCGAAGAACCGCGCGATCGAGGATCGTCGCAACGAGGATCGCTTCCACTTCATCGAATGGACCAAGCAGTCGTTCGAGAACGTCGACGTGATCCCGCCGGGCAACGGCATCATGCACCAGATCAACCTGGAGAAGATGTCGCCGGTGATCCAGGCACAGGACGGCGTCGCGTATCCGGACACCTGCGTCGGCACCGACAGCCACACGCCGCACGTCGACGCGCTCGGCGTGATCGCGATCGGCGTCGGTGGCCTGGAGGCGGAGAACGTGATGCTCGGCCGCGCATCGTGGATGCGCCTGCCCGACATCGTCGGCGTCGAGCTGACCGGCAAGCGCCAGCCCGGCATCACCGCGACCGACGTCGTGCTCGCGCTGACCGAGTTCCTGCGCAAGGAAAAGGTGGTCGGCGCGTACCTGGAATTCCGCGGTGCGGGCGCGGCGAGCCTCACGCTCGGCGACCGCGCGACGATCTCGAACATGGCGCCCGAATACGGCGCGACGGCCGCGATGTTCTTCATCGACGGCCAGACGACCGACTACCTGCGCCTCACCGGCCGCAGCGACGAGCAGGTGAAGCTGGTCGAGACCTACGCGAAGGCGGCGGGCCTGTGGGTCGATACGCTGAACAATGCGCAGTACGAGCGCACGCTGACGTTCGACCTGTCGAGCGTGGTGCGCAACATGGCCGGCCCGTCGAACCCGCACAAGCGGCTGCCGACGTCCGACCTCGCCGCGCGCGGGATCGCCGGCGCGTGGGAAGAGAAGGCGGGCGAGATGCCCGACGGTGCGGTGATCATCGCCGCGATCACGAGCTGCACGAACACCAGCAACCCGCGCAACGTGATTGCAGCCGCCTTGCTCGCGCGCAACGCGAACGCGAAGGGCCTCACGCGCAAGCCGTGGGTGAAGAGCTCGCTCGCGCCGGGATCGAAGGCGGTCGAGCTGTATCTGGAAGAAGCGAACCTGCTGCCGGAACTCGAGAAGCTCGGCTTCGGCATCGTCGCGTTCGCGTGCACGACCTGCAACGGGATGTCGGGCGCGCTCGATCCGAAGATCCAGCAGGAGATCGTCGACCGCGACCTGTACGCGACGGCCGTGCTGTCCGGCAACCGCAACTTCGACGGCCGCATCCATCCGTATGCAAAGCAGGCGTTCCTCGCGTCGCCGCCGCTCGTCGTCGCGTATGCGATCGCCGGCACGATCCGCTTCGACATCGAGAAGGACGTACTCGGCCACGACCAGGACGGCAAGCCCGTCACGCTGAAGGACATCTGGCCGACCGACGAGGAGATCGACGCGATCGTCGCGTCGAGCGTGAAGCCCGAGCAGTTCCGCAAGGTCTACGAACCGATGTTCGCGCGCACGGCCGATGCCGGCGAGCGCGCGGCGCCGCTGTACGACTGGCGCGCGCAGAGCACCTACATCCGCCGTCCGCCGTACTGGGAAGGCGCGCTGGCCGGCGAACGCACGCTCAAGGGCATGCGCCCGCTCGCGGTGCTCGGCGACAACATCACGACCGACCACCTGTCGCCGTCGAACGCGATCCTCGCGAACAGCGCGGCCGGTGAGTACCTGGCCAAGATGGGCCTGCCGGAAGAAGACTTCAACTCGTACGCGACGCACCGGGGAGACCACCTGACCGCGCAGCGCGCGACCTTCGCGAACCCGACGCTGATCAACGAGATGGCGGTCGTCGACGGCGCGGTGAAGAAGGGCTCGCTCGCGCGCGTCGAGCCGGAAGGCCAGGTCATGCGGATGTGGGAAGCGATCGAAACCTACATGAATCGCAAGCAGCCGCTGATCGTGATCGCCGGCGCCGACTACGGCCAGGGCTCGTCGCGCGACTGGGCCGCGAAGGGCGTGCGGCTCGCGGGCGTCGAGGTGATCGTCGCCGAAGGGTTCGAGCGGATCCACCGCACGAACCTGATCGGGATGGGCGTGCTGCCGCTCGAGTTCAAGCCGGGCACGAACCGCACCACGCTCGGCGTCGACGGCACCGAGACCTTCGACGTGATCGGCGAGCGCACGCCGCGCGCCGATCTCACGCTGGTGATTCATCGCAAGAACGGCGAACGCGTCGAGGTACCGGTGACGTGCCGGCTCGATACGGCCGAGGAAGTGTCGATCTACGACGCGGGCGGCGTGCTGCAGCGTTTCGCGCAGGACTTCCTCGAATCGTCGCAGGCGGCATGACCGGGTCACACAGGGATAACGCAAACATGGCTCACATTCCTCAAATCAGGATTCCGGCGACCTACATCCGCGGCGGCACCAGCAAGGGCGTGTTCTTCCGGCTGCAGGACCTGCCGGACGCCGCGCAGGCGCCGGGCGCCGCGCGCGACGCGCTGCTGCTGCGCGTGATCGGCAGCCCCGATCCGTACGGCAAGCAGATCGACGGGATGGGCGGCGCGACGTCGTCCACCAGCAAGACGGTGATCGTGTCGAAGAGCACGCGGCCCGGCCACGACGTCGACTACCTGTTCGGGCAGGTCGCGATCGACAAGGCGTTCGTCGACTGGACCGGCAACTGCGGCAACCTGTCGGCGGCGGTCGGCCCGTTCGCGATCAGCGGCGGCCTCGTGGAGGCGTCGCGCGTGCCGCGCGACGGCGTCGCGACCGTGCGGATCTGGCAGGCGAACATCGGCAAGACGATCGTTGCGCACGTGCCGATCACGAACGGCGCGGTGCAGGAGACGGGTGATTTCGAGCTGGATGGCGTCACGTTCCCGGCCGCCGAAGTGCAGCTCGAATTCATGGACCCGGCTGCCGACGAAGAAGGCTCGGGCGGGTCGATGTTCCCGACCGGCAACCTCGTCGACGATCTGGCGGTGCCCGGCATCGGCACGCTGAAGGCGACGATGATCAACGCGGGGATTCCGACCATCTTCGTCGAGGCCGAAGCGATCGGCTACACGGGCACGGAGCTGCAGGACGCGATCAACGGCGACGCGAAGGCGCTCGAGAAGTTCGAGACGATCCGCGCGCACGGCGCGCTGCGCATGGGCCTGATCGACACGCTCGACGAGATCGCGACGCGCCAGCACACGCCGAAGGTCGCGTTCGTCGCGAAGCCGGCCGACTATGTCGCGTCGAGCGGCAAGCGCGTGAACGCAGGCGACGTCGACCTGCTGGTGCGTGCGATGTCGATGGGCAAGCTGCACCACGCGATGATGGGCACGGCGGCGGTCGCGATCGGCACGGCCGCGGCGATTCCCGGCACGCTGGTCAATCTCGCGGCGGGCGGCGGCGAACGCAACGCGGTGCGCTTCGGGCATCCGTCGGGCACGCTGCGCGTCGGCGCGGAAGCCCGGCTCGAGAACGGCGAATGGACCGTCACGAAGGCGATCATGAGCCGCAGCGCACGCGTGCTGATGGAAGGCTGGGTGCGGGTGCCGGGGGATGCGTTCTGACGCTCGACGGTTCGTGCGCGCGAGCTGGCGCGGCTGAAGCTTGACCCGATCCCTGCGCAGCGAATCCGCTACGCAGGGATTTTTCGTTTGATGCATGCGTGGCGGCGCCGAGGCGATGAGCAAAGCATCGAACCGGCGCGCTAACGCTGGTTGACCGCAAGGCATGGGACCTGCGTAAGCGCCAAGGCGCTAACGCGGATCGACCGCGAAGCATGGGACCTGCGTAAGCGCCAAGGCGCTAATGCGGGTTGACCGCGAAGCATGGGACCTGCGTAAGCGCTGAAGTGCTAACGCGGGTCGACCGCGAAGCATGGGACCTGCGTAAGCGCTAAAGCGCTAACGCGGGTCGACCGCGAAGCATGGGACCCACGTAAGCGCTAAAGCGCTAACGTGGGTCGACCGCGAAGCATGGGACCCACGTAAGCGCTAAAGCGCTAACGTGGGTCGACAGGAGAATCGTATGTCGCTTGGTGCGCCGCTTTCCAGCGTCCATATCGTCGAATTCGAAGGTCTCGGCCCCGGCCCGCTCGCAGGCTGGATGCTCGCCGGGATGGGGGCGCGCATCACGCTGATCGCGCGCCCGGCCGGCAGAACGAGCGCGCCGGATGCACTGCAGGGGCGCGATGGCGACCTGTTGCGCGAAGGCAAGACGATCGTCGAACTCGATCTGAAGTCGCCGGCAGGCCGCGACGCGGCGCTCGCGCTGATCGCGCAGGCCGACGCGCTGATCGAAGGGCTGCGGCCCGGCGTGATGGAGCGCCTCGGCCTCGGGCCCGACGAGTGCGCACGCCGCAATCCGAAGCTCGTGTATGGGCGGATGACCGGCTGGGGCCAGCACGGGCCGCTCGCGACGGCCGCCGGACATGACCTGAACTACGTCGCGCTGACGGGGCTGCTGTCGCTGTCAGCGCCGCGCGACGGCCGGCCCGGCGTGCCGCCGACGGTCGTCGGCGATGCGGGCGGCGCGCTCGGGCTCGCGTTCGGGATCGTCTGCGCGCTGTTTGACGTGCGCGGCGGCGGCCCGGGGCGCGTGGTCGACGGCGCGATCGTCGACATCGTGTCGATGCTCGGTTCGCTCGCGCTGTGGGCGCGCGCGAACGGGCAGCTCGACGGTGCGCAGCCGAGCCTCTTTCACGACGCACCGTTCTATGACGTGTATCGCTGCGCGGACGGCGAATGCGTGACGATCGGCGCGCTCGAGCCGCCGTTCTATGCGCTGCTGGTCGAACGGCTCGGGTTGACCGACGTCGATCCGGCGTCCCAATACGATCGCGCGCGCTGGCCCGCGCTGAAGGTGCGTTTCGCGGAGGTATTCGCGCAGCAGCCGTCCGCGCACTGGCGCACGCTGCTCGAAGGTACCGACGCGTGCTTTGCGCCGCTGCTGAGCGTGGCCGACGCGGTGGAGCATCCGCACAATGCGGCGCGCGGGATTTACCGTACCGACGCGAATGGCAATATTCGGGCGCGCGTGGCGCCGCGGTTCCTGCCGTTGACGGGGGAAAAGGGTTAAGCGTCCCGGAATTGGATGCATTCCGGACTAAGCAATGCTGTTTTATCTCGATTCGACACTGCACCAAACCCAATGGAGGAACCAGCGTCGCCACCGGCTACCAGAGCACGTCACGACGATGAGTTGCGAGCCGTCGCCGGTGCAAATCAAACCGAGCACGAGCCGAAGTCCGAGCATTCCGGTGAATGACAGGATGACGACTGGCCGGCCGCATCGAGCTATAGGTGGCAAAAAGAATAATTCGCGCCATTTAGGGAATATTCGTACCGCGGTGGGGATATTGACGGAGATTTTGGCGTCGAGTCGGACGGGAAGGCAGTACACGTCGAAGTCGCGCGGAACCGCATCAGGACACGGAGTAAGACTCGCCGAAACACCTCATCGGCGCACCGGACTCACGCCGTTTCCTCCGGCGCATCCGGCATCTTGCCGTCGCCGACGCGGTTGATCGTGCCTTGTGCGATCGCGACGAGGCGCTCGTGATCGCCGTCGATGACGAACACATGACATTGGCAGGTCGCCTGGTGCCGGCCCGCGTAGACGACCTTTGCGCGCGCGACGAGCGTGCCGCTGACGGCCGGCCGCAGGTAGTTGATCTTGTATTCGGCGGTGATGACGCGCGGGCCGAGCACGAGCGCGCCGGCGAACGTCAGCGCGTTGTCGGCGAGATAACCGATCACGCCGCCGTGCACGAAGCCGTGCTGCTGCCGCAACTCTTCCCGTACGGGCAGGCACAGCGACACCTCGTTGTCGCCGATGTGCATCAGCTCCGTGCCCAGCAGCATGCTGAACGGTTGCGCGCGCAATGCGCCGCGCGCGTGGTCCGTGATGTCCGTCATCGACTTTCCTCACAATGCGTGTCCGCTTGCGCTGAACTCTAGGAAGGGGGCTGCGGATAAGCAAGGAAATTCGTCCGCGTTTCTTGCGATTGCCGATGCGGTGCGACGCGATTATTGCGTCGAATGTGGGCATTGTCCTCGTTTGCGGGCGATTCGGCGGAAAAGACGGCGCCCCTGACCGGCCGTCTCTAAAGTCCGACGAAGAAATGCCGCTAATGCCGGGGCATTGTTCATTGCTCCATCGTCGGCTCTCCAGGAATCTCCCCCATGTTCGGAAAAATCAAGCTCGCGTCGGGTCTGCTCGGCGTGTTGACCGTGTTTTGCCTCTTCCTGTTCGCGATCGAGGCGCTCGGCTTCTGGGCGCTCGCGTCGACGCGCAGCGGCGTCGACGATCTGTCGAACGTCGCGATTTCGCAGGTCGACGCGGCCAGCCAGGCGACCGAGCGCCTGCTCGACGCGCGCGTCAACCTGTCGCGCGCCGGCACGCGGATGGTGCGCGGCGGCCCGAAGCCCGACGACATCATCCGTCATGCGAGCGCGTCGCTCGCCGAAGCGGACAAGGCGTTCGCCGCACTGACGGCCGCGCAGCCCGTCGACGAAACGAACCGCGCACGCGTCGCGGCGCTCGCCGAGCGCTATCGCGCGCTGCGCGGCGCGCTGGGCGAACTCGTGCAGTTCCTCGACGCCGACAACATCCAGGCGTTCCTCGACCAGCCGACGCAAGGCTTCCAGGACGCGTACCTCGCCGAACTGCACCGCTTCGCCGATTACGGCGGCGCATCGAGCCGCGACGCGCTCGGCACGATCGACAGCGGGATGCAGTGGTTCAAGTGGGTCGGCATCGTGCTGCTGGTGGCGATGCTGGCGGCGAGCGCGGCCATCTACGCGGCCGCGCGGCGCGCGGTCGTCGCGCCGCTGGACGAAGCCGGCCGCCATTTCGAGCGGATCGCGCAGGGCCGGCTCGACGAGGCCGTGCGGGCCGGCGGCGTGTTCGAGATCGACCGGATGCTGCGCGGCCTCGCCGCGATGCAGGCAAGCATCGCGGACACCGTGCGCACGGTGCGTCACGCGTCCGACGCGATCCACCTCGGCGCGGGCGAGATCGCCGGCGGCAACGCAGACCTGTCCGCGCGGACGGGCACGCAGGCCGCGTCGCTCGAGGAAACCGCCGCGAGCATGGAGGAACTGACCGCGACCGTCCGCCAGAACACCGACAGCGCGCGCGCGGCCAGCGCGCTGGCCGACGCGGCGCTCGACGCGACGCGCCATGGCGGCGGCGTGGTCGACAGCGTGATCGACCGGATGCGCGGCATCGCGCAGAGCTCGGGACGGATCGCGGAGATCATTTCGGTGATCGACGGCATCGCGTTCCAGACCAACATCCTCGCGCTGAACGCGGCGGTCGAGGCCGCGCGGGCCGGCGAGCAGGGCCGCGGTTTCGCGGTGGTCGCGGGCGAAGTGCGCTCGCTCGCGCAGCGCAGCGCGCAATCGGCGAAGGAGATCAAGGCGCTGATCGAGGAATCGGTCGCGCAGATCGACGGCGGCTCGGAGCTTGTCGAGCGTGCCGGCGACGCGATGCGGACGGTGTCGGCGTCGATCACACGGGTCGTGCAGACGATGTCGGAGATCACTGCCGCGTCGGTCGAGCAGAGCGTCGGCATCGAGCAGGTGAACCAGGCCGTCACGCAGATGGATCAGCTGACGCAGCAGAACGCGGCACTGGTGGAGGAAGTCGCGGCGGCGGCCGCGTCGCTGAACGACCAGACCGCGCACCTGATGCAGGCGGTGTCGGTGTTCGAACTGGGCGACGCGCGCGCCGGTCGCGGTGTGCGCGATGCGGGCGCGGCGTCGTTCGACGGCGCGGGTTACGAACCGGCCGGCAGCGCCGCGTAGGCGGTCGCGAGGTGGTAGGGCGTCGTCGACGGCATGTCGGCGCGCGACACCTGCCCGTCCGCCGTCTTGCACTCGAACCAGCCGCGCGGATGCAGGAAGCGCGCGGCGAAGCGCTCGATCTGCTGCGCGAGCGGCGCGGACGCCGGCGTGCCGCCGTGCGTCGCGAGCGCGCGCAGGTATTCGGTCTGCGCCCAGATCCGCTGCGTGCTGTCGAGGCACGCGCCTTGCGCGTCCACTGCCGCGCACACGGCACCCGTCTGCGCATCGATCCCGTGCTGCTCGGCGAACGCGAACGCGCGCGCGAGCGCGTCAGGGAGCCCGGTTTGCGCGAGCCGTGCACCGGCCGCATCGACCAGATAGAACCATTCGAATTGATGGCCGGGCTCGAAGCGGTTGTCGGCCGCACCGAGCGGCAGCTCGGCGACGCAGCCGGTCGCCGTATCGACGAACGTGCGCTCGACGGCCTGTGCGGTGTGCGCCAGCGCATCGTCGAACGCCGCGTCGCCGAACGCATCGGCCGCTGCGAGCCACGCTTCGGTCAGGTGCATCAGCGGGTTCTGCAGCGCGCCGCTGCCCGATGACGAGAAATCGGCGTGACGTGCGGCGTCGAGTAGCGCGTTGCCCGGTTGCGGCGCGAAGCGGTCCTGGATCAGCGCGGCGGTTTCCTCGGCGACCGTGCGCGCCGCGGCGTCGCCCGACGCCGCATGCCAGGCGGCACACGCGAACACCATGAACGCGTGGGTATAGAGGTCTTTCGTCGTGTCGAGCGGCGCGCCTTGCGCGTCGACGCTGTAGAACCAGCCGCCGTGGCGCGGGTCGCGGAAGCGGCTGCACAGCGAGTCGAACAGCGTGGCCGCGTGCGCGGTGTTGCCGGCCTGCGCGAACACGAACAGTTGCCGCGCACATGCCATGGCGCGATAACGGGTAACGGGCAGCGGTGCGTGGCTGGCCGGATCGACGGCCTCGAACGGCAGCCGTAGTGTCTGGTCGAACCCTGAACCCTGCCAGATCGGCAAGATGACGTGCGCAAAATGGTCGCGCAATCGGGCGGTCTGGGTGGAAGCGGAATCGGGAACGGACATGGCGGGGTTGAGCGCTTGGATCGAGTCGAGTCGGCGCGGCCCGGAGCGGCGCGGCCGGGGCCAAGGATATAACATTCCGCGCGGCCGTCCTCAAAAAAGGAGATAAATCGCATGCTGAGCAACCTGGAACTCGTGATGCGACTGGTTCTCGCGGCGGCGCTCGGCAGCGTCATCGGCTTCGAGCGCGAGCGCCTTTCATGGGCGGCGGGCCTGCGCACGCACATGCTGGTCTGCGTCGGCTCGACGCTCATCATGATCGTGTCGGCATTCGGTTTCGCCGATGTGCTCGGCAGCAGCGAACACATCGTGCTCGATCCGTCGCGGATCGCCGCGCAGGTGGTGTCGGGCATCGGTTTCCTCGGCGCGGGCTCGATCCTGCTGCGCGGCGAGATCGTGCGCGGGCTGACGACGGCCGCGAGCCTGTGGTCGGTCGCCGCGATCGGCCTCGCGGTGGGCGGCGGCCTGTACGTCGCAGCGATTTCCGCGACGATCATCATCCTGATCATCCTGGCCGGCATCAAGCCGCTCGAGCGGCGCTACTTCACGGTGCGGCAGCGCCGCCAGCTTGCGCTGACGGTGGTGAGCGGCACACTGACGTTCGATTCGCTGCACGCGGCGCTCGGCCCCGACAGCGCGCGTGTGAAGCAGTTCATCGTGCAGCGCGCCGATGACACGGGCGAGCACGACGAAGTGCGCATCGCGCTCGGGCGCGTGTCGGATCTGGAGTATCGCGCGATCTGCGACAAGCTCCGTGGGCTGTCGTGCGTTACGCGCTTCGAGGAAGGCAGCGGATTGTCGGACGACGAATAGACGGCATCGGAACGGCCGGTTCGGCGATCGGTCATGCGACAATGGCTGGTCACTGATTCCGTTCGACATCCGGTTCCGCGTTCGCGGGCCTGTAATCCGACTCCATGACCGAATCCGTTTCCCTGCCTCGCTCCCGTTCCCATTCCAACCGTTCGTCGGCCCGTTCGCGTCCGCGCGCAGTCGCGGCCGTGAGCGACACGTCCGCGAAGGCCACCGTGCGGCCCGGCAACGCGCCGGCCGGCGATGCGCCGCGCGACGAACGCACGCTCGACCTGTTCGGCGATCCGGTGTTCGAGCCGGCCGCGCGTGCGTCGGTCGTCGCGCGCGATGACGCGGTGGCGGATGTCGGGACGGTGGCGGTTGTCGCGGACGGCGAGCATGCCCGTCGGCAGGCGACGCTAGACGGCTTCGCGGCGACCGGCGGCGTTGCCGGTGAGGTGGAGCAGGCTTCCGACACCGCGCCGACGACAGTGTCGGCAGCGACGCGCGGCAACGGGGATGGGATCGACGCCGATGTCGTGCGCGCTGCCGCTGCCGACGCAAAGGCGCTCGACGATGCGCGGCAGTCTGATGGCGTCATCGCGACTGCAGCCGGCGAGCCAGTCACTGATGGCGGCCAGGCGAAGGCCGGCAGCGTGTCGGAAACTGGCCACGTGGCCGAGACGCAAACCGATCGCTCGGTGGCGATCGACAGTGCGGAGAGCGGCGCGGTCGAGACAGTTGTCGGCGACCGTCCCGTGAAAGCAGGCGCCGAGGCCGACGCTGCCGCAGCGCCGGTCACGCAGGATGAAGCAGTGCGGACGCCCGGCGAGACCGCGAAAGGGCGGCGTGCCGCCTCGGGCGGCAAGCGCCGGGCGGCCGCCGGCGCACGCGCAGCGGCAGCGGTGCGCAGCGCGCCGGAAGAGGCGGCTGTCGGCGCCGAGCCGGAATCGACCGCACCTCAGCACACTGCGCCATCCGGCGAACCGCTTTCAACCGCCGAACCTGTCGACTCCGCCGCTGTCGCAACTGCCGCGCAAGCAGCTGCAGCGTCGGCATCGCCGGCCGTGCAGCCGGTGGCGTCCGCGGCGTCGTTCGTGACGAAGCCGTCGGCCGACGGCGCGCAATCGACCGCACCGAGCACGCCGGTCTTCGATCCCGACACCCACCTGCGCCCGCTGTCGAACCGGCTCGCCACCCTGCAGGCCGAGACGGCCAACCTGAAGCAGGCTGCGGATCGCGAGATGCGTCGCGTCAACCGGCTGCTGCTGGCGCTGGCGACCGTCGTCTTCGCGGGCCTCGTCACGCTGGTGCTGCAAACGCGGCAGATCGCGCAGCTGAAACAGGATCTGGACGCCCGGCAACAGCGGATCGACCGGCTGGCTGCCGATCTGTCGACCCAGCAGGCCACGCTGATGACGCTCGCGGAACACCACGAAGCGATGCTGTCGCAGGTCGACCGGCTTCAGCGCAACGCGAATCGCGAGGCGGCAGCGGCGAAGCGGGCGCGTCGAATCCGTTAAATATTCAGACCCTACCTGTAAACCCAGAGCGGGCAAGGCTCGCCATTCCGGCCCGTGCGTCGGCGGCGACACGGGTGCGGCGTGCTGGCAGAGTTCAGGGAAAACCCTTAGAATAGAGTCTGTCTAAGGGAAAACCCTAGCGCCATCTGTCAGGAGTCTCACATGAGCTTCATTCTTGCCCTGCTGCAAAAGATCGACGACCTGTTCGTCTCCCCGCACCTGCCGCTCGACGCGGAATATTCGTACGCTGCGCGTCGCGCCGAAGCCGAGCGCCTGCGTCGTTCGAACCTCGTACCGATCGTCTTGTACCGTCGCTGATTCGCCAATCGGGCGCGGTCAGATCGACTGCGCCGCGTCACGCATCCAGTCCCTTCTGGACGGACCACGACAGCGGTAGCGTCAGCAGCAGAATCGCAGCGAGCGAAAGCAGTGCCGCGGGCACGCCAGCAACGTCGCCCAGATGTCCGAACAGGACCGGCGACAGCGCGCCGGCACCGATCGTGCCGGTATAGAACAGCGCAAACGCCTGCTCGCGTTTGCCTTCGCCCGCCAGTTCGGGCACCGCACCGTACAGCACCGACGATGTTCCGTTGAGTGCGAGCCCAAGCAACGGAAGCGCGGTCATCATCGCGAACAGCGGCGCAAATACGACGAGCACGATCAGCAGCGACGTGGCGGATTCGGTGAGCCACACCGTCTTCATCATGCCGATGCGCACGCCCAGATAGCCGCAGAGCAACTTGCCGAACGCGCCGCCGACGAATAGCAGCGCCAGCGCGATGCCGATACCGGCGGTGCCGGCGCCCTTGCTTTTCAGCAGGAACGGCAAGAACGTCAGAAAACCCATCCGCACCGCACTGTCCACGGTTCCGGTCGCGAGCAACGCGCGCAAACCCCGGACCGATCCACGCACGGCAGCAGCCCTCGGTGCTTTGCCGCTCAGCCTGGCAGCCACGTGGTTCGATGGAATCAGCCACGCAAGCAGGCCGGCCGAAGCGAGGCCGATCAACCCGATCAGCGTGGTGCCCGTGCGCCACGTCGCGACGGCCAGCAGCAGACCGATCGCGCCGGGTATGAGCGTCTTGCCGATATCGCCGGCGAAGTTGTATTGGGAGAGTGCTTCCTTCACGCCGCCGCCCGCGTCATAGGCGTCGCTGACCATCGAGGACGCGAGCGGATGCTGCGTGCTTGCGCCGAGTCCGGCCAGCACCAGCGCGACCATCAGTGTCGCCAGTCCGCCGGCCTGGCCCGCGATCAGGTAAGCGATGCCGGCGACGGCCGTGCCGCCCACCAGCATGCGTTCCCGCCCCCAGCGCCTTGCCGCGCGGCTCGCGAGCAGTTGGAAGCCCGCCATCACCCCGGAATAGGATCCACGCAGCAGGCCGATTTGCGCGAAGTTGATCGCAAACTGTGCCTGCCAGATCGGCAGCAGCACATAGATGACGTCCGTCAGGCCGTCATGCACCGCGTGCGCACCGCAGGCGGCCCACAGCGTGCGCCGGCGCGTAGCGTCGGGAGCGTGCGTTTCTCCGACGGAAACTTCGCTATTCAGATCGCTCATCGTTATTGTTCTGCGGAATGCCGGGAGCCGGTCATTTAATCAGAACGCAGCGGGGATGCATAGAGAATGGGCGCCGCGTGACAGGCGATCTGCCGATCCGCGCGGGCGCATCTGCATTGACACGCCGTTCGTCGAAGGCGCGCGCGTCGCCGCCATGCTGAGTCGGCGCGGGGCAGACGTTTTCTCGATCGGTATCGCCGCATCGCGCGCCGGTGCGACCGTCCCGCTACACTGGAAGTCCGACTTCCCTCGCGACAACCGGGCCATGCTGCAGATGCGGCCGATGACGGCCGGCGAATTTCAGGCATACCGCACGCGCGCCATCGACGGCTACGCGCGCGATCTCGTGTCATCCGGTCAGAACGCGGCCGACGACGCGGCGGGCCGGGCCCGCGCCTGTTTCGACACGCTGCTGCCCGACGGCCTGCTCACCTCCGGCCAGACCCTCGTCCTGCTGATCGACGCCGCCAGCGGCGATACGGTCGGCGACCTCTGGTACGCAATCGTGCCCGAAGGGGCGAACCGCACGCTGTTCATCTACGACCTCGACATCGTCCCGTCCCGGCGCCGCCAGGGCTGGGCCACGCGCGCGCTCGACGCACTCGACGCCGAGGCGCGCCGCCACGGCGTCACGGAGATCGGGCTGTCGGTGTTCAATCACAACGCGGCCGCACGTGCGCTGTATCGGGCCTGCGGTTTCGCGCCGATCACGACGACGCTGATCAAGCCGGTCGTCCCGGGCTAACAGAGAGGATATGAACGCCGCGGGTGTAGCGTTTGCAGTTCGACACGCTTTCGTGTGAGAGCCCGGGTGACGGGTGGCGCGCTCCGGACAGGCCTTTGAGCCCCGATCAACATCTTGAACGCGGTGTGCTCGAATCCGCCGAGCGACTGAAATCGAGCGGAGCGCCCAAGATGGGCGGGCCAATAGCTTGGCGCACTCAAATCACAAAAAACGAGGATAAGAACGATGGGGACCAAGTATGCGGCCGAACGCGGTAATCCGAGTGTACCCGCATGCGCGCGCGCTTCCATTTCGCTCCGCTTCGATGGGCGCTTTTTGGTCATGACGGGCGGGGCAACCAGGATATATCCTGCAGTTTCCGGCCGTCCGGATAGTCGCGGCAATTTCGATTATTCGAGCGCTCGCCAACAGATGGAAAATGTTGGCCCTATACCACCTGGTCGATACTGGATTCAGCCTTCCCAGATGTGGACGAATCGCTGGTACAACCTTGCTTCACGCGCAGCATGGGGGGATCACCGACTGACCATTCACGTCATGCCCGGCACCCGGACGTTCGGTCGCGGTGGATTCTTTATCCACGGCGGCAGTCACGCCGGGTCCGCTGGGTGCATCAATCTTAATTCGAGAATGGAAGGTTTCGTTCGCGATATCGAGGCTG
This sequence comes from Burkholderia sp. A9, assembly GCF_000801975.1. Taxonomy (NCBI): domain Bacteria; kingdom Pseudomonadati; phylum Pseudomonadota; class Betaproteobacteria; order Burkholderiales; family Burkholderiaceae; genus Burkholderia; species Burkholderia sp. A9. The sequence continues at coordinate 148,745 of NZ_JSZN01000004.1, read as the reverse complement.
CAACGAAGGACACACCCGAGTGCTACGTTCCACTGACAGTTCAATATTGAAATGCGAAAACGCCCGTTGCGCATCTTGATCGGTGCCGCACTGCTGATGTTGGTCGTGCTCGTTTTCGCGTTCAACGCGATCAACCTCAACGAGGCGTACGGCGACGGTCCGCCCTACTACGCGCGCACGACCAATATGGACAAGTGGACGAATCCGCTTCCGTTGCTGGGTATTATTGACGGCGCGATGTTGGTCGCGATCGGCGCGTATTGTTTCTGGATTCGTCGAAGCCGTTGAATCCAGTGCGCGGCGGCAAGCGGGCGGGTTGTCGTCCCACCCGCTTTCGCACCGCGCCACGTCAACGTGCGCGGCCTTTCCATCTCCTCAACAGCAACGCGTTCGTCACGACGCTGACGCTGGAGAACGCCATCGCCGCGCCCGCGATCACCGGGTTCAGCCAGCCGAGCGCCGCGAGCGGCACGCCGATCAGGTTGTAGACGAACGCCCAGAACAGGTTCTGCTGGATCTTCCGGTACGTGCGCTTCGAGATGTCGATCGCGTCGGCGACGAGCGCTGGATCACCGCGCATCAGCGTGATGCCGGCCGTATGCATCGCGACGTCGGTGCCGGTCGCCATCGCGATGCCGACGTCGGCCGCGGCAAGCGCGGGCGCGTCGTTGATCCCGTCGCCGACCATCGCGACGATCCCGCCGTGCTTGCGCTTCAGCTCGGCCACCACGCGCGCCTTGTCGTCGGGCAGCACCTGCGCATGCACCTCGCCGATCCCGAGCGCCGCCGCGACGGCCGCCGCGCTGCCGCGGTTGTCGCCCGTCACCAGCACGCTCGCGACGCCGCGCGCCGCCAGGGCCGCGATCGCGTCGCGCGCGCCGGGCTTCACGGTGTCGCCGAACGCGATCAGCGCGAGCAGCACACGCGGCGTATCGGCACGCATCAACCACGAAATCGTATTGCCCGCGCGTTCGAGTTCCGCCGCACGCGCGTCGAGCGCGGGCGGCACGACGATGCCGAGTTCGTCGCGCCAGCGCGTGCTGCCGAGCGCGAGAAGCTGCCCGTCGACGCGCGCTTCGACACCGCGTCCGGCGACCGCACGCGCATCGGCTGCGACGACCGCCTCCCCGGCGCCGCCGCGGGACATGACGTCCGCAGCGTGCGCGGCGACCACGGCGCGCGCGAGCGGGTGATCGCTGTGCCGCTGGACCGCCGCGGCGAGCGCGAGCGCTTGCTCACGTGGGATGTCGACCGCTTCGAAGGCCGTCACGGACGGCTTGCCTTCGGTCAGCGTGCCGGTCTTGTCGAACGCGATCACGGTCGCGCGCTGCGCGAGTTCGAGCGCCTGCGCGTCCTTGATCAGCACGCCGTGGCGTGCCGCGACGCCGGTGCCGGCCATGATCGCGGCCGGCGTCGCGAGGCCGAGCGCGCACGGGCACGCGATGACGAGCACCGCGACGGCGTTGAGGATCGCCGTTTCGGTGCCGGCGCCGGCGATCAGCCAGCCGATCAGCGTCAGCAAGGCAATCCCGAGGATCGCCGGCACGAACACTTCGCTCACACGATCGACGAGCCGCTGGATCGGCGCTTTTTCCGCCTGTGCGGATTCGACGAGACGGATGATGCGCGCGAGCGTCGTCTCCGCGCCGATCGCGGTGGTTGAGACGACCAGCGCGCCTTCGCCGTTGATCGAGCCGGCCGTGACCGGGTCGCCGTCGTCCTTCGGCACCGGCAGGCTTTCGCCGGTGATCAGCGATTCGTCGACGTGCGAGCGGCCCGACACGATCCGGCCGTCGACGGGCACGCGCTCGCCGGGACGGATGCTGACGGTCGTGCCGACGCGCACCTGCGCGAGCGGCACGTCGCGTTCGACGCCGTGCTCGACGACTCGCGCGCGGTCGGGCCGCAGCGCGTTCAGCGCGCGGATCGCCTCGGTCGTCTGGCGCTTCGCGCGCGCTTCGAGCCACTTGCCGAAGCGCACCAGCGTCACGATGACGGCCGATGCCTCGAAATACAGGTGGCCCGGGTGCGCGGCGTCGCGCAACAGCATCCACAGGCTCAGGCCGAACGCGGCCGACGTGCCGAGCGCGACGAGCAGGTCCATGTTCCCGGCGCGCGCCTTCACCGCATGCCAGGCGGCGCGGTAGAAGCGTGCGCCGAAGCCGAACTGGACGATCGACGCGAGCACGAGCTGCAGCCAGCCGGGCAGCATCGCGTCGATGCCGAACGGCGCGACGAGCATCGGCACGACGAGCGGCGCACTCAGCACGGCCGAGCCGATCACGAGGTTGCGTTCGCGGATCGCTTCGCGGCGCTTGCGGGCGTCGGGGGCCGGTGCCGGGGCGGTGGCGCGGGCGTCCGTGCCGGCGGTGGCACCGGCTTCCGGCGCGGCAGCGAGCGACGCCCGGTAGCCGGCCGTCGTGACCGCCGCGATCAGCGTGGCGGCGTCGAGCGCGCCGGCGCCATGCACCGACGCGCGCTCGGTCGCGAGATTGACCGACGCGCGCGCGACGCCCGGCACGGCGGCGAGCGCCTTTTCGACGCGGCCGGCGCAGGACGCGCAGGTCATCCCGCCGATGTCGAATTCGAACTCGGCGGAAGAGGCCGACGCAGCGGAAGCGGCAGGCGGCGTGACGGCGACCGGCGTCGCGCCATAGCCGGCCTGCTGCACGACTTCGGCCAGTCGCGACGCGGAAACGTCCGGCGCAGCGTTGATGGTCGCGCGCTCGGTGGCCAGGTTGACCGATGCCCGCGTGACGCCGGGCACCTTCGCCAATGCCTTCTCGACGCGCGACACGCACGACGCACAGGTCATCCCGTCGATGTCGAGTTCGATGCTGGCGGCGGTTGCAGGGACTGAAGGGGCAACGGCGTGATTTGATGCGGTCGGCGTTGCGCCATAGCCGGCCTGCTTCACGGCATCCACCAGTTGCGACGCGGAAACGTCCGGCGCCGCGTCGATGGTGGCGCGTTCGGTGGCCAGGTTGACCGACGCGCGCGTGACGCCCGGCACCTTCGCCAGCGCCTTCTCGACGCGCGACACGCACGACGCGCAGGTCATCCCGTCGATATCGAGCTCGGTGGTGGCGATGGCCGGCGCGGGCGATGGCTCGGTGTGCCGCGCAGGCGCCGTTTCAACGGCATCGCTTGCCGGCTCGCGCACCGTCGCACGGTAGCCGGCCGCGCCGATCGCGTCGACGAGCTGCGCGGGCTCGACCGCGTCCTGCACGATGGCCGTCGCGGCATGCGCGTCGAGGTCGACCGCGGCGTCGACGACGCCCGGCACGGCGGCCAGCGCACGCTGTACGCGGCCCGTGCAGCCGCCGCAATGCATGCCGTCGACGGTCAGTTCGATCGTTTGCACGCCCGCGGAGGCGAGTGGTTCAGTCATGGCGGATTTCCCAAAAGCGCGGTTCGAGCCGCGAATGGTCCCAGTATCAACATTCCCATGATAGGAAGGTCAAGGGGTGGCGACGATGCGACGCAGGGGCGTGTGCACCGGCGCGGGGCTGCCGACGTGCTCCCCGTCCTTCGGGGACCACGTTACGCAATGCGTAAAGTGGTCTTGGGTCATGATTTCTGTTCCTTCCCTCCTTCCTTCCGTCGGTCGGTCGCGTCGAGAACCTGCCGTACGTGGTAGGCCTTTGCTTTCCCGCGATCGTTCTGGATATTCACCCGAGGGTCGCCTTGCCACGGTGTCTTGAAAATGGCATGACTCGAACCGGAATGGCGGGCCTGTCCGAAGTGTGCCTCGCAGATCTTCAGCAGATCGTTGAATCGCACATTCGCCGGCTCAGGCCTCATTTGCTCGAGGATCTTCCATTCGTTTGCCATAACGAATGGCGTCAATAGTGGCACCACAAGTCAATCAGGACGGAAGCATGACGGCAACCCGCTTGTGCGGGGCAATATCGACCGAATTGTCGGGCCACGCGCCGGAGCCGCGTCGGGATGGCCGACGACCCAACTACCGCTCCACCCGTTATTCGGCATATTGGGGGATGCCCTTAGGCGCTATGATACCGCCCTGACATCAGCGCCCGCCGTGGCGAAGCGGCGACAGGGCAGGCTGGGGTGCCTTGCTTTCACCGCTCGCGAGTCGAACAAGGCGTTGACTGAAAAGAACGATATTCGGCCAGTAATCAATGATTGAAAACCTACGAGAATCAATTTCTCCGCGGCGCGCAGGCGCGTCGCTGGCCATTGCGGCGCTGCTGGCGGGATGCGCGTCGCAACCGGACGCGATCCAGCGGAAAACCGGCTGGATGCGCGCCGAAGTGGCCGACTCCTATGTCTATGCGTATCCGCTCGTGCTGATGGACGTCGCGAAGGAAGCCGCGACGGGGGGCGACGGCGCGCAGCCGGGGCAGGCGCCGCTCAACACGCTGCGTCATGCGCAGGCGCTGCCGCCCGTCGGCGCGCTCAACCCGCCGCTGCCGGGCGTCGACACGCTCGACTCGACCGGCTGGCTCGACGTCGGCGCCGAGCCGGTGATCGTTACGCTGCCCGACACCCGTGGTCGCTACTGGGACGCACGCGCGCTCGACATGTGGACGAACGTGCTGTGGTCGTCGTCGAGCGTGGCGGCACGTGGCGCACGCGGCGTTGCGCGATCGCAAACGATTGCCTTTGCCGCGAAGGACTGGCAGGGCACGCTGCCGACGGGCGCAGTGCGCATCGACGTGCCGTCGGCCAACGCGTGGCTCGAGGTGCGGCTGCAGACGAGCGGCGGCCGCGACCTCACGAACGTGAAGAAACAGCAGCGCGCGATCCGCGTGGTGCCGCTGTCCGTCTATACGGGCAGCGCGCGCGGCGCGTCGGTCGCGGTCCATGCGGGCAGCGCGCCGCTGGAAGCCGCGAGCGGCGGCACGCCGGCCGAGCAGGTCGCCGCGCTCGACCCGAAGGCGTTCTTCGCGCGCTTTGCACAGGCGCTGCAGGACAACCCGGCGCCCGCCGACGACGCGCATGCGCAGGAACTGCTGAACGACATCGGCGTGTCGGCCGGTTACCCCGTGCTGTGGACGGGCGACCGCCTGACCGCCGCGACGGCCGGCGTCGCCGAAGCGCGCGCGCGGCTCGTGGCGCCGCCGCCGAACCTGCTGAACGCGAACGGCTGGAGCTGGATCGGCGACACGGCCGGCAAGTACGGTCAGGACTACACGCTGCGCGCTTACGCGGCCTACACGCAGTTCGGCACCGCGACGCGCGACGACGAGACGCTCGCGCTCGTGCGCGTCGACAGCGACGGTCATCCGCTGAACGGCGCGAACCGCTACGTGCTGCACTTCGCGCCGGGCGCCATGCCGCCGGTGCGCGGGTTCTGGACCCTTACACCGTATACGACGGACGGCGCGCTGCCCGACGTCGGCTCGGCGCGTCGCTCGCTCGGCGACCGCGACCGGCTGCGCCGCAACCACGACGGCTCGATCGACGTGGTCGTGTCGGCATCGCCGGGCGGCACGCACGCGGCCAACTTGCTGCCGGCGCCGCGCACCGATTTCGCGCTCGCGCTGCGCCTCTACGCACCGAAGCCGCAGGCGAGCGACGGATCGTGGATGCCGCCCGTCGTCGTCCGGAAATGAACGGATAGCGGTCGCCGCTGTCCGATCGGCGGGCGCGCCGGCCGCGCCCGGACGCCGTTCCGTCACCACCTGAGCCTATACTTTCGGGATAGCGTGCGCGGCCGTGCCGGTTTTCCGGTGCGGCCCGGCATCCATTCCCGAGGCATCCAAGCATGGCAAGCGCAGACAAAGAAACCGTAACCTCGACCCTCCATGCCCTCGGCGGCGTTGCACGCTCGCGCCGGACCCGGCGTATCGGCCTCGGCGTGCTGATCTTCCTCGTTTTATTCGGACTGCTCGGATTCTTCGCCGCGCCGCCGCTGATCCGTCACATCGCCGAACAGCAACTGAGCCAGCAGCTCGGCCGGCCGTCCACGGTCCGGCGCATCGCGCTGAACCCGTACACGCTGAACCTCGAAGCCGACGGCGTGCACGTCGGCGAACGCGGCGGCCAGGGCAATTTCATCGACATCGGCAAGCTCGTCGTGAGGCCGTCGTGGTCGTCGCTGTTCCGCGGCGCGCCGATCGTCAACGAAGTGCGCGTCGATTCGCCGCGCTTTCATATCGTCCGCTACGACGCGCAGCGCTTCAACTTTACCGACCTGATCGAGAAGTTCTCGACGCCGTCCAAGCCGGGCAGCAAGTCGACCCCGTTCTCGGTGTCGAACATCCAGGTCAACGACGGCCGGATCGATTTCGACGATCGTCTGCTGAACGAACAGCACGTGGTCGACAACTGGACGCTCGGCATCCCGTTCATCGCGACGCTGCCGTCGAAGACCGATATCTTCGTGCAGCCGAAGCTGCGCGCGCGATTCGACGGCAGCCCGATCGCGATCGACGGCAAGACCAAGCCGTTCGCGCAGTCGCGCGAGTCGGAAGTCGCGCTGAAGTTCGACCGGCTCGACGTGCCGAAGCTGATTTCGTACGCGCCGACGAAGCTGCCGGTGATCGTCACGAGCGGCCTCCTGAGCAGCGACCTCAAGCTGAACTTCGTGATGAGCGGCGACACGCCCGTGCTGCGCGTGTCGGGCACCGTCGACCTGAACGACGCGAAGGTGACCGGCCGGGCGTCCGAGCCGCTGTTCGCCGCGCGCGGCGTACACGTCGCGGCGGCCAGCCTCGAGCCGCTGCGCAACGCGCTGCATTTCGACGAGATCCGGATCGACCAGCCGGTCGTCGACCTGTCGCGCGACAAGCAGGGCGTGTTGAACGTCGAGACGCTCGCCGGCCAGCCGGCAGCCGCGCCGAAGGGCGCTGCGGGTGAGCCGGCTGCGTCGGCCACCGCCGCATCAAGCGCCGCGGTCGCCGCTGCAAGCGGTGCGAAGGCCGACGTCGCCGCGAAGGAAGCGCCGCCGCTCGACCTGACGATCCACCATTTCGCGATCGACGGCGGCACGATCAACGTCGACGACCGCGTGCCGGCGACGCCGACCACGATGTCGCTGACGAAGCTCGCCGCGACGCTCGACGGATTCACGCTGCAGGGCAAGACGCCGACGAAGTACACGCTGTCGATGTCGCTGTCGCGCGGCGGCGACGTGAAGGCCGAAGGCGCGTTCGACCTGGCTGCGAAGCAGGCGGACACGAAGCTGATGCTCGACGCGCTCGCGCTGCCGGCGCTGCAGCCGTACCTCGGCGAGGCGACCCGTGCGCGCGTGCTCGACGGTACGCTCGGCGCGGCCGTCAACGCGAAGGCCGACTGGGGCAAGACGCCGTTCGACGCGCAGGTCGCCGACAGCACGGTGAGCCTGAAGTCGCTGAAGCTCGCGACGCCGGACGCGAAGGCGCCCGCGATCGTGCTGCCCGACGCGAGCGCGAAGATCGCGAAGGTCGACGTGGCTGCGCGCACCGCGGAAATCTCGAGCGTCGACGTGACCGGACTCGGTCTCGACGTGCAGCGCCTGAAGGACGGCAAGATCGACCTCGCGGCACTGGCCGAACCCGCGCAGGCGGCGGTGCCCAAGCGCACGGTCGCGCGCAAGGCCGAGGCGGCCGCGCCGTCGTGGCATTACCGGATCGACGCGCTGAACGTGAAGGACGCGTCCGCGAACTTCACGGACCTGTCGACGCCGCGCCCGGTGAAGCTCGCGATCAAGCCGCTCGACCTGTCGGTCCAGAAGCTCAGCGACGACCTGACGAAGCCGCTGCCGGTGCAGCTGAAGGCGACGCTGAACCGCAAGGGCTCGCTGAACGTATCGGGCGACGTGACCGCACAGCCGCTGAAGCTCGGCCTGAAGATCAACGGCAACCGCCTCGACGCGGCCGCGTTCGAGCCGTACTTCGGCAGCGCGCTGAACGCGACGATCGCGAGCGCGCTGCTCAACGCGCAGGGCAACCTGACGTTCGCGCAGGTGAAGGACACGCCGCGCGCGACCTATCGCGGCGACGTCGCGCTGGTCGACGTGCGGATGCTCGACAAGGCGACGTCCGACCCGTTCGCGGGCTGGCGCTCGCTCGCGCTGTCGAGCCTGAAGGTGAACTACGACGAGAAGGGCACCGACGTCGATGCCACGCGCGTGACGTTCTCGAACTTCTACGGCCGCGTGCTGCTCGATGCGCAGGGGCGGTTGAACCTGAAGGATGTCGTCGCGAAGGAGACGGGCCCCGCGCAGTCGCTGACGCGCGACGCGAGCAAGACCGAACCGGTGCCGCTGTCGCCGGGCGTGACGCCGCCGGCTGCCGCCCGGGCCGCTTCGGCCCCGGCCGCCGCGTCGGCGACGGTCGTCGTGAAGGCCGCGCCGCCGCCGCAGAGTCCGGTGCGCATGCATTTCGGCGAGCTCCTGCTGCAGAGCGGCCGCGTGACCTACACCGACAACTTCATCAAGCCGAACTACACGGCGAACCTGGTCGCGATCAAGGGCACGGTCGGCGCGTTCGGCACGGACTCGACGACGTCCGCGCCGGTCGACGTCGCCGCGAACCTTGCAGGCAACGGGCCGATCTCGATCCAGGGCTCGGTGAACCCGCTGATCGAGAAACCGGCGCTGGACCTCACGGCAACCGCGCACGACATCGAGCTGACCAACCTGACGCCGTATTCGGCGAAGTACGCCGGCTACCCGATCACGAAGGGCAAGCTCAACGTCGACCTGCATTACCAGCTCGCGAACGACCAGTTGCAGGCGAACAACCACATCTTCATCGACCAGCTCACCTTTGGCGATCACGTCGACAACGACACGGCGACCAAGCTGCCGGTGAAGCTCGCGATCTCGCTGCTGAAGAACACGCGCGGCCAGATCGACGTGAACCTGCCGGTGTCCGGCTCGCTGTCGAATCCGGAGTTCAGCATCGGCGGGCTGATCTGGCACGCGGTGCTGAACCTGATCGCGAAGGCCGTCACGTCGCCGTTCACGCTGCTCGCGAATGCGTTCGGCGGCAGCGGCGGCGAGGATCTCGGCTACGTCGAGTTCGCGCCGGGCACGTACGAACTGACCGACGCGCAGCAGAAGAAGCTCGACACCGTCGTGAAGATGCTGACCGAGAAGCCGTCGATCCGGCTCGACCTGATCGGCCGCGTCGATCCGGCGAAGGACACGCCGGGGCTGCGCGATGCATACGTCGAACGGCTGGTTCGCCAGCAGAAGCTGAAGGACGTGGTCGGCCAGGGCGAGAGCATCGATCCGATGTCGGTGAAGGTCGAACCGGGCGAGTACACGAAGTACCTGACGCGTGCGTACAAGGACGCCGACTTCAAGAAGCCGCGCAACCTGATCGGCCTGCAGAAGACGCTGCCCGATGCGGACATGAAGAAGGCGCTCGCCGATCACGCGCCGGCCGACGACAACGCGCTGCGCGCGCTCGCGCAGCAGCGCGCGCAGGCCGTGCGCCAGTACCTCGACGGCAAGATCGATTCGAGCCGCATGTTCGTCGTGGCGCCGAAGCTCGATGCGAAGGGCATCGAGGACAAGGGCGCGACGACGCGCGTGGACTTCGGCCTGCAGTAAGCGGCGTTACGCCATCATCCGCCGCCGCCGCGTCCGACCGGCAATCGGGCGCGGCGGCGCGCTTCCTTTCAGCGCACGGCGAGCACCGGTTCGCGCTTGTCCAGTTCCTTCCTCGCGGCCAGCGGCAGGCGGGCATCGTCCCACTGCGCGAGCCACTCGATTTCCTTCGCGGTGAATACCTGGCCGTAGTTGCGCAACGCGTACTGCAGCGCGTCGACGACGTGGTGGCGAATGATTTCGGGGGTACGTGCATCGTCCAGCACGAACCGGAGAGCTTCCAGGGTCGACATACTCGTGCTCCGGGTCAGGGAAAACCCTTTATCACACGCCAATAGTCGAACGCCAACCCCGAAAAAAAACCGGCTGCATGCACGTGCGGCCGGGAACACGCACATGCGACCGGGTGATGTCGTTTGCGATTCGTTACGTTTGACAGAAAACCGAAAGCCTCGCTTCATGCGACCGCCCCACGATGCAGCGATATTTTGCGCGCCTGTTGGCAAGTCATGCGGTTCAACGTCTATCGATGAGGTGGGGTGATGATTTCCAGGTTCGTTAAGCAACGGAAGATGGCGGCGATGGTGGCGGGCGCGCTGGCGCTCGCAAGCGTGGGCGCCTACGCGGCGCAGCAGGATGGCAACAGTCAGGGCAACGACGCCGGCCACGGCCGGCGCGTCGCGAAGCACGTGCTGCTGATCAGCGTCGACGGCCTGCACGAGCAGGATCTCGCGCGCTGCATCGGCGCGAATACGTGCCCGAACATCGCGGTGCTCGCGCAAAGCGGCGTCACGTACACGAACGCGTACACGCCCGGCCTGTCGGACTCGTTCCCGGGCCTCGCGGCGCTCGTGACGGGCGGCTCGCCGAAGACGGCCGGCCTGTTCTACGACGTGTCGTACGACCGCAACCTGTACGCGCCGAGCGACACGACCTGCGCGGGCAAGCAGGGCTGGAACGTCGTATTCGACGAGACGACCGGCATCGATGCGCAGAACGGCGGCGCGCTCGTGCACCTCGACGGCGGCGGCGCATTCAACCCGCAGGCGATCCCGCATGCACTCGTGAACGGTCAGTGCGTGTCGGTGTATCCGCACAACTACGTGAAGACCAACACGGTGTTCGAGGCCGTGAAGGCCGGCGTGCCGAACGCGTACACCGCGTGGGCCGACAAGCATGCGTGGGGCTACGACTGGCTGAACGGCCCATCGGGCACCGGCGTCGACGATCTGATGCGTACCGAGATCAACTCGATCGACCCGGCGACGAACACCGACTACACCGACGTCTATTCGCACACCGCGCGCTTCGACAACCTGCACGTGCAGGCGCTGATCAACCAGATCGACGGCCGCGATTCGACGGGCACGAAGAACGCGCCGGTGCCGACGCTGTTCGGCGGCAACTTCCAGACGCTCAGCGTCGCGCAGAAGGCGGCGGTCGCGAAGGGCGGCGGCTACCTCGATGCGAACTTCACGCCGAACGGGCAGGTCGCGAACGCGATCACCTACGTCGACAATTCGATCGGCCGTATCGTCGCGGAGTTGAAGCAGCGCAACCTGTACACGTCGACGGCCGTGATCGTCACGGCGAAGCACGGCCAGTCGCCGACCGATCGCACGAAGCTCGTGAAGAACGGCGACACGCTGACGAAGCTGCTCGAAGCGAACAACTACGTCGACCCGAACGGCAACTTCGGCCAGAACAACACGACGACGGGCAACCTGAACGACGGTTCGGGCCTGGTCGGCACGGGCTTCGTGCAGACCGACGACGTCGGCCTGATCTGGTTGCGCGACCGTAGCCAGCGCACGGCCGTGGTGCAGACGCTGAAGGCGAACCTCGGCTGCAACGCGCCGGGGATCTGCGCGGACGGTTCGCAGGCATACATCCTGTACGGCGCCGCGCTGGCCGAGCGGTTCGGCGATCCGGCCAACGGCCGCACGCCGGACATCATCGTCCAGCCGAATCCGGGCGTGATCTACACGTCAAGCACGAAGAAGGACGAGGAACACGGCGGCAACGCGCCGGACGACAGCCACCTCGGCCTGCTCGTGTCGTACCCGGGCCTCCATCGCGCGCGTACCGTGAGCGATACCGTCGGCACGAAGCAGGTCGCGCCGACGATCCTCGGGCTGCTCGGCGCCGAACCGAAGCTGCTGCACGCGGTCGTGGCCGAGCACACGCACGTGCTGCCGGGTCTCGGTCTCGGCAACTGAGCATCGGGGACGGGGCAGTGCCCGCGGCATGACGCGGGCGCGGCGGGCGGCGCCGGGCGGCTGACGGCGCCGCGCTGCCGGTGCACGGCTTGAATTCGGGCGCGTGCACCGGCATATTCGTCACGCATCACCCGTTCAACGACGCACCGAGAGGATCGTTCATGCGCCTGCTGCTTGCCCTGCTGTTGCCGTGGTTCCAGTTCTTCACGATCGGCCGCCCGATCGCGGGGATCATCTGCCTGATCCTGCAGCTCACGATCATCGGCTGGCTGCCGGCCGCGATCTGGTCGGTGTATGCGCTGAGCCAGTACAAGACCGATCGCAAGATCGAAGCGGCGCTGCGCGAGCGGCGGTAGGCGGGGGAAGGGCGCGGCGCCGCGTACCTACCGAGCGGAGCCGGTGAAACCGGGCGAATCGGCGACCTTGGCGAAATCGGCCGACGATATGAAAACGGCCGCCCCGATCGTCGTTCGATCGAAGCGGCCGGTCGGCTTACTTCACCGCAAACAGCGTCAGGTTCATGAAGATCTTGAACGCATAGCCGAGCGTGACGGCGCCGAGCACGCCGCCCGCCCACAGGACGACGAACCACATCCAGCCGCGCATCCGCGGCCGCGGCGCGTCGGGCTGGCGAGCGGTGGAATCAGTGGTGGTAGTAATGCTGGTCTTCATGGCGCACCTTGCCTCGGAATACCCAGTAACCCATCGTCGTGTAGGCGATGATGATCGGGAGGATAACCGCTGCGCCGACCAGCGTGAAGGTCTGGCTCGAACGCGGCGCGGCCGCTTCCCAGATCGTCATCGTCTGAGGAATCGCATACGGGAACAGCGTGACGAGCAGGCCGACGTAGCCGAGCAGCACCAGCGCCAGCGCCAGCACGAACGGCGTCATGTCGTGCCGGTCGCGCACCGCGCGGCGCATCCACACCGCGCACCCGGCGACCAGGAACGGCACCGGCAGCAGGCGCCAGAACAGCCCCGAATCGAACCAGCGCTGTGCGATGGCCGGATCCTGCAGCGGCGTCCACAGGCTGATGACCGCGATGAAGCCGAGCAGCACGATCGTCAGCGGCCACACGACGCGATGCAGGCGGCGCTGCAGGTCGCCTTCCGTCTTCGCGACGAGCCAGCAACAGCCGAGCAGCGCGTACGTGACGATCAGGCCGAGGCCCGTCAGCAGGCTGAACGGCGTGAGCCAGTCGAATGCGTCGCCCGCGAACACGCCGTCCTTCACGTTGATGCCTTGCAGGAACGCGCCGAGCGCGATCCCCTGGAACAGCGTCGCGCCGGCCGAGCCGCCGATGAACGCGAGATCCCACAGCTGCTTCGTGCGCCGCGCCTTCGCGCGGATCTCGAACGACACGCCGCGAAAGATCAGGCACACCAGCATGAAGATCAGCGGCAGGTACAGCGCCGACAGCACCGTCGAATAGACGATCGGGAACACCGCGAACAGCCCGGCGCCGCCGAGCACGAGCCACGTTTCGTTGCCGTCCCACACGGGCGCGACGGTGTTCATCATCAGGTCGCGCTCCTTCTCGTCCGGGAAGAACGGGAAGACGATGCCGATGCCCAGGTCGAAGCCGTCGAGCACGACGTACATGAAGAGCCCCAATGCGATGATCGCGGCCCAGATTACGGTGACGTCCATAGGTTTTCTCGTTTGCGGATGGGTTGGGCTCAGACGGTCTCGATCAGTTCGTCGACGGCCGACATCGGGCGGCGCGCGGTGTGATCGGGGTGCGTGTCGGGCTTGTCGTCGTGCTTTGCGTCGGGCAGCGCCGGGCCGGCCTTCATCAGCTTCAGCATGTAGTACACGCCGGTGCCGAACACGAGGAAGTACACGATCACGAACGTCATCATCGACAGGCTGACCTGCTGGACCGACAGCGGCGACACGGCCTGCGCGGTGCGCTTCACGCCGTACACGACCCACGGCTGGCGGCCCGCTTCGGTCGTCACCCAGCCCGCGAGCAGCGACACGAAACCGGTCGGGCCCATCACGAGCGCGAAGCGCTGGAACCACTTCGATTCATACAGGCGGCCGCGGCGACGCAGCAGCCATGCGAGCGCCGCGAGACCGATCATCGCGAAGCCCAGGCCGACCATGATCCGGAAGCTCCAGAACACGATCGTCGAGTTCGGGCGGTCTTCAGCCGGGAAGTCCTTCAGCCCGCGGATCTCGCCGTCCCAGCTGTGCGTGAGGATCAGGCTGCCGAGGTGCGGCACCTTCACCGCGTAGCGGGTCGTTTCGGCCTTCATGTCCGGAAGGCCGAACAGGTTGAGCGCCGTGCCGCCCTTTTCGGTGTCCCACAGCCCTTCGATCGCGGCGATCTTCGCAGGCTGGTGCTTCAGCGTGTTGATGCCGTGCTGGTCGCCGATCACGGCCTGCAGCGGCGCGAGCACCAGCAGCAGCCACAGCGCCATCGAGAACATCTTCTTCACGCCCTTGTCGCGGCGGCCCTTCAGCAGGTGCCATGCGCCGGTCGCGGCAACCACCAGCGCGGCGACGATGAACGCGGCGATCGCCATGTGGAACAGGCGGTACGGGAACGACGGGTTGAAGATGATCGCGAACCAGTCGGTCGGCACCACGCGGCCGTCGACGATCTCGAAGCCCTGCGGCGTCTGCATCCAGCTGTTCGATGCGAGGATCCAGAACGTCGAGATCAGTGTGCCGATCGCGACCATCAGCGTCGCGCCGAAGTGCGCGCGCGGGCTGACGCGATTCCAGCCGAACAGCATGATGCCGAGGAAGCCGGCTTCGAGGAAGAACGCGGTCATGACCTCGTACATCAGCAGCGGTCCGGTGACGGCGCCGGCGAAGCTCGAGAAGCCCGCCCAGTTCGTGCCGAACTGATAGCTCATCACGACGCCGGAGACGACGCCCATCCCGAACGCGACCGCGAAGATCTTCGACCAGAACAGGCAAAGGGTTTTGTAGTACGGCTTGCCGGTCTTCAGCCAGCGATATTCGAGCACGGCGATGAAGCTGGCGAGGCCGATGCTCAGCGCCGGGAAGACGATGTGAAACGAGACGGTGAACGCGAATTGCAGGCGGGCCAGATCGAGGGCCGAAATTGCGGTGTCCATACCAGTTGACCGAGGCTGACGATACCCGCCGGCGGGGTGCCGGCGGACCCCGGCCGACGGGCATCGGGGTTGGCTGGAGTATGGATCGCGATGTTGCGCCGCGAAATGTGCCAACTCGTCGCAGATGTCCAGCCCGCCGCGCGCGTTTTCGGGATAAATCGTTGATTCGTATCAAGAACGTGGTTCGCGCCGGATGCGGCCGCGGCGTGGCGGTCTGCCGCACGTGCGGCAATATGGCGCGTCGCATCATCGGAACGATGCGGCAGGCGCGCAGGTGCCGGGTGCTTGCGGGCGCGGCCGAGCTGTTGCGATGCTTTGGCGTGTAACGCACGACGGCGTGCCGGCGGGGCCGAAGCGCACCGGCCCCGGCCCGGGCGTGCGTCGCCGGCGTGCGATCGCGCCACCGCTGCGCGGCGCGATCCGTCGGCAAGCGCTACGCGAATTGCGTACACTCTGAGTCTCGTTTCGGCAGGGCCGGGCGCGTCGGTTCCGGTCCGCGTTTACTCAGGGCACGAAGATGATCGATTTACGCAGCGATACCGTGACACGTCCGAGCCAGGCGATGCTGGCCGCGATGACTGGCGCCGAAGTCGGCGATGACGTATGGGGCGACGACCCGACCGTGCTGCGCCTGCAGGCGATTACGGCCGAGCGGGCGGGCCAGGAGGCCGGTCTGTTCTTCCCGAGCGGCACGCAGAGCAACCTGGCCGCGCTGATGGCCCATTGCGAACGCGGCGACGAATACATCGTCGGCCAGCTCGCGCACACCTACAAGTACGAAGGCGGCGGCGCCGCCGTGCTCGGCAGCATCCAGCCGCAGCCGATCGAGAACGCGCCCGACGGCACGCTGCCGCTCGCGAAGATCGCCGCGGCGATCAAGCCGCTCGACAACCACTTCGCCCGCACGCGCCTGCTCGCGCTCGAAAACACGATCGGCGGCCAGGTGTTGCCGGAAGGCTATGTGCAGGAAGCCGTCGCGTTCGCGCGCAGCCGCGGGCTGGCCGCGCACCTCGACGGCGCGCGCGTGTGCAATGCGGCCGTCGCGTCGGGCCGTTCGATCGCCGAGCTGTGCGCGCCGTTCGATACGGTGTCGATCTGCTTCTCGAAAGGGCTCGGCGCACCGGTCGGCTCGGTGCTGGTCGGCAACCGCGCGCTGGTCGAGCGCGCGCAGCGCTGGCGCAAGGTGCTGGGCGGCGGGATGCGGCAGTCGGGCATCCTCGCGGCAGCCTGCCTGTATGCGCTCGACCATAACGTCGAGCGGCTCGCCGACGATCACGCGAACGCCGGGCGTCTTGCGGAAGGCCTCGCGCGCATCGAGTCGGTGAAGGTGCTGTCGCACGCGACGAACATGGTGTTTGCCCAATTCCCCGAAGCCGATTGCGCGCCGCTCGAGGCGTGGCTCAAGGAGCGCGGGATCCTCACGCAGATGCTGTACGCGTCGCGCTTCGTCACGCACTGCGACGTGTCGCGCGCGGACATCGAGACCTTCATCGACGCGGTGGGGGCGTATTTCGCGCAGCGCCGCACGTAACGCGGAATGCGCCCGCCGGCGGGGGCGCCGGCGCGGCGTGGCGCGAAGCAGGGAGAGGAGGGGTGAGGCTGCAACCCGTCGGTCGACATCCGGCGTGCCGGCGGATTACGCCTGGCGCGGCATGTCGACGGGCGGCGTGCCGTCGCGGAACAGCGCTTTCAGTTGCGTGCGCAGTTCGGCGCTGTCGGTGTGCTGGTGCACCGAGACCGCATGTTGCACGGCGGCTTCCAGCAGTTCGTTGTCGGAGTCGGCGGAAATCGCGACCGAACAGTGCATCGCGCTGGGAAACTCGCGGCAATCGATATAGCGGCGGGACATGATGTTCTCCTCACAGGAAAGGGAACGGCCGGACTTGCGAGATCGGCCGCGCGGCGCGTTCGCGAGGCCGATGAAAAAAGTATAGGTGGCGCGGCGGGGTTGCTCGCCGTCACGCGTACCGCGCCGCGCAGGCGGTGTCGATCACCTGCTCGTCACCGTAGCGGCGCGAGCAACCGGCGCGCCGCTTCGACGACCCGCGCGGACAGCGAT
Organism: Burkholderia sp. A9; assembly: GCF_000801975.1. Lineage (NCBI taxonomy): Bacteria > Pseudomonadati > Pseudomonadota > Betaproteobacteria > Burkholderiales > Burkholderiaceae > Burkholderia > Burkholderia sp. A9. Next base: position 131,866 of record NZ_JSZN01000004.1, on the reverse strand, counting down.
GCCATCGTCGGCGACTGCACGGTCCACGCATGCCAGTACAGCGCGACGTCGGTCGGATGCAGGGGGGCGAGATCGACGAGCCCCTGCGCGTCGAGCGGCGCGCCGCCGATCAGCGGCTCCGGCACCATCGCGTAGCCGAGCCCGTGCCGCACCGCCGCGAAATGCGCGTGCGTGCCCGGCACGTAATGGCACGGGTACGCGCCTTCGGGCAACCCGAACTTCTCCTTCAGGAATGCGGACTGCAGCGTGTCGCGCCGCGAATACGCGACGACGGGCGCAGCGCGCGCGCTGGTGCGATTCAGGCCGCGCGGAAACCAGCGCACCGCGAACGCGGCGGTCGCGAGCAGCCGGTAGCGCATCGTGCCGAGCGGCGTCGCAACGCAGCCGCGCATCGGCTTCGGCTCGGTCGTCACGCAGCCGACGGCCATCCCGCTTTCGAGCAGCGCGAACGTATGGTCCTGATCCTCGACGATCAGCTCGAACAGGATGCGCTCGCCCGCGAGCACGGACGTCAGCGCGGGCAGGAACCAGGTGCCGAGACTGTCGGAGTTCAGCGCGATCGTGACCGAGATCGGCGATTCGCGCTCGGTCGCGAGCGTGCTTTGCAGGTCGGCCTGCAGCAGCGCGACGCGGCGCAGGTGCTGCAGCACGCGTTGTCCGGCCACCGTCGGCCGGCACGGCCGCGTGCGCAGCACGAGTGGCGTGCCGAGGCTCGCCTCCAGCGCGCGGACCCGCTGCGTGACGGCGGACGCGGTCACGTGCAGGCGCACGGCGGCCTGCTCGAAGCTGCCGGTGTCGGCGACGGCCAGCAGCGCGGCGGCCTGCTTCGGATCGATCGTCATCGACATGTCGACGCAATTCCTGTGAACGTAAGACGAGAACAGGCGGTAGTGTAAGGCAGTGCGCACGACGGTCCGGGCGCGGCGTAACGTCCCGCCGCGCGCAACGATGCTGCGGCCCGCGCGTTTTGAACTACCCTGTATGAACGCGCGCCCCGCGCGCCGGCGATGCACGCTGGCGGACCGCACGATCAGTACAACCCGCACGACCCGCACAACCGACAGGCACAGGCGACGGAGCAACTTCGCGATGATCTTCCGGCAACTTTTCGACCCGCAATCGTCCACCTACACGTATCTGCTAGCCGATCATGCGTCGCGCGAAGCGCTTCTGATCGATCCCGTGTTCGAGCAGGTGCGGCGCGATGCGGCGTTGCTCGACGAGCTCGGGCTGCGGCTCGTCGCGACCGTCGACACGCACGTGCACGCCGATCACGTGACGGGCGCGTGGCTGCTCAAGCAGCGCACCGGCAGCACGATCGCGATCTCGGCCGCGAGTGGCGCGCAGGGCGCCGACCGCTACCTGGACGACGGCGACAGCTGCAGGTTCGGCGCGCGCTACCTGACCGTGCGTGCGACGCCGGGCCACACGAGCGGCTGCATCAGCCTCGTGCTCGACGACGAATCGATGGCGTTCACCGGCGACTGCCTGCTGATTCGCGGCACCGGCCGCACCGACTTCCAGCAGGGCGATCCGCGTGCGCTGTATCGCGCAGTGCATGGCCGGCTGTTCACGTTGCCGGCGGCATGCCTGCTGTATCCGGCGCACGACTATCGCGGGCTGACGGTGACGAGCGTCGGCGAGGAGCGGCGCTTCAATCCGCGCCTCGGCGGCGATCTCAGCGAAGACGATTTCGCGGGCTACATGCGCAACCTCGGGCTCGCGCATCCGCGCCAGATCGACGTGGCGGTGCCCGCGAACCTGCAGTGCGGGGTGGCCGCGAACGCGCCCGACGCGCAGGCGGTGGCCGACTGGGCACCGCTCGTCTATACGTTCGCCGGGTTCTGGGAGATCGATCCGCAATGGCTCGAGGATCACCTGCCGGCGGTGCAGATCGTCGACGTGCGCGAGCCGGACGAATTCACTGGCCCGCTCGGCCACCTGCCCGGCGCGACGCCGATTCCGCTGGGCGAACTGGCCGCGCGCACCGGCGAGCTCGCGCGCGACCGGCCGATCGTGACCGTGTGCCGCGCCGGCGGCCGCTCCGCGCAGGCGACCGTGATCCTGCTGAAGGCCGGTTTCGCTGCCGTCGCGAATCTCGGCGGCGGCATGCTGCGCTGGCGCGGCGAAGGGCGAGTCGTGAGGGACGGCCGGTCGTAGCGGCGCGATGCCGCGCGGCGAAGAAAAAATGCCGGATCGATGTCGAACCGGGCGGGTGCCGTTCGTCGTCAAGGTATCCGATCACGTGGCGCCGCACGACGCGGCGCCGAAACCCCGAGAGACCACGCGATGACGCCGACGCTTTACGCCCATCCCTTTTCGTCCTACTGCCAGAAAGTGCTGACCGCGCTGTACGAGAACGGCACGCCGTTCGAGTATCGTGTGCTCGCACACGACGATCCGAAGCCGATGCAGGAACTGACCGCGCTGTGGCCACTGAAGCGCTTCCCGGTGCTCGTGGATGCCGACCGCACCGTGATCGAGGCGACCATCATCGTCGAGTATCTCGGCCTCTACCATCCGGGCCCCGTGCGCTTGCTGCCCGACGATCCGCGCGCGGCGCTGGAAGTGCGGACGATGGATCGTTTCTTCGACAACTACGTGTCGACGCCGCAGCAGAAGGTCGTGTTCGATTCGCTGCGGCCCGAGGGCGAGCGCGATCCGCGCGGCGTCGCCGATGCGCGCGCGATGCTCGAAACGTCGTACGCATGGCTGGACCAAAAGATGGCCGATCGCGAATGGGCGGCCGGCGACCGCTTCAGCCTCGCCGACTGCGGCGCGGCGCCATTCCTGTTCTACGCGGACTGGACGCACCGGATCGATCCGTCGTTTGCGAACGTGATCGCGTATCGCAAGCGGCTGCTTGCGCGGCCATCGTTCGCGCGTGCGGTGGACGAGGCGCGGCCGTATCGTTCGTTCTTTCCGCTCGGCGCGCCCGATCGCGACTGACGTGCGCGGCCGAGGCCGCCGCGGCGACGACGATCGATGTGGCAAGGCGCGACGCTGCCGCGCAGGGCCGGCAGCGCGTGCCCGGGCGTCGTGACGTCAGTAATGGATGCATCGCGGCGCCGTCCCGTTACATCGTCGTATGCTTGACCGACTGCGCAAGCGTCAGCAGTTCATCGAACTGCGTGATCAGCTCGAAACACAGCAGGAACGCGAGCGTATAGGCCGGCGCGGGGAAGCGCCGGATCGCGTCCAGCACCTGTGGTGCGAAGCGCGAGCGAATGGCATCGCGCGTCAGCAGCCACGCGATCGCGATGCCGATCGCCGCGCCGGCGATCAGGTCGGTCGGGTAGTGATAGCCGAGATACGCGCGCGGCACGCAGATGAACACGACCGCATACAGCAGCGCGAGTACGCCGGCGCGGCGCGCGATGATGAAGATCCCCGTCGCGATCGCCATCCACAGCATCGCGTGATCGCTCGGGAACGAGCTCCATGCCTGCAGCGTGGCCGCGCGCAATTCCTCGGACGGGAAGTGCAGGTGCAGGTCGGGGTTGTAGATCGGCCGCACGCGGAACGGCAGGACTTTCGCGAGCAACCGGCCGAATGCGAGCGCGACGATCCCGCTCGCGACCGTCGCGATGATCAGCTCGCGCTGCCGTTCGCGTTCCGGTCCCGGCTGGAACCACAGCCAGCACAGCACGGGGATGAGGATGAAGCCCTTGAACGTATAGAGGCCCGCGATCACGCGGATCGCGTGGTTCATCAGCGGGCTGAACGTGATGTGGGTCAGGAAGATCTGGATCGAGGTGTCGAAATTGTTCATGTTCTGCGATCCCGGCGGACGCGCAGCGCATGACATGCGGCCGACCAGGATCAGAAAGCGCGCTCGCACCCGAGCGCAACGGGGGGCAAGTATGTCATCCGTAATTTCGAAGAAAATGGGAAAAAATACCGGGAATCCCCTGAGAAAACGCGCTTGTATGACGGGGCCGGATGGGAGAAGGCCATACGGCGCGCGCGTGCGGAATGATCCGATGATTGCGCACGGGACCCGGGGCCGGGCGGAAAAATAATCGGTTGAACTGGTTAATTTCGCGAGGCATGGCGGACATTGCATCGGATGCGCGAATGCAGTCCGTCTGTCGCACGAATCTGCCGTGCTGCGCTGGGCCGCATAGCACCGATCGAAAATAAAAGAAAAGGCGGGCAAGCCCGGTGGCCCTGCCCGCCCCGCCATCGCGCTGCCGGAAATTACCGGTGCCACATGCGCACGGTCAGCGCAGCCCGCGACGTTGTCACTGCCAGCACGATCACCGCATTCCAGCCCAGTTGCGCGAGCAACGAACTGCCGAGTGCGGCACCGGCCGCCATCCCGAGGAACATGCCGACGAACAGCACCGCGTCGAGGCGGCTGCGCGACGCGGGATCGATCCGGTAGACGATCACCTGGTGAGCGATCAGCGAGGCCTGCACGCCGGGATCGAAGCCGATCGTCGCAGCGGCGAGCAGCGCGAGTTGTGCGTGCGGCGTCATCAGCGGGGCGGCGGCCATCGCGGCGAACGACGCCGTCGCGATCCCGATGCCGATGCGCGTGACGCGTTCGGGCCCGTGATGATCGGCGAGGCGTCCGGCAATCGGCGCGGCCAGCGCGCCGGCGGCGCCGGCGAGACCGAATGCGCCGGCGGCCGCGCTGCCGAGGTGGAACGGCGCACCGTGCAGCATCATGGCGAGCGTCGACCAGAATGCGCTGAACCCGACCGACAGCAGGAGGCCGCGCCGCTGCCGGTCTGCCTGACCTATCCGAACGCGCAGTTCTATCCGTCGCGGCTCGTGCGCTTCGTCGCGATGATGCGCGAGGCCGTGCCGCCGCTCGTCGACGGGCTCGACACGTAAGCGCCGGGGCGCGGCTTTCAGCCGCGCCGGATGCCTTCGGGCAGCGCGCTGATGCGGCGTACTTCGGGCGAGTCGAGCCATGCGCGGGACGTCGCGCAGTCGACGAACATGTCGGTCGCGTCGTCGCCCCAGAACAGGTCGCCGTCGAGTTCGAAGGTCGGCACGCCGAACACGCCGTGCGCGATCGCGCAGTCGGTGTTCGCGCGCAGTGCGTCCTTGACCGGCTGCGCATCGACGGCCGTCACGCCTTCGGGAAAGCCGACCGCCTCACACAGCGCGGCGAAGCCGTCCGGCGTCGACACGTCCTGGCCGTCGCGCCAGATGTGCCGGAAGATCCGCTGGATCGCGTCGCGCGAGCCGCCCATCGCGATCGCGAGACGCAGCGGCCGGATCGGGTTGAACGGATGCGCGGGCGGCATCCGGAACGCAATGCCGAGCTGGTCCGCGCGGTATTGCGCGTGGCGATAGGTGAAGATGCGCTTCGTCGCGATCTCGGCCGGCGCTTTCTGGCCCCAGTGCGTGAGCAGCGCGCCGAGCACGATCGGCTTCGGCTCGAACGCTGCGGCAGGCGGCAAGCGATCGAACCGTTCCTGCTGCAGATAGGCGAACGGCGAAACGAAATCGAAATACCAGGTAGCGGTGCGCGCGGCGTTCATCGCGTGAGTCTCCTCGTGCGGATGCGGAAGGGCGCGTGCGGGGCCGGGGACCGGCGAGCGAGGCACGCGGGGGCGGGCCAGTGTCGCACGCGGCGGCGTTTCGCGCTTGCGGGCCGCGACAACGCGGGCGATCCCGCGCCGGACGGGCGGTGCGCCATCCGCCGGCCGGTGCGGCCGTGGCGGCGGCCGACGGGGGCGCGCAACCGCGCAAGACCCGCGCGCCAGCTAGCCCGCTTCGACCAGCGCCGCGAGCCTGGCGAGCGCCATGCGCCAGCCGGTCTCGTTGTCGGCGGCCGGCACGCCCGGCGGCACGCCATCGTGCACCGCATCGACGCGCGTGCCGCCTGCTTCGTCGGACAGCGTGATCGTGATCGTCATCGCACCGCGCAGCATCGGATCGTCGGTTTCGAACACGTCGATTTCGACGATCTGCTCGTCGGGCACGAGCGTCACGAAGCGGCCGTGATAGGTGTCGGTGTGCGCGGTGGTCTTGCCGGCGCCGGCTGACGGTTCGTCGTAGCTCAGCGACACGCGCAGCGCGCCGCCTTCACGCGCGTCGTACGCGTGCACGCGGCACGTCATGCCGTCGGGCACCTTCCATTGTTCGACCGCTTGCGGGTCGAGCAGCGCACGATAGACGCGCCCGCGCGGGGCGTTCAGGTGCCGGCTGACCCGGGTCGAATGCGTGTGCATGTGCAGCATGTCGCCTCCCGCGGAGCGCGCGCGACGGTGCACGCCGGATGCCGGCGTGTCGTCATGCTTCCTTCAGGAATCCTAGGCGCGTGCGCGACGGCATGCAACGACCGCGCATGCGTCCGGATTCAGCGCAACGCGGCCGCGAATTCGTCGAGCTGGGTGATGCAGATGTTCCAGCCCTCGAAGAAGCCGAGTGCCTCGTGGCGCTCGCGTGTCGCCGCGTCAGGATGCATCACGCGCGCATCGTAGCGGCAGCCCGCGCCGTCGTCGGCCATCGTGATGATGGCCGTGAAGCCCAGCCACGGCACCTGCGGCCGCCAGCCGCCCGCGAGCATCGACGTGAAGGCGATCCGCGCTTCGGGCACGATCTCGAGGAAACAACCGGGGTTGTCGCTCGTGCCGCCGTCGGGGCCGCGCATGAACGTGTGGAAGGCGCCGCCCGGGCGCAGGTCGAACGCACGCACTTCGGTGGTCCACGGTTTCGGGCACCACCATTGCTTCAGCAGTTCGGGGTCGGTCCAGGCGCACCAGAGCGCCTGGCGCGGTGCGCGCAGCGTGCGCGTGATGACGAGGTCAAGGGCTTCGACGGGTTCGACGTGGCTTGCTGACATGGGCTTGCTCCTCCAGGTGGCGGCGTTCGACGAATTCCACGAGACGATCGGAGCGCGCTTCCCACAGCGCGCGCTGCGCGGCGAGCCACTGTTCGGCCTCCGCCAGCCGGCTGCCGACCAGCTCGCAGGTGCGCGAGCGGCCGGTTTTACGGGTCAGGACGAGGCCGCTGCGCTCGAGCACCGCGACATGCTTCATAAACGACGGCAGCGCCATCTCGAACGGCGCGGCCAGTTCCGAGACGGTCCGCCCGCCGTCGCCGAGCGCGCTGACGATCGCGCAGCGGGTCGGGTCGGCGAGTGCGTGGAAGACGTCGCTGATACCGGGTTGAAAGTTAGCCATGTGGCTAAGTATAGGCGCTGCAACCTGAATTTTCATCGCGTAGCATGATGGGGCGGCAACACGCGCCGACCAGGCGTCGCGTTGCTGTGCAACGGCCGCCAATGCACACGCAGCGAGTGCGCGCCGGCGTGTGTTTCGATCCGGGCGCATGCCACCGAACGCGTGTCGCCCGCCTGATTACCGGAGAGGGTATGACCGACACCATTACCGTCCGCCGCGTCGACGCGAGCGAAGCGAGTGCCTGCATCGACGCGCTGGCCGACGTGCTGATCGATTGCGTCGAGGGCGGCGCGTCCGTCAGCTTCATGTTGCCGATCGAGCGTTCGACCGCGGTCGCGTTCTGGACGCGCGTCGCCGACGGCGTCGCGCGCGGCGAGCGCATCCTGCTCGTTGCCGAGGACGCTGCCGGCCGGATCGTCGGGACCGTGCAGGTGTTGACCGTGCAGCCTGAGAACCAGCCGCATCGCGCGGACATCGCGAAGATGCTGGTGTCCCGGCATGCACGCCGGCAAGGTGTCGCCGCGCGGCTGATGGCGGCCGCCGACGACGCCGCGCGCGCCGCCGGCAAGACCGTGCTCGTGCTCGATACCGTGACGGGTGGCGATGCGGAGCGCCTGTACGAGCGGGCCGGGTGGCAGCGCGTCGGCGTCGTGCCGAACTTTGCGCTGATGCCCGACGGCGCGTTGTGCGCGACGACGTATTTTCACAAGCAGCTCGTGTAACGGTGCCGGCCGCTGCGCGCCCCGCGCGCGGGGACGCATCGACACCGCTTGTCGACCCCGATATCCAACGCCCGCCATGCACGCTGTCGCCCCGATGCTCCTGTTTGCCACGTTCACCGCTGGCATCGCCGCGCTGATCGGGCCGCCGCTGCTCGCAATCGCGTGGCGGCGCCGCACGCGCGTGCCGCTGCGCGCGTTTTTTTGCGGGATGCTGATCTTTTTCGTGTTTCAGCCGGTGCTACGGCTGTCTTGGCAGATTCCGCTGTTCCGCTGGCTCGGCCCCGATCCGGGCTGGCACCTGCCGATGCTCGTATTCGCGGCATTCACGGCGGGGCTTTTCGAGGAGTGCGGGCGCTGGGTCGCGTTCCGCTATTTGCTGGCCGGGCGACGCGATCCGCGTACTGCCGTGATGTACGGGCTCGGACACGGCGGGCTGGAGGCGATGTTGCTCGTCGGCATCGGCTTTCTCGCGCTCTGCGGGGGTTACCTGCTCGGGCGCGCCGGGGTCGTCACGAGTGCGGGCGTGCAATCGCTGGTCGCATCGCAGTTCTCCGGCATGACGCTTGCGTCGCCGTTCCTCGCGCTGCTCGAGCGCGTGAGCGCGCTCGCGGCGCATGTCGGGATGTCGCTGATCGTGCTGCAGACGTTCGTGCGCGGGACGAAGCGATGGCTGGCCTATGCGATCGCGATCCATTTCGGGATCGATCTCGTCGTCGTGCTGCTGTCGCGGTACTGGCATGTCGATGCGATGCTGATCGAGGCAATCCTGCTCGTATGCAGCCTCGCGATTCTGTGGGCGGGCATTCGCTGGAGTCGCTGGGGCGCCGGGGCCGGCGACGCGGGCTACGGGCGGGCGGCCTGATCCGGGGCGGATGGCGGCGCTCGCGACAGCATGAAAAGTCGCGCTGCGGGTGTTCCGGTCCGATATAGTGACGCTGGATATCGCCCCGGAACGCCAACGGAATCGCCGCCTCGATGAAACGCTCCCATGTCGCCTTTGCCTTCACGGGCCTGCTCGTCGCGCTGCCGATCGCCGCGTATGCGCTCGTCAAGCCGCTGCGCGTCGTCGCGCCCGCGCTGCTCCCCGGCGTGTCATGCCCGAGCGCGGACATCTGCACGGACGATGCCGCGAAGTTCGGCGCCGCGCAGCAGCTCTATCGCGACGGCTATGCGCGCGCGGCGGCGGCCGTGGGCCCGTTTCGCGACGCCCCGCGCGTGGTGTTCTGCTCGACGCGCGAGTGTGCCGACAAGTTCGGTCTCGGCGAACGCGCGGCACTGACGCTCGGGGATTTTGGCGTGGTCGTCGCGCCGCGCGGCTGGCAGACCTACTTTCTCGCCCACGAGCTGATCCATCACCGTCAGGCCGAAGTGCTCGGCAACCTCGCGGTCGCGACCAAGCCGCGTTGGCTGATCGAGGGGATGGCCTATTCGCTCAGCGACGATCCGCGTCATCCGCTGAAGGAGCCGTTCGAGGCGTGGCGCACGCAATTCTCAGCGTGGCATGCCGCGCTGGGCCAGCAGCCGCTGTGGGACGCGGCACGGGCCGTGAAATAGCGATCGGGTGCGACTGACGCCTGAGTGTCGCAGGCGCCGTTTCGCCCGGGTTCTCGAGCCCGGGATCGTGCGGCGTCGTGCCGCTACGCCGGCACGGCCGGATCGTCGGGCTGCCCGGCGAGCGTGTGGCGCCCTGCGTCGAGGATCTCGTCGGCCAGCGCCGGATCGGTGCCGGCGAGCGCGCGCGACAGCACGAGCGCGCCGACCATCTGGCTGAACACGGCGATCGCATCGCGGCGCGTGTCTGCCGCGGCCGAGCCTTCGGCGGCCACCATTCGTTCCAGCCGGTCGAGATACGCGGCGACGCCGTGCGCGTAGCAGGCGCGCGCGGCGTCGGTCAGGCGCGGCGCGTCGCCCGCGAAGCCGGACAACGGGCACCCGGCTTCGACGTTGTCGCGATGCGCGCTCGACAGGTAGGCCGTCACCTGGTTCGCGACGCTGCCGGCGTTCGGCGAATCCGCGCGGTCCTGCATCGCCTTCTCCATCACCGCGGCGACCAGCGCGTCCTTCGATTTGAAGTGGTTGTAGAAGCCGCCCTGCGTGAAGCCGGCTTCCTTCATCAGCTCCGTCAGCCCGACGGCGTCGACGCCGCGCACCCGGAACAGCCGCTCGGCTGCCGCGACGATCGCGTTGCGGTTTTCGGCAGCCTGTTGTCTCGAGACGCCCATCGATCCCTCCCTCATTCCGGCAATTACGTCGATTGGAAAACACAATGGCGATCACCATTGACGCGTTGAAATCGCGCTGACACAATGCAACGCAAAGACGATGGTGATCGACATTGACATCAAGTGTAGCCGACTTCGCGAACCAAGCGAAGCGACCGGCGCGGCACGGGTGGACGTCGGCGCCGGTCTTTGGCGCCGCGGGGCGCGGGCAGCGGGGCGGCCCGGCTTCCGGCGCCGGCGGTGCAACGGTTCGGTACGCGATGGCAGCGTGGTTTTTCACCGGATCCCGAGCGCGCGGCGAACCGGCGCGAGCGGGATTCACTATCCGAAAGGAATGGTCATGAAGATCGAAGGTGCAGTGGTATTCGTCACGGGCGCGAACCGCGGGCTTGGCCTCGAGTTCGCGAAGCAGGCGCTCGAACGTGGCGCGCGGAAGGTCTATGCGGGCGCGCGCGATCCGGCCAGCGTGACGCTGCCGGGCGTGGTGCCCGTGAAGCTCGACGTGACCGATCCGGCGGCAGTGGCCGCGGCCGCCGACGCGGCGCGCGACGTCACGCTGCTGATCAACAACGCGGGTATCGCCCGTCTCGGCAGCCTGACCGACGACGGCGCGGTCGACGCATTGCGCGATCATCTCGAAACCAACGTGTTCGGGATGCTGGCGATGTCGCGCGCGTTCGCGGGAACGCTCGCCAGCCACGGCGGCGGCGCGATCCTGAACGTGCTGTCGGTTGCGAGCTGGGTGAACCGGCCGATCCTGTCGGGCTACGGCGTGTCGAAATCGGCTGCGTGGGCGCTGACCAACGGGCTGCGGCATTCGCTGCGCGAGCAGCGCACGCAGGTGGTCGGGCTGCATGCCGGCTTCATCGATACGGACCTGACGCGCGGCCTCGAGGTGCCCAAGGCGACGCCGGCCGACGTCGTGCGCCAGGCGTACGACGCGATCGAATCCGGTGCGGAGGAGGTGTCCACCGACGACTTCACTCGGCAGGTGAAGGCCACGCTGTCGGCCGGCGTGTATCTGGACGAGGCGACGCCGCTCTGACGTCGCCTGCTGCGGAAGACGGCCCGCCGCCCGCGCGTGCGCGCGGCGGGCCTGGCCGTCGTCAGGCCGTGGTGTCGATGATGCCCGGGATCTTCACGTCCGGGTTGACGTCCGCGTCGTAGTCGACGCCGGCGATCTCGAAGCCGAACAGGCGCAGGAACTCGGTCTTGTAGCCGGCGAAGTCGGTCATCTCGTACAGGTTGTCGTTCGTGACCTTGTCCCACATCGCGACGACCTTGCCCTGCACTTGCGGATCGAGCTCCTTGTAGTCCGCGCGCAGACGGCCTTCTTCGTCGATGTGCGGCGTCGCGCCGTACAGGCTGTCCTTCAGGAGCCCGTACACCTGTTCGATGCAGCCTTCGTGCGTGCCGGTTTCCTTCATCACCTTGAACAGCAGCGACAGGTAGAGCGGCATCATCGGGATTGCCGAGCTCGCCTGCGTGACGACCGCCTTCAGCACCGACACGCGGGCATCGCCGCCGTGCGCGGCCAGCTTGTCGCGGATCGACAGCACTTTCTTGTCGAGGTCCTTCTTCGCTTCGCCGATCGAGCCGTTCCAGTAGATGTCGTGCGTGATCTGCTCGCCGAGATACGTGAACGCGGTCGTCTTCGCGCCGTCGGCCAGCACGCCGGCTTCATCGAGCGCGTCGATCCACATCTGCCAGTCCTCGCCGCCCATCACGGCGACGGTGCCGTCGATCTCTTCCTGCGTCGCCGGCTCGAGCGACACTTCGCGGATCACTTCCTTGTCGGTGTCGAGGCCGCGGAACGTGACCGACTTGCCGACCGGCTTGAGCGTCGAGCTGATCGTTTCGCCCGTCTTCGGATGCGTGCGGCGCGGTGCCGCGAGGCTGTAGACGACCAGATCGACCTTGCCGAGATCCTGCTTGATGGTGTCGATCGTGATCTGCTTGACCTTGTCGGAGAATGCGTCGCCGTTGATGCTGCGCGCATAGAGCCCCTTTTCCGCGGCGAATTTCTCGAACGCGGCGCTGTTGTACCAGCCGGCCGTACCGGGTTTCGTTTCGCTGCCGGCGCGCTCGAAGAACACGCCCAGCGTGTCCGCGCCCGAGCCGAATGCGGCCGAGATCCGGGCGGCGAGGCCGTAGCCGGTCGACGCGCCGATCACGAGCACCTTCTTCGGGCCGTTGGCGATCGGGCCGTGCGAAGTCACGTAGTCGATCTGTTCCTTGACGTTGGCTTCGCAGCCGACCGGATGAGTCGTCACGCAGATGAAGCCACGCACGCGCGGTTTGATGATCATGGAAACCTCTAGTGAGAAAGGCGGGGACGGCCTGAAATCGGAAAAATCCCGCGCATTGTAAAGGAAGCGGGCGATCGCGGGCGGGCGCGGCCGGAAGGTGCCGGATCGCCCAGTTATTTCTCTCTTGACAGAAATAACTGAAATAACTAGATTTCACGACATGGAACTCACACCGATTGCCGAACGATTCATTCTCCACTGGGGCGAAATGGGCTCGCGGTGGGGCGTCAACCGCACCGTCTCGCAGATTCACGCGCTGCTTTACCTGGCCGGCCGGCCGATCGCGGCCGACGAGATCGCCGAGACGCTCAACGTCGCACGCTCCAACGTCAGCACGAGCCTGAAGGAGTTGCAGGCGTGGCGGCTCGCGAAGGTCGTGCATGTGCTCGGCGACCGCCGTGACCACTTCGAGACGTCGACCGACATCTGGGAGTTGTTCAAGCTGATCGTCGAAGGACGGCGACAACGCGAGATCGAGCCGACGCTCACGGTGCTGCGCGATTGCCTGACGAATCCGGAGATCGCCAACGAGAACCGCGAGACCGAACAGCGCATCCGCGACACGCTGGCGTTCGTCGAGACGCTGACGACCTGGTCGGACGAGATGCTGCGGCTCAAGCCCGATACGCTGATGAAGGCGCTCGGCATCGGCGCGAAGATCAGCCAGACGGTCAGGCGCAAGCCGTCGAAGTAAGCGGTAGCGGAAGTGCGGGCAGACAGCCCGCTTTTTTCGGAGTTGATATTTCTGTCATTACAGAAATAACTGTAAATAGAGGATGAAAGTGAACGCAGCCTTGTCGTCGACCTGCCAGCACGATCGCACCGGCGCGCGCAGCATGACCGTCCTCGTCTGCGGCGCGAACGGTTTCATCGGGCGGGCCCTGTGTGCGCAACTCGAAGCCGGCGGCCATCGTGTGCTGCGCGGCGTACGTCATGCGGCCGGTCCGCGCGACGTCGCGATGGACTTCGCGAAGGATGTCGATCCGCAAGCGTGGCGGGTGCGGCTGGACGGTGTCGACGTCGTGATCAATGCGGTCGGCATCCTCGCCGAGCAACGCGGCGCGACGCTCGACGCGGTGCATCGTGCCGCGCCGTGCGCGCTCTTCACCGCGTGCTGCCGCGCGCGGGTGCGGCGCGTGATCCAGATCTCGGCGCTCGGTGTCGAGCGTGGCGATACGCGGTACTTCACCGGCAAGCACGCAGCCGACCGCTTTCTGCAGACGCTGCCGATCGATTGCCGGATCGTGCGTCCCGCGCTCGTCTACGGCACGGCCGGCGCGTCGGCGCGTTTGTTCCGGATGCTCGCGAGCCTGCCCGTGCAGGTCCTGCCGGCGGGCGGTCATCAGCGGCTGCGCCCCGTGCATGTCGACGATCTCGCGGAAGTCGTCGCGCGGTGCGTCGATGCGCCGGCGGCCGGTAGCCCGGTGATCGACGTGATCGACGTGGTCGGCAACGACGAGGTCGAATACCGCGAGATGCTGGCTCGCTACCGCGCCGCGCTGGGGTTTCCGCCGGCCGCCTGCGTGACGCTGCCGGGCCCGCTGGCCGGCGCGGCGGCCGTGCTGCTCGGCATGCTGCCCGGCGCGATGTTCACACGCGACACATGGACGATGCTGCGCGGCGGGAACACCGGCGATCCGGCGGCTGCCACGGCAGTGCTCGGCCGGCCGCCGCGCGGCGTCGGCGGGTTCATCGGCGCTGACGCCACCGCGCTGCGGCGCGACGCGCTCGCGATGTGGCAGCACCCGTTGCTGCTGGGTGCACTCGCGATCGTCTGGATCTGGACGGCGATCGCCAGCGCATTCATCCATCCGCTGCAAGCGAGCCTCGCGCTGCTCGCCCATGCGCACCTGACGGGGCTGCCCGCGCTGATCGCGCTCTACGCGGCCAGCGCGCTGGACTTCGCGTTCGGCATCGCGACCGTCGCCGCGCCGTCGCGGCGCCTGTGGGTCGCGCAAGGCGCGCTGATCGTCGCGTATTCGGCCGTCATCGCGGTCACGATGCCCGGCCTGCTGGCCGAACCGTTCGGCCCCGTGCTCAAGAACGTGCCGATTCTCGCGATCCTGTCGATCCTGTTTTCAGAAGAAGAACACGCATGAATACCTATCTCGTCATCAAGGCGCTTCATATCCTGTCCTCGGTGCTGCTGGTCGGCACGGGATTCGGCACCGCGTTCTACCTGTTCTTCGCGAACCGCACGCGCTCGGTGCCCGCGATCGCGGCCGTGTCGCGGCTCGTGGTGCGCGCGGACTGGTGGTTCACGACGCCGGCCGTGATCTTCCAGCCGGCGTCCGGGCTGTGGCTCGCGCACACGGCCGGCTGGCCGTGGCATACGCCGTGGCTCGTCGCGTCGATCGTGCTGTACGCGATCGCCGGCGCGTGCTGGCTGCCAGTCGTCTGGCTGCAGCTCGAACTGGCTGCGATGGCGAAGCTCGCGCACGTGAACGGCGCCGCCGCGTTGCCGCAACGGTACTGGCGCTATGCGAAGCGCTGGGAGCTGCTCGGTTATCCCGCGTTCGTCGCGATGCTGGCCGTCTATTTCCTGATGGTGGTCAAGCCGATGTAAGTGCGCCGCCGCCATACGGGAATGGCGGTGCGGCGCAGTCGAACGCAGTCGATCGATCGTTTCACGATGCTGGCGATAAAAAGAAGGAGTGCAAATCATGAGATCAAATGAACTGGTGCTGTACTTCGACGGACGGTGTCCGTTGTGTGTCGCGCAAATACGGCGTCTCGGGGCCCGGGACGCGCGACACCGGCTGGCTTTCGTCGATATCGCCGAGCCGGGCTTCGATCCGGCGCCGCTGGGCGTCGACCTGTCCGCACTGAATCGCGAGCTGCACGCGCGCTTGCCCGACGGACGCATGCTGACCGGCGTGGACGGCATCCTGGCAGCCTATACGCTGGTCGGGCGCCGCTGGCCCGTGTGGCTGCTTCGCGTCCCGGCCATGCGCAAGGCGCTCGCGCCGCTATATCGTCGCTTCGCACGCAACCGGCATGCGGTTTCGCGCTGGCTCGGCCATCGCGCGCCAGCACGATGCGACGGGGCGGCGTGCGGGTTGGGCGAGTCTGCCGACGGCGCGGGGGCGGAGCGGTCCGTGGGCGACCGCGCGCGCCGCACCGTGGTGCGCTGGATGTACGGCGCGGCGATCGTGCACCTGCTCGTCGGCGCGGCCGTTCCGTGGGGCGCCGGCGCGGCGTGGCTCGACGCGTATCACCGCGGCGTCGAGCTGCATTTCTGGGCAGGCGCGGCGCCCGTGGAGGCGCGTGCCCAGCAGATCTGGTGGATGGCCTTGATCGGCGCGACGGTCCAATGCGCGTCGGTCTGGATGCTGGCGCTCGTCCACCTCGGTAACCGGCTGCGCAGGCGCGAAGTGTGGGGATGGCTGCTGGCCGGACTGTTGATCTGGGCGCCGCAGGACATGCTGTTGTCGTTGCAGGCGCAGGTATGGCGCCACGTGGCGATCGATGTTGCCGCGCTCGTCGCGATGGTGCCGCCGCTGGTCTGGCTGTGGAGGAGGGATACAGTATGAACACCTTGCCTGCTTTCGACTGGGCGCTCGACCTGCTGATCGTGCAGGGTGCGATGGGCGCATTCGATACGCTTTATCACCACGAACTCACGCAGGACCTGCCGCACCGCCCGCGCGCGCGGCTCGAGCTGGCGATACATGCGGTGCGTTCCGTGCTGTACGGTCTCGTGTTCGCGTCGATCGCGAACGTCGCCTTTCACGGTGCCTGGGTCGCGGCCCTCGCGGCCGTGTTACTCGTCGAAGTGGTGCTCACGTTGTGGGATTTCGTCGTCGAGGACCAGAGCCGCAAGCTGCCGGCGACCGAGCGCGTGCTGCACACGCTGCTGGCCGTCAACGGCGGCGCGCTGTTCGGGATGATCGCGATGCAGCTGGCCGCGTGGGCGCACGAACCGACCGCGCTGCGGGCACTCGACCTCGGCTGGCGCGGCTGGCTGCTCAGCGTGTTTGCCGTCGGCGTGACGGTATCGGGTCTGCGCGACGCGATCGCCGCATGCCGCATCGCGCGGCGCGCGCCGGTCGCCAATCCGTTCGCGGAGCTGCCACCCGGCACCGTGCTGGTCACCGGCGGGACCGGCTTTATCGGTGAAACCCTCGTGAACCAGCTGCTCGATGCAGGGCATACGGTCACGTTGCTGGCGCGCGATCCGCTACGCGCGGCGTACCTGTTTCATGGCCGCGTGCGCAGCGTGACGTCCGTCGAACAGTTGCAGCCGCACGAGCGTTTCGACACGGTCGTCAATCTCGCGGGCGCGCCGGTGCTGGGTGCGCGCTGGAGCAAGCGCCGGCAGGCCTTGCTGCTTGCCAGCCGCGTCGGCGTCACGCAGTCGCTGATGCGCTGGGTCGACACCGCCGAGGTCAAGCCGCGCACATGGATCCAGGCATCCGCGATCGGCTACTACGGCGTGCGGCCGGGCGACGAACGGCTCGACGAGGGGAGCAGCGCCGGCACCGGTTTCATGTCCGAGCTGTGCCGGCAGTGGGAGCAGTCCGCGCAACCGCTCGAGCGCCATGGAGTCCGCGCGGTGGTGCTGCGGCTGGGCATCGTGTTCGGCCCCGGCGGTGCGTTGCGCCCGATGCTGTTGCCGCATTACTTCGGGATGGGCGGCCGATTCGGCGACGGCGCGCAGGTGCTGAGCTGGATTCACCGGGACGACGTGCTGCGGATCATCGCGACCGCGATGTCGACTCGGCGCATGCACGGTGTCTACAACGCGGTCGCGCCCACGCCATTGACCCAGCGCGAGTTCGTCCAGATCGTGGCGAAGGTGCTGCGCCGCCCGGCCTGGCTGCACGTGCCGGCCGCGCCGCTGCGCGTGGCGATGGGCGAGATGGCGGAACTGCTGCTGGACGGGCAGCGGGTGATGCCGGCGCGGCTGCATCAGGACGGATTCATGTTCCGGTTCCCGGCGGCCGAGCCCGCGCTGCGTGACTCGATGAATCGGCCGCACGCCGATTTCGCACACTCGGCCTGCCGTTTGCCGCGCGCTCGTGTATAAATTCGGCGTGAACGCGTTCAGGACGTGCCGTGCGTCCCGAACGCTCCGCATCCGACCTCACAAAGGAGCCTGCATGCTGCACATCCTCGGCAAGATCCCGTCCATCAACGTCCGCAAGGTGCTTTGGCTGTGCACCGAACTGAACCTGCCGTTCGAACAGGAAGACTGGGGCGCGGGCTTTCGCACGACCAATGACCCGACCTATCTCGCGCTGAATCCGAATGGCCTCGTGCCGGTCATCAAGGACGACGACTTCGTGCTCTGGGAATCGAACACGATCATCCGCTACCTCGCGAACCGCTACGGCGGCGACGCGCTTTATCCGGCCGAGCCGCAGGCGCGCGCACGGGTCGATCAGTGGATCGACTGGCAGGCGTCGGACCTGAACCGCTCGTGGGTCGGCGCGTTCCTCGGCCTCGTGCGCAAGTCGCCCGATCACCAGGACCCAGCGGCGATCGCGCAGTCGATCGCGGGCTGGACGAAACACATGCAGGTGCTGAACGCGCAGCTCGAGGCGACCGGCGCGTTCGTGGCCGGCGATCACTTCACGCTCGCCGACATTCCGATCGGCCTGTCGGTGAACCGCTGGTTCGGCACGCCGTTCGAGCATCCCGATTTCCCGGCGGTCAAGCGCTATCTCGACCGTCTCGCGACGCGCGACGGCTTCCAGCAGTACGCGGGCAGCGCGAACCCGTAACGCACCCGATGTCGTGCGCAGCGCGGCGGCGTGACGGCTGCCGCCGCGCTGCGGCCGTGCTGCCGCCGTGTTGCGGCCGTCACGTGCCGGATGCCGGCACGGCGTCGAGCACGCGCGCGAGAAACGCCTCGTGATTCCACGCGGATTCCGGCCGCGACAGCCCGAGCCGCACGACCACCAGCTCGCGGCTCGGCACCACGCTCACGAACTGCCCTTCATGGCCGACCGCATGAAACGCGTCGGCCGGCATCGCGCGCGCCTGCGGATCGCGATCGTTGAACGGCTCCGGCACCTTGACCCACAGCTGCGCGCCGAATTCTTTCCGCGTCGATAGCGGCGTCGCGCGCGTCAGGTAGCGCACCCAGCCCTCCGGCAGCAGCCGCTGCCCGTTCCACCTGCCGTCCTGCAGCAGCAACTGCCCGAAGCGCGCCCAGTCGCGCGCGCTCGCATACATGAACGACGCACTGCCGAGCGTGCCGGCCGCATCGGGCTCGAACACCGCGCTGCGCATCCCGAGCGGCGCGAACAGCGCGCGGCGCGGAAACGCGAGGTAGTCGTCCTCGGTGCCGCCCATCGCTTCGCGCATCACGCGCGCGACGATCGCGCTCGTGCCGCTCGAGTAATGCCATCGGGTGCCGGGCGTCGCGGCGAGCGGCTTGGCCGACGCGAAGCGTGCGGTGTCGGGCTGCGTGAACAGCATCACGGCGACGTCGGACAGCGGATCGTCGTAGTCCTCGTTGAATTGCAGGCCGCTCGTCATCCGCAGCAGCTCGTCTAGCGTGATCGCCGCGCGCGGATCGCCGCCGCCGCGCCATTCGGGCAGCAGCGCCGACGAATCCGGCGACAGCTTGTGCTGCGCGACCAGCATGCCGACCAGCGCGGCCGTAACGGTCTTCGTCATCGACCAGCCGGGCAGCGGCGTGTCGGCCGTGAAGCCGGGCGCATACCGTTCGGCGATCACCTGGCCGCGCCACATCACGACGACCGCGCGCGTGCGCCGCGGCCGCGCCGGATCGGGTTCGTCGAATGCGCGGTCGAGCGCGGTCTGCAGCTTGCTGGCGTCGATGGCGGCGGGCGGTACGGCCGCTGCCGCTTGTGCGGCCGGCGGATCGGCGTCGGGCGGCAGCGCGGCCGGCAGCACGCCGGGCGACGGCCCCAGCGCGAGCGTGCAGCCGAGCCCGGGCCGGAAGTCAGCCTCGCGTTGCGCGAAGCCGGCGAAGGTCGCGACCGCGCGATGGTGCTCGGGATCGAGCGACGGGCGCACCAGTTTCAGCAGCGGATGCACGCCGGCCATGATGTCGACGTCGATCACCGACGCGGCCGGACGGCCCGAAACGAACACGCCGGAACACAGTGCCTTCGCGGCATAGCCCGTCGCGATCGGTGCCAGCCGCGACAGCATGTAGCCGGTGTAGCCGACCGCGGCGACGAGCGCGACTGCGGTACCGCGCAGGATCAGCGATTTGAAGGGGATCGTCATGCGCGAGCGTCCTCGGTGGCGTGCCGGCCGGCAACGATCCGGCAGTGTCGCAGGTTCGGGCAAGCGGTGGCAATCGCGGGGGCTGGCGACGCCGGGCGGCGTCGATCAGGCGGCATGTTGCCCGGCGTCTGCGAATCGCATGTGTCGATCGCGCAGGTTCGAACGGGCCGCATGCGGCCCGTTCGCGAGGTGCGTCATTGTGCGTTGTTGTTGTCCGAACGCAGGGTCCAGACCGTCGCGGTATTCGTGTTGTCGTCGACGGCCGCAAATTCCGGCTGGCCCTTGCTGCCTTGCCCGAACGCGAGCCCGAAGGCCGCCCCCGGCACGGAATCGACCTGCATCTGCGCGACGAAGCGCCCGTCGACCGTGAATTCGACGATCTCGCTCGGCTGCAGCGGGTCGGGGTTGACCGCGTCGCCATTCGCGGTCACGAGATGGCCGTTCGGCGCGAGCGCCAGCGCGAGCGGGCCGTGCAGGTGCCCCGCGTCGGAGTAGATCATCCGTCCGCGGCCGCCGTCGCGATTCGTCGACGCGGCGTTCTGGATCGCGAACACCGCGTTGTCGCCGGTGGAGGCGACATACAGGACGTCTATGTTCGGGTCGTACGCGAGGCCGGTCGGGCCGACGACGAGCGCGTTCTGATCGGTCCGGTTCACGTAGCCCGATGCGATGATGCGCGAGCTCGACAGCATCCTGACGCCGTCGTCGCCGATCGCCAGCTCGATCCGTGCGACCGTCCCGCTCAGTACGTTCGACACGAACGCGGTCACGCGCGGGCTGCGGTCGATCACGGTCATGTCCCACGGCCCGTCGAGCAGGGTGCCGCTGGACAACTGCGTGACGAGATTGCCTTGCGGACCGATGACGAGCAGCGAGCCCGGGGCGACCACGGTCTTGCCGTCCGGCGCGGGGACGTTGCCGACCAGCACGAAGCCGCTGCGCAGTACCGTGAGCGCGGTCGTCAGGCCGAGATTGCTGCCCTGGAAGAACGTCGTCGGCGTTTTGCCGGGCGACAGCTTCACGACCGTCGTGCCGGTGCCTTGCGCGTTCGACGCCGCGTTGAAGTTGGACACGACGACGTCGCCCGGTTTCAGCGTGCCCCAGCTCGGCACGCCGCGCGGTACGAACGCGATGCCGTACGGATTGACATCGCCATTGGCGGGCACGGTCGACGCGGTGACCGCCGAGACCGGCAGGATGGAGTCGCTGCCGCCGGCCCACGCGAAAGCCGACGACAAGGCGACCAGCCCGGCGCCGCAAGCCGCGCGGCATAGCGTGCGCGCAAGCGTGCGACCGGCGTGCGCGAAGACCGGCGGCTGAGCGGCGAAGACGGGCGGGGCGGGTGAACGACAGGAGGGGAGAGGGTCCATGGCATGACTCCGGTTGATGATCGCGATCAGTCATCCCGGCTGCCGGCCTGCGCAGCCGACGGGTGTCCGGCGCGGGTTCGCGATCGTGCAACGCGAACCCACGCTCGAAGTAAACGCATGACGGCGGCTGCATATTCCATCCCGTTACGCCTGTTGCATGCGCGCCGGCACGCATTGTTCGTCGCAATGGCGACACGGCCTGACAAGTTGAAATCGGACCCGTCGTCGGCCGATAATCGTCCGGCATCGCTCCCAGTCAAACCGCAACCGGAAAAAACGGAACACGCCATGTCCTATGACAACAACAACCCGTTCGCCAGGATCCTGCGCGGCGAACTGCCGTGCGTGAAGGTCGCCGAAGACGACGCGACCCTCGCGATCATGGATCTCATGCCGCAGGCCGACGGTCACGTGCTCGTGATCCCGAAGGAGCCGGCCGCGCAGATCTTCGAGTTGTCCGGCGACGCAGCCGCGGCCGGCATCCGCATGACGCAGCGCGTCGCGGCGGCCGTGCGCGCGGCGCTCGGGCCGGACGGCGTGTTCATCGGCCAGTTCAACGGCGCGGCGGCGGGCCAGACGGTCCCGCACGTGCACTTCCACGTGATCCCGCGCTGGGAAGGCGTCGAACTGCGCATGCACGCGCGCGACATCGTCGATTCGGCGACGCTCGAGTCGGTCGCGCAGCGGATCCGCGCCCGTTTCGTGTAACGCGTGCATGACCCGCGGCGCAGACCGGCGGCAGCGCACGCGTGCCGCCGCACTGTGGGAGCCTGTTTCGGCGGTCACACCAGGTAACACGTGTAACCGCTCGCGAAACTCGGCCCGGCGGCCCCGGCGCTAGACTCCGCGCATTGCTTCATCGAGCGACAGGAAGGGCGGATCGCCCCTTCGTGCCGGCCATCGCAGGTCGCGGCGGCACGGCCTTCGCAAGGTGCCATGTGTCCTCTTCGCCGGGAATCGAGCCATGTACAAAGTTCTCATCACGTTTGCGCTGATCGCCGGTCTGTCCGGCTGCTACGTCGCGCCGCCTTACGGCTACGCACCCGCACCGGCCTACTACGGCTATGCGCCCGCGTATTACGCCCCGCCCGTCAGTGTCGGGATCGGCGGCAACTTCCGCATCCGCTGAGTACGCGGCGCGCGCGGGCTGAGCCCGCGGGTCGCCAGGCCGCGTCGCTCGACGCGCTGCCGCCGCTTCCCGCAGGGACGACGCGCGCGTCGCATGACGGCGCGGGTGCGCATCGCTCGCCCGGGTTCCTATACTTCACAGGAAAGCCCACCCCGGCGAGGCAGCCATGGCCGTGACGCGCAAGGTCGCAATCGTGTCGAGCGTCTCCACGCTCGTCTATCTCGGGCTCGCCGTGCTCGGCATCGGCGGGTTCGCCGCATTCTTCTCGCATCCGCAACTGACCGTGATCGTCGTCGCGACGCTCGCGCTGGCCGTCGCCGCGCTGTTTACCGAAGGCAACCTGAGCGCCGGCGAACGCGAGAACCGCGACAACCGCTGGGTGCTCGCGGCATTCGCGGCGAGCGGCTTCCTGCAGGCCTATCTGCCCGCGCTGACCGACCGGCTCGAGGTGTGGACCTTCGGCGGCGACACGGTGCGCTGGATCGGCGTCGTGCTGTTTGTCGCGGGCGGGGTGCTGCGCATCTGGCCCGTGTTCGTGCTCGGCAAGCGTTTCAGCGGGCTCGTCGCGATCCAGCCGGGTCACACGCTCGTGACAGGCGGCATCTACCGCCGCATCCGCAATCCGAGCTATCTCGGCCTGGTGGTCAATTCGATCGGCTGGGCGTTCGCGTTCCGCTCGGGCGTCGGGCTGCTGCTCGTCGCGCTGACGATGGTGCCGCTCGTCGCCCGCATCCGTTCCGAGGAAGCGCTGCTGCGCGCACAATTCGGCGCCGAATACGACGCGTATTGCGCGCATACCTGGCGGCTGCTTCCCGGCGTGTACTGACCCTCCATGGCGCCTGAACGGCCGGGTCGCGCCGGCCCGGCGCGCGCCGCTCGCCCGATGTGTTGCCACGTGTGTCCGAACGCGCGGCGCGGGCGCGTTCCGGGTCGTGATTCCGCGGGGCCGGACCCCGGCCGGAGCCTTTGCCGGCAGGCTTCGCACGGGTTTCCGCCGAGATTTTCGGGCCCTGTTTCGGTAAACAACTTGTTACCAGAATGTCGACGGCAAGGAGGCTCGAGCGGTGCTATTCTTCGCCGCAAGCTCATTGAAATGAATTGGTCCGGGATTCGGCACAATGCCGGAGTCGACGTCGATCGATTCAGATCGTCGTATCGAGCGGACCTTCAATAACCAGATTGCGAACAAGGAAGAATACGGGAATGTGGAAGAAAATCGCCCCCGCTCTCGTCGTTGCCGTGCTGACCGGCGCGACCGCAGTGCCGGCATTGGCCGGTGACATGAACAACGCGCTCGGCGGCGCGCTCGGCGGGGTCGCCGGCGCAGCGGTCGGCGGCGCAGTCGGCGGCAGCACGGGCTCCGTGATCGGCGGCGCGATCGGCGGCGGCGCGGGTGGCGCGGTGACGTCGAACCGTCGCGAACGCACCGGTGCGATCATCGGCGGCGCCCTCGGTGGCGGCGCGGGTACCGCGGCAGGCAACGCGATGGGCGGCCGCACGGGCGGCCTGCTGGGCGCGGCCGTCGGCGGCGGCGCCGGCGCGGCGCTCGGCGGCAACCTGTCGCGCAACTCGTACGACCGTGGCGATCGTGGCGATCGCGGTTATCATCACCACAAGCATCGCCATCACCGCGACTGGGACTGATTGCCGCGGGCGCGGCACGGTGCGCAGCTTGCGCACCGGCGCGCCCGACGCATCGGCACCCGATCCGACCGCCGGCCCGGCGGCCTCAGCCGGGCCGCCATCGCCGGCAAGTCCGGCAAGTCCGGCAAGTCCGGCAAGTCCGGCGAGTTTCACCCCCTTCAGCAATCCCTGCCCAGCCCCGCTCGACGGGCCGGCACGCTCCCTCCCGCTGCACCTCTCCCGCTGATCGACGACATCGCCAGTTGCATTGAACTGCACTCGGGCAGGGTCGGCTCACGCCATTCGTCTCGTTGTCGACACGCCGGCCGAGCGCGGCCGGATCATCGCGCGTGGTCCGTACGCGGCGGTCTGTCGCCACGCGCGCGTCGATCGTCCGGGTCATCCTTCATTTGCGTAACCGCGTGTATCGCGACGGAGCCTCGATGGCTACGTTCGACGCGCTCGGACGCGTCACCGGCATCGTTCCAGCGAGCCGTTGAAATCCATCCGGCCATCAGGATTTCCCTGATGCGCGGGCTGCTCGTGACACGCGTCCTCCGGCCGTCGCGGGCGCGGGCGGGTAGTGGGAAATCGAATGGATGTCATCGCAACATTTAATTGGTCGATCAGGATCGTCTTCGCTATCGTCAACGCTGCCCGCGTACGGAATCGAACCGTGCCGTCCCCCGTGCCCCGCCGCATGACCCGAGTGTCCGCGGCCCGGCCGCCGGACCCACAAGCATGGGTCGCCCCGCCCGCTGAACCGGACGGACCCGTCGCGAAGCCTGGCCGACCGAACGAAGGCGCCCGCGCTTTCAAGCCACCCCGGCAACGATGTTCCGCCGCCGCATGCGTGCCCCACGCGCATGATGCCGCGGCTGCCGTTGATCCCCGGGGCCGGACCAACCCATTGCCTGGATGCTTTATGTCTAAGACAACGTATTACGCGCCGCATGGCGGCCACCCGCCGCAGACCGATCTGCTGACCGATCGCGCGATGTTCACCGAGGCGTACGCGGTTATTCCGAAGGGAGTGATGCGCGACATCGTCACGAGCTGGCTGCCGTTCTGGACCAACACGCGCCTGTGGGTGATCGCGCGTCCGCTGTCGGGTTTCGCCGAGACCTTCTCGCAGTACATCGTCGAAGTGAACCCGGGCGGCGGCAGCGACAAGCCGGAGCAGGACAGGAACGCCGAAGCCGTGCTGTTCGTCGTCGAAGGCGAGGCCGAGCTGACGCTGCAGGGCAACAAGCACACGCTGAAGCCGGGCGGCTACGCATTCATTCCGCCGGGCGCCGACTGGACGCTGCACAACGTCAGCGATGCCGCCGTGCGTTTCCACTGGGTCCGCAAGCACTACCAGGTCGTCGACGGCATTCCGCTGCCGGAAGCGTTCGTGACCAACGAGCAGGACGTCGAGCCGATCCCGATGCCGGGCACCAACGGCGCATGGGTGACGACGCGCTTCGTCGACATGAGCGACATGCGTCACGACATGCACGTGAACATCGTGACGTTCGAGCCGGGCGGCGTGATTCCGTTCGCCGAGACGCACGTGATGGAGCATGGCCTGTACGTGCTCGAAGGCAAGGCCGTCTATCGCCTGAACCAGGACTGGGTCGAGGTGGAAGCAGGCGACTTCATGTGGCTGCGCGCGTTCTGCCCGCAGGCATGCTATTCGGGTGGCCCTGGCCGTTTCCGTTACCTGCTGTACAAGGATGTGAACCGTCACATGAACCTGACGCTGAACCCCGCGCGCTAAACGTCGCGCGCGTCGGATCGAACAGCCCGCCGGTGCCTGCCGGCGGGCTTTTTTGTTTGCGATGCGGTTCGGTAGAGGTTGCCACCGGCGTCTCCCATCCTTTCCTAAATAAAATTTAGCCAGCCAAACTTTGGCTAAAGAATGTTCCGGTATCCCGGCATCCCTTCGACAATGCGCGCCTTTCGTGACCGACGGGCGCCACTCGAGCGCCCGCTGTCGCCGCATTGAAGAAGGAGCCTGCATGACCGACCACACCGCTACCCCTCCGCCGCCCCCGGCACCGCCTCCTGCGTCGCCGCGCCGTGCCTGGCGCATGCTCGCGGGCGCGCTGCTTGGCCTGACGCTCGCGTGCGCGGGCATCGGCGCATGGACGATCCATCGCATCTGGACGCAACTGCCGTCCGTCGAACATCTGGCCGTCTATCGGCCCGCGCTGCCGCTGCGGATATTCGCGCGGGGCGGCGAGCTGCTGGCTGAATACGGCGTCGAGCGCCGCGAGTTCGTGCCGCTCGAACGCATTCCGCCGCTGATGCGGCAGGCGCTGCTCGCAGCCGAAGACGCGAAGTTCTACCGGCATGGCGCGATCGATGTCGGCGGCCTCGCGCGCGCGACGTTCGCGAACGTCGTGACGGGGCAGCCGGGGCAGGGCGGCAGCACGATCACGATGCAGGTCGCGCGCAACTTCTACCTGACGCGCGACAAGGTGCTGAGCCGCAAGCTCGCCGAGATCCTGACGGCCATCAAGCTCGAACGCGAATACAGCAAGGACAAGCTGCTCGAGCTGTACATGAACCAGATCTATCTCGGCGAGCGTGCGTATGGCTTCGCGGCGGCCGCGAGCGTGTATTTCGGCAAGCCGCTCGACGCGCTGAGCGCGGGCGAGGCGGCCGTGCTCGCCGGGCTGCCGAAGGCGCCGTCGGCGTTCAACCCGGTCGTCAACCCGGCGCGCGCGACTGCCCGGCGCAACTACGTGCTCGGCCGCATGCATGCGCTCGGCGAGCTCGACGACGCGACCTACCGCGCGGCCGTCGCCGCGCCGATCGCGCTGGCGACCACGCCGCCGCCCGGCATCATTGCGGCGCCGTACGTCGTGGAGCGTGCGCGCCGCATGATGGTCGAGCGCTTTCACGACGACGCCTATACGCTCGGCCTCGACGTGACGACGACGATCTCGATGCGCGACCAGCGCGCGGCCGAAACCGCACTCGACCGCACGCTGCGCCGACAGCCTGCGCAGCGCGATGCGCGCAACGGGCTCGAAGGCGCGCTCGTGTCGCTGGATGCGGCGACGGGCGACATGCTCGCGCTCGTCGGCGGCGCGGATTTCAACCGCAATGGGTTCGACCACGCGCTGCAGGCGTATCGCCAGCCGGGTTCGAGCTTCAAGCCATTCGTCTACTCGGCGGCGCTGGAGAAGGGCTACTTCCCGGGCGTGCTGGTCGACGACACACAGCGCACGCTCACGCATGCTGAAACCGGTGCGCGGCCGTGGCGTCCGCGCAATTTCGGCAACCGCTACGAAGGCTTCATCCCGGTGCGGCGCGGGCTCGTGCGCTCGAAGAATCTCGTTGCGGTCAGCCTGATGCAGGCGGCCGACGCGCGCTACGTGCAGCAGCATGCGGTGGGCTTCGGTTTCGATGCGCCGCGCAATCCGGCGTCGCTGCCGCTCGCGCTCGGCGCGGGCGCCGTGACGCCGCTCGAACTCGCGAGCGCGTACGGCGTGTTCGCGAACGGCGGCATGCGGAGGGTGCCGCGGCTGATCCTGTCGGTGCAGCAGCGTCACGGCGGCGCGCTGTACGACGCGCCGGCGCCGGAAGGCACGCGCGTCGTGTCGGCGCGCAACGCGTTCGTGATGGACAGCATGCTGCGCGACGTCGTGCGCGCCGGCACCGCGCGCGGCGCGCTCGCACTGCGCCGCGACGACGCGGCCGGCAAGACCGGCACGTCGAACGGCTCGAAGGACGTGTGGTTCGCCGGCTATTCGTCGGGTATCGTCGCGGTCGCATGGCTCGGCCACGACACGCCGCGCCCGATGGGACGCGCGACCGGCGGGACGCTTGCGCTGCCGGTCTGGCTCGACAACATGAAGGTGGCCGTCGACGGACGCACGCCGGTCGATGCGACGCCGCCGCAGGACGTTGCGCTCGTCGACGGCGATTTCGTGTACGCCGAATACACCCGCGGCACGTGCACGGCCGACGTGCCGCCGTTCATCCGCAGCCGTTTTGCCTGCAGCGGTGCGCCGGCTTCCGAGGCGTCGGGCGATCACGACGATCACGACGAGCGCGGCGAGCCGATGCCCGCGGCCGTCGATGCGGCCGAGCGCGAACGCGTGCTCGACCTGTTCCGTACCGAAGACTGAGGCGCGCGATGCATACGCTTTATCTGCTTGCGATCGTCGCGGAAGCGATGTCGGGCGCGCTGATGGGCATGCGGCGCGGGATGGACCGCTTCGGGCTCGCACTCGTCGGCGCGGTGACCGCGCTCGGCGGCGGCACCGTGCGCGACGTGCTGCTCGGTCACTATCCGCTCGGCTGGATCGCGCATCCCGAGTACCTCGTGATCACGCTCGCCGCGGCCACCGTCGCGTCGTGGGCTGCGCGGCACGTCGCGCGCATGAAGACGCTGTTCGTCACGGTCGACGCGATCGGCCTCGCGGCGTTCACGATCATCGGCTGCGACATCGGCGCGTCGACGGGCACCGCGCCGATCATCGTCGTGCTGGCCGGTGCGATCACCGGCGTGTGCGGCGGGATGCTGCGCGACCTGCTGTGCAACGAGATGCCGCTGATCCTGCGCGAGGAACTGTACGCGAGCGTCGCGTTCGTCACCGGCACGCTCTACGTCGGGATCCAGCATCTGGGCATCGACGCTGGGGTCGCGACGGTGGTCGCGCTGGCGGCGGGCTTCTCGATGCGGATGCTGGCCGTGCGGCTCGGGTGGAAGATGCGCACGTTCGGCGTCGCGGACGTCGAGCATTGAGTGACGGGGCGGCTTGAGGGGACGCGGCACGCGGATGCACACCCCGCGTCGCGTCGCAATTCAATCGAGCTGCATGACCTGAAAGACATTTCCCTCCGGATCGACGCCGTCATAGATCCGGTACGCGAATCCGTCGTAGCGCTTGAGCTTGCGTACCGTGACGCCGTCGCGGGCGGGCCGGTCGAGAAGCCGCTTTCGGCGAACGCCGAGCCGCCGAACGAGCGCTCCTGGAAATGAAAGGAAACGGATAATTTTATCAGTGCAAATGAGAATTATTATTAACTAAAGGCAGGACCACGGGCCGCTCGGGCGAGCGCCTGCCTGCGCGGTTCGTGCGAGCCGCGCGCGGAAGCATTCGGGAGACACGGGCCGGGGCCGGCCCTAGGCGAGCGATTCGAGGCGAATCAGCAGGTTGCGCGCATGTGCGATGAACGCATCGTGCGTCGCGCGATCGCCGTGGCCTTCGAAGCCGGCCTGTTCGGCGAACGCGAGCTGTTCGGCGTAGAGCTCGACGAGCGCACTGCGGGCGTCGGGCGGAAGCGCGCGGATCATCGAGACGAGCAGCAGTTCCTGCGCGCGCAGCATGCCGGACAGCGATTGGGGGTTCATGCCGACCTCCTCGAACGATGCGGCGGCGTGCCGCTCATTGAATAGTAGGTGGTCGGCGCACGCAGCGGGACTCAGCCGGCGGCCGTCGCCGCCCGCGCGTCGCGCACGACCTGCGCGACGTGCTCGACGAACGCGGCGTCGACGCTCGACAGCGCTTCACGCTTGCCGTCGGGCATCTCGACCATCAGCCGGTACGTGACGTCCTGGGTGGTCCAGGCGAGATAGCCGACGACGGCGAGCATCACGCCGACGACGAGCGCCGCGCTCGATGCGCCGATGCCGCCGGCGATGGCGGTGGCCGCACCGGTCAGCGAGATCAGCCACGGCACGAGGCGATTCTTCGGGATCTTGACGACATCGACGTTGCGGATGTCACGCAGCGGGAAGACTTGCCCGGCGGCGGACAGGCCGCTGCGGGTGACCATGACGCCGCGTTCGTTGAATGCGTTTTCCATCGTGTGGGGCGTGGACGAAAACGCGCAGCGTAGCAGACTTCGTTGCCGCGTCAAACGAGACCGAGTGCCGCACGGCGCGTGCGGGCCGGCCGCGATGCGGGCAGCAGCGGGACGAAGGCGGCCGTCAGAACTGCAGCCGGCCGTCGCCGTACAGGCGGCCGGGCACATGCGACGCGACGACCTCGGCGATCTCTTCGTCGGTCGATTCGGCCGGCACGATCTGGCGCCGCGCGGGCGCGTCGAGATGCATCGTCCATTCGACGAGCCGGTACGGGCGGCCCCACGGACGCTGCATTTCCACCGACACGCGGCAACTCTGGACCGGAAGCGAATGCTGGCGCGTCAGAATCGCGTGCAGATGGCTGTAAACGGTATCTTCGATCATCCTGGCCTCCGATCCTGTCTTGTGGGCAGTTGATGGCGGTGCCGCAGTAGGTCAAAAAAAAGCCGCCGATGCTCAGGCGGCCAACAGGGGGGGTGAGAGCATCCTCTCAACCCAGAATTAAGCGAAACTTAAAAGCACATAAAAAAGCGCCCCGCGTGGAGCGGGGCGCTTCTTGCCGTCGTGATCCGCGAATTAAGCGGATGCTTTAGAACTTGTGACGGATACCGACGCGAGCGGCGAGCTGGTTCGACGAACCGTTGCCCGACGTGCTGAAGTAGCTCGTGCTCGAACCGATCTGTGCCTGCACGTTGTTGCCCGACGCCTTCTGGTAGACGACCAGGCCGTACACGTCCGTACGCTTGCTGAGCGCGTAGTCGAGGCCCAGGTTGCCCTGGTTCCAGTGCGCCGAGTTGCCGCTTTGCGTCGCGTTCGTGTAGGTGTAGCCGGCAGCTGCCGACAGGGCCGGCGTGATCGCGTACTTCACGCCTGCTTCGTACGCGTTGTAGAACGTGCCCGACGCGCCGCTCGCGATCGGGGTGAACTGCGTGCGCGTCCACAGCAGCCATGCCGTTGCCGGGCCGAAGACGTAGCGGCCGCCGACGCCGTACGTGCGCAGGTCGCGGATGTTGGTCAGCGCGATGTTCGCGATCGACGTCGAGAATGCCGGCGTCGACTGGCTCGGGAAGCGGATGTCCGTGTAAGCGGCGCCGAGGGCGAACGGGCCGTTCGCGTAGTTCAGGCCGAAGCTGTATGCACGCGACGAACCGGCAGTCGTCGTGGTGCCCGTCGTCGTCGACGGTGCGCCTGCGAAGTCGGTCGAGTTCGAGAAGCCGTACAACGCGCCGAACGTGAAGCCGGCGTAGTTCGCGCTCTGGAACTTCACCGAGTTGTTGATGCGGCTCGACGTGAGCTGGTCGATGTCGTTCACGTGGTACGCGTAGTTACCACCGACCGTGTTGCCACCCGTCGAGTAGTTCGAGCCGAGGATGTCGGTCGAGAACGAGTACTGGCGGCCGAACGTGACCGTGCCGTACTGAGCCTGGCTCAGGCCGACGTAGGCTTGACGACCGAAGATCGCGCCGCCCTGGCCGATCGTGCCGTTGCCGCTGTTGAAGCCGTTTTCGAGCACGAAGATCGCCTTCAGGCCGCCACCGAGGTCTTCGGTGCCGCGCAGGCCCCAACGGCTGCCCTGGGCCACGCCGTCGTCGTACTTGAACATCTTGCCGCTGCCGCCGTTTGCGGTCTTGCTGTGGTTCACGTAGCTGATACCGGCGTCGATCACGCCGTACAGGGTCACGCTGCTTTGCGCGTGTGCCGTGCCGGCCGTTGCTGCGAGGATGGCGATGGTCAACAGTTTCTTGTTCAAAGGATTCTCCGAGCGAATAAATGGCGTGTCCAGTTGCGGTTCCGGCGCTCTCTGTGGGCGCTTTCACGGACCGGCGGCAACTTTATCGGCGGGCCACGTAATGAATGTGACAGCCACTGTCATATTACGAATCTGTGGTGCCGATGCGACACTGGATTTTGCCCGGTTGTATAGCAGGGAGTTATACCGATTCCGCCTGAGATTCGATCGGGAGTTGGAATATGCACATGAAATAAGCTTGGTTGGTGCTGTTCCGGCCCCGTGCCACGATGCGCGCTTCAACAACGACACGGGACAAGAGGACACCATGCGACGTTTGATCCTGACCGGCCTCGGCGCGCTTGCCGCGGCGCTGGCCTTTGCCGCACCCGGCGCGCACGCCGACCCGCAGACGCTGAAGATCGGCACGATGAGCGGCCCCGACGCGCAGATCTGGAGCGAGGTGACGAAGGTCGCCGCCCGCGAAGGCCTCGCGATCAAGGTCATCGAATTCAACGACTACGTGCAGCCGAACGCGGCGCTCGACTCGGGCGACCTCGACGCGAACGGCTTCCAGCACCAGCCGTTTCTCGACAGCCAGATCAAGCAGCGCGGCTACCGGATCATCAACGTCGGGCTGACCTACACGGCGCCGATGGGCTTTTACTCGAACAAGCTCAAGTCGCTGAAGGACTTGCCGGCCGGCGCGAAGGTCGGGATCCAGAACGATCCGTCCAACGGCAACCGCGCGCTGCTGTTGCTGCAGAAATACGGGGTGATCAAGCTGAAGGCGGGCGCCGGCACGAACGGCGTGAATGCGACGCCGCTCGACGTCGCCGAGAATCCGAAGAAGATCAGGATCGTCGAGCTCGACGCCGCGCAACTGCCGCGCGCGCTGCCTGACCTCGACGCCGCGTCGATCAACACCGACTACGCGGTGAAGGCCGGGCTCACGCCGGTGAAGGATGCGATCGCGATCGAGGACCTGCGCGGGCCGTACGCGAACCTGATCGCGGTACGCGCGCAGGACAAGGACAAGCCGTGGGTGAAGAAGCTCGTCGCGGCCTATGAATCGGACGACGTGCGCAAGTTCATCGACCAGAAGTTCGGCGGCGCGATCGTGCCGGCGTTCTGAAGATCGGCGCAAGCCGCCGCCCGGCCGCGTCGCCGGGCATCCCGACAAGCAAATCGCCCGCGCAAGCGGGCGATTTCGTTGGTGCGCGCCGTGATGCGGCGCGCGGGCCGGCAGCCCAGGCGGTAACGGCGGCTCAGGCCGTTCAGGCCGACAGCAGCGACCCGGTGCGGATCGGCGTGGCGCCGGCGATCCGCGCGACTTCCATCCCGGCGGTCGCGAAGCGCACGATCTGGCGCGCGTAGAGCACGCCCGACACGCTGCTCTTCAGCGTGATCACGCGATCGGTCAGCGGATCGACGATGTCGGCCACTTCCTGGCCGGCCTCGATCCACGCGCCGACCGGCGTGCGGAACACGATCACGCCCGACACCGGCGCGACGAGCGGATCGGTGCCCGCGAGCGGCGTGGCCGGATGCGCGAGCGGCGGCAGCGGCGCCGGCGTGCCGTCGATGACGCCGCGCTCGGTCAGGTATTCGACGATCCCTTGCGAGTCCTTCTCCGCGAGTTCGTACGACACGTCGCGCTCGCTGCGCAGTTCGACCGTGACGGAAATCGCGCCGTTCGGGATCGGGAAACGATCGCCGAACCGGCTGCGCAGGTCCGACCAGCAGAAGCTGTGGATCTCGTCGAACGGATTGCCGACCGAATTCAGCGCGAGCAGCGACGCCTGCGCATCGAGATAGCGCGACAGCGGCTCGACGTCTTGCCACAGATCGGGGTTCGTGTAGAGGTGCATCACGGCATCGCTGTCGCAATGCAGGTCGAGCACGATGTCGGCGTCGAACGACAGCTTCTGCAGCGCGAGGCGCTGCGATTCGAGCTCGGTGCGCGGCTTCTGCTCGTCGAGCGCGTCGCGCATCGCGGCACGTACCGCGGCGAGGTTGCGCTGCGCGTCGTTCGTCAGGTGGCGTTCGATGCGCGGCAGCACGAGCGCGGCGAGATCGTAGAAATTGCGGTTGAAGTTCTGCATCGAGCCGAGCTCGAAGCGGCCGAGATGATCGCCGAACACGTGCTGCGACAGGCCGATCGGGTTCGGCACCGGCACGATGACCACTTCGCCGCGCAGCTTGCCGGCCGTCTCGAGCGCGGCGATCTTGCGGCGCAGCAGGGTGGCGACCAGCATGCCGGGCAGTTCGTCCGCGTGCAGCGACGACTGGATATACACCTTCTTGCCGCCGCGGGGGCCGTAGTGGAAGCTCGTGATCTGGCGTTCGGTGCCGACGGCGGGGGAAACCAGCGGATGGGTCTGCGTTTGCATGATGAGGGGAGTGCGGCGCAGCCGCGAATGATCCGTGTGCGTGGAAGATTGATTGTACGTTGCCTTCCGCGAACCTATCAAACCGGCTCCCCGGCACGTCGTTTTCCGTTGCGAATCATCGGGTTGGCGCGTAAAAAATAACGTTCACGCGGCCCTTCGCAGCGGCGTTTTCCGCAGCTTCCGGTCGCACGCGCGCAAAAAAAACGGGCTCCTTGCGGAGCCCGTGTGCGCGGATGCGAAGCGCGCTGTTGCGCGGTATTACTTGCCGTACACGTCGAAATCGAAGTACTTCTTCGCGATCTTCTGGTACGTGCCGTCCTTGCGCATGCCGGCGATCGCGCCGTCGATCTTCGCCTTCAGGTCGGCGTCTTCCTTGCGCAGGCCGATGCCGGCGCCTTCGCCGAGCGTCTTCGGATCGTCGATGTCCTTGCCGGCGAAATCGAAGTTCGCGCCGCGCGGCGTCTTCAGGAAGCCGATGTCAGCCTGCACCGCGTCCTGCAGCGCGCCATCCAGACGGCCTGCGATCAGGTCGGCATAGACCTGGTCCTGGTTCTGGTAAGGCACGACGTTGACGCCCTTCGCGGCCCAGTAGGTCTTCGCGTAGGTTTCCTGGATCGTGCCTTGCTCGACGCCGATCGACTTGCCCTTCAGCGATTCGGCGGTCGGCAGCAGGCCGGCACCCTTCTTCGCGACGAGGCGCGTCGGCGTGTTGAACAGCTTCGCCGAGAACGCGATCTGTTCCTGACGCGCCGGCGTCATCGACATCGACGACAGCACGCCGTCGAACTTGCGCGCCTTCAGCGCCGGGATCATCCCGTCGAAGTCGTTTTCGATCCACACGCACTTCGCGTTCATGCGGCGGCAGATTTCGTTGCCGAGATCGACGTCGAAGCCAACCACCTTGCCGTCAGCCCCTTTCGATTCGAAAGGCGGGTAGCTGGCGTCGACGCCGAAGCGCACGGTCGTCCAGTCCTTCGCGTATGCAGTGCCGGCCGATACGGCGAGCAGGGCCACGGTCACAGCCGCAAGAATCTTTTTCACTCGGTGACTCCTCTGTTGTTCGATGGGTGCGCGGTTGTGCCGCGCCGTAAGCTTTCGGTCCGGCGCGGTTTCGCGTCGGACGGTCCGTTTCGCTTGCCCGATGCGGGCGCGCGACGTGCGCAAGATTATCAAGACAAAATACCGGCAGGGCGCCTAGGAAATGCCCCGATACCGGACCCGACGGTGGCGCGGCGTGCGCGCGACCGTTTCAGAGGTAGGAACGATTCAACCCAGCGTTTCGTTGACCGCGCGCTGCAGGCACGTGACGAATTGCGACACGGCGGGCGTCGGCAGCAGGTCGCGCCGCGCGATGATCGACAGGTCGAAGCGCGGCATGCTTTCGTCGAGTTCGGCCGTGCGGATCCCGAGCGGCGCCACCATCGCGGCCAGCGGGCGCGTGAAGCAGCCGATCACGTCGGAGCGCGCGACGAGCCCGAGCGTCACCGCGAACGACATCGGCGAGCGCAGCAGGCGCTTCGGCAGCGGCAGCCCGCGGGCCTCGAACATCGCGATCATCACGCTGTGCGGGAACTGCTCGGCGCCGACCGTGACGATCCACTCGGCGTCGAGTAACTCCTCTAACCGGCGCGCATGCGCGAGCGGATGGCCTTCGCGCATCACGACGGTGAATTCGGTCGACAGCAGCGGCACTTGCGTGAAATCGCGGTCGAGCGCGGGCACATGGTGCATCGCAGCGATGTCGAGCGTGCCGTTGCGCAGCTGCGCGAGCGCGTCGGGCACCGTCACTTCCTCGAGATGCAGGCTGACGTTCGGCATCGACCGGCGGAAGGCCGTGACCGCGTGCGGCAGCGCGGTCAGCGCGATCGACGGCATCGTGCCGACCGCGACACGCCCCGACATTTCCCCTTTCACCTGCTCGACGGCCTCGACGGTGCGGCGCATGTCGCCGAGCAGCTGTTCGGCGCGCGGCAGCAGCGCATGGCCGCACGCGGTCAGCTCGACGCCGCGCACGCTGCGCACGAGCAGTTCGGCGTTCAGCGCCGTCTCGAGTTCGCGGATCGTGTGCGTGATCGCGGGCTGCGTGACGCCGAGCTCGCGCGCGGCGGCGCGCAGGCTCTTGTGATGCGCGGCGGAGACGAACGCCTGGAGCTGCGCGATGTTCAGTTGGTTGCGGATGCGGGTCATCGACGGGGTTGGGATCTGACGGCGGGCCGGGGCGGCGGCGCGAAGACCGATAGGGTAGCGTGCCGCGACGGTGGACGGTGGACGGCGGGCGGCGCAAGCATCGCTGATCGGTGCGCGGCGTTCTTCGCCGCTTTTCGCGGCACACCGATCAGGATCGCAAATGACGGCGCGTGCGTGACGTGGTCGAGGTACGTTGCGATACGACGCGCCGCGTAGCGACGTAGCGACGTGGCGGCGACCCGGCGTATCAGGCGTATCAGGCGTATCAGGCGTATCAGGCGAGCGCCAGTTCGACGGCTGCGAGCGTGCGGCGGCGGATCCAGCCGCTCGCGAGCCGGATCGCGAGCCAGTACGGCATGAACAGCAGGCGCGTGCGGGTGCTCGGACAATGGACGAAGGTTTCGGTGCGCAGCAGCCGCGTGCCGGAGGGCAGTCCGACGACTTCGAACCGCAGCACCAGCTTCGCGTCGTGCGGATCGTCGTGCCGGATGAAGGCCGCGGCGTCGTCGATCGTCCGCACGTCGGGCGTCGGGCGCCAGAAGCGTCCGACGAGCCCCAGCGACAGCGACGTGTCGTCGCGATGCAGCAGCGTGAACGTATCGAAGCCGAAGCGCTCGCGAGCGGCGGCGGGGCGGTTGCCCAGCGCGCGGGCGATGGCCGCCGGCGATTCGCGCACGGCCAGCAGCGCGTCGATGACCGGATCGGCGCGCATGTCGAGCGCCGCCACCGCGTCGATGATGCGCGACGGCGGCGCGTCGATCGGCCGCGATTCATGAATCTCGACGAAGCCGAACGACGGGATGAACGGCGGCTTGTGCGCCGCGGTCCGCGTGTCTGATTCGGAGACGATGCCGAGCGGATTCATGCGGGTTCCGGAGGATAAAGCGCGATCGTAGCACCGCATGCGGATTCGCGATGCGACGGGGCGCACACGACTTCCCGTCTTTGCCGGACAGCACCGCGGAATCCCGTGCCGTACCGACAAAAAAAGCCTGGAAACATCCGTTTCCAGGCCTGGAGACCATCAACGATGATGGTGGAGGAGACGCTATCGTCTCGATGCGCGCCGCCCTTCTGCCGGCAGCGTCGCGCATGATCCGCGGTCAGATTGCCCAGCCGCCGAGGTAGAACGTGACGAGCACGGCTGCGATGAGCACGGTCCCGACGTTGAGCTTGCGGAATTCGCCGCTGGCGATGCGGCCGATCACGAGCGTCGAGAAGCCGAGCATGATGCCCGTCACGATGTTCGCGGTCAGCACGATGAACACCGCACATACGAGGCCCGACATCGCATCGACCATGTCGTCCATGTGCAGCTTGCTCACGCTGCCGAGCATCAGCAGGCCGACGTACATCAGCGCGGGGGCGGTCGCGTACGACGGCACGAGGCCCGCGAGCGGCGAGAAGAACATCACGACCAGGAACAGCAGGCCGACCACCGCAGCAGCGAGGCCCGTCTTCGCGCCGGCGGCCACGCCGACGCTCGACTCGATGTATGCCGCCGCCGGCGCGCCGCCGAGGAAGCCGGAGAAGATCGAGCTGATCGAATCGGCGGTCAGCGCGCGGCCGCCGTTGATGATGCGGCCGTTCTCGTCGAGCTGGCCCGCCTGGCCCGCGACCGCGCGGATCGTGCCGGTCGCGTCGAACACGGCGGTCATCACGAGCGCCAGCACGCTCGGCAGCACGGCCATCGACAGCGCGCCCTTGATGTCCATCGCGCCGATCAGCGATGCGTGGCCCGGTGCGCTCAGCGACGGCAGCGCGAAGATGCCGCGGTACTTCACGGCCGGATCGAAGATCAGGCCGAAGATCGAGATCGCGATCACGACGAGCAGGATGCCGCCCGGCACGCGACGCTTCTCGAGACCGAAGATCGCGGCGAGGCCGACGACCGACATGATGACCGGGAGTGCGGTGATCTGGCCGAGCGAGACCGGCAGGCCGGCGCCCGGGTTCTTGATCACGAGCCCGACGTCGTTCGACGCGATCAGCAGCAGGAACAGGCCGATGCCGATCCCGGTGCCGTGCGCGACGCCCGCGGGCAGGTTGCGCAGGATCCACGACCGCACGCCGGTGACCGAGATGCCCGTGAATACGAGGCCCATCAGGAACACGGCGCCGAGCGCGACGGTCGGGTGCAGGCCCTTGCCGAGCACGAGGCCGAACGCGGTGAACGCGGTCAGCGAAATCGCGCAGCCGATCGCGATCGGCAGCTTCGCCCACAGGCCCATCAGCAGCGAGCCGAATGCGGTGGTGAGGCAGACCGCGACGAACACGGCGCTCGTGTCGAAGCCGGCCTTGCCGAACATGCCGGGAACCACGAACACGGAATAGACCATCGCGAGGAATGTGGTCACGCCCGCGACGATTTCGCGGCGCTGCGTGCTGCCGCGCGACGAAATGCCGAAGTACCGGTCGATGACTCCCTTGGTGCCGAAGTCAGTTTCTTCCGCGCCGACGCCGACCGTCGGCTGCACCGGGGTATCACTCATGAGCTTGCTCCTTTATCAGCATGCTGAAACGGCCTGTAGCGGACCGTCGTCAGGGTGTCTCGAATCTGGTTGGGATTTATCGGCAACGTCGTGGGGACGCATCACGCGTGATTCGCGTCGTCGTACGCGCGTCGAAGGACGCGAGTGTGTCGCGTCGGACGACGCGTGGTGTGGTCGACCCCGTCACGTGTGCTTTGCCGTAGCGAAGGTTAGGCGAATGGCCCATCACGTCCCATTGGGGGAAGAGCATGCAGCGCATGTCGCAGCGCTTATATCGGCGTGCTACGGGGCTTCGTCGTCGCGGAACGCGTGTATACGCCTAGTTCGAATCCGTTAAGGCGATTATTTGAATGCCGGGTCGGCGGGCAGGGCCAAAGCGGATGACGCGTCGAGTCTTACGCATGTCTTTCATTGCGGCTGCGCAGATGCGCGAAAACGGCCGCGCATGACGCGGCGCGCCGCGGCGCGCAACCTGCATCCGGATGAAACCGGGGCCGCGCGCGCGGCGTCAGCCGTGCGCGAGTTGCGCGAGATACGCGCAGAACATGTCGGCCATCGCGGTCGCGTACGCGTCGATTTCCGCCGGCGTGCGTTCGGCTTCGGAGAACGCCTTGCCGCCTGTCGTGAGCGTCGTCATGATCAGCTCGCCGGCGAGCGCACGCGTGGCGTCGGGCACGCCGGGCAGCGCTTCGCGCATGAACGCGCTGAAGACCCGGTGGCCGGCGGCCTTCACTTCCTGCGCCTCGGGGGCGTCGCGATAAAGGGGCGCGGCGTCGTCGAGTGCGATGCGCATGGGCGCTTCGTCGCATTCAGAACGGATGAACGCGTGGACGGCGGTGCGCAGCCGCTCGGGCGGCGTCTGCCGCGGGTCCTGCAGCATCGCGCACAGCATCCCGGACGTCTGCCGCCACTCGTCGTGCTGGAGCCGGAACAGCACGGCCGCCTTGTTCGGGAAGTACTGGTACAGCGAGCCGACGCTCACGCCGGCGCGCTCGGCGACGCGCGCCATGGTGAAGCGCTGCGCGCCTTCGGTCGCCAGAACCTGAATAGCGGCCTGCAGCACGGCGTCGACGAGCTGGGTCGAGCGGGCCTGCCGAGGCAGTCTGCGCGAGGCGATCGGGGTGTTGCGGCGGTCGGTCATGACGGGTCTGCCAATGCGAATAGTAAAACATGAATAGTTCGTCATATTCTAGTCGGGTGCCCTGACGCACTCAACCTGACACCGGAGATCCGCATGACCACCCTGATTCACGACCCGCTGGCGTCGCTGCTCGCGCGCCTGTTCGACGAAGCCGAGGCATCGTCGCCCGCGTCGAGCCCGGACTTTGCCGACCTGTCGCACGACGAGCACGCGCGGCTGATGCGCAGCAAGACCGGTTACGCCGATTTCTATGCACGCCTGAAGGACTATCCGCTCGCCGTGTCGCGCGAGACGGGCACGCTGCTGTACATGCTCGCGCGCGGCTGCGGTG
The DNA here is from genome assembly GCF_000801975.1 of Burkholderia sp. A9. Classification (NCBI taxonomy): domain Bacteria; kingdom Pseudomonadati; phylum Pseudomonadota; class Betaproteobacteria; order Burkholderiales; family Burkholderiaceae; genus Burkholderia; species Burkholderia sp. A9. The sequence goes on along the minus strand of NZ_JSZN01000004.1, from coordinate 92,058 downwards.
CGCGCTCGATCGTCGAATTCGGCACGTCGTTCGGCATCTCGACGCTGCACCTCGCGGCCGCGCTGCGCGACAACGGCGGCGGTCGGGTGATCACGAGCGAGTTCGAAGCGTCGAAGGTCGAACGGGCGCGAGCGAACCTGACGGCGGCCGGGCTGGCCGATCTGGTGGAAATCCGCGCGGGCGATGCGCTGCGCACGCTGGCGGCCGATCTGCCGGAGACCGTCGATCTCGTGTTGCTCGACGGCGCGAAGGCGCTGTATCCGGAGATCCTCGCGCGGGTCGAGCCGCGGCTGCGACCCGGCGCGTTCGTCGTCGCCGACAACGCGGAATACAGCCCCGACTACCTCGCCTACGTGCGTGCGCCGGAGAACGGCTACCTGTCGGTGCCGTTCGGCGGCGATGTCGAGCTGTCGATGCGGATCGGCTGAGCGGCGAGACGTTGCAAGCATGCAAGCCGCGCGGCGTGCGCCGTCCGGGCCGCCGTGAACGGCGGGATCGCGGCGAGCGCGAGCCGGGCGAGCGCTGCTTTCATGCAGGATTCCTTCGGATCGTTTACGCAGCGGCTTGCGCGAGCGTCGGATAGTCGGTCAGGCCCTGTGCGCCGCCGCCGAACAGCGTGTTGCGGTCGTGCGGCGTGAGCGTGGCGCCGGTGCGCAGGCGCTCGGGCAGGTCGGGGTTCGCGACGAACGGGCGGCCGAAGGCGACGAGGTCGGCCCAGCCGGCGGCGATCGCTTCGCGGGCACGCTCGGCGGTGTAGGCGCCGGCATAGATCAGCACGCCGGGGTACGCGGCACGCAGCTGCTGCTTGAATTCGACCGGCATCAGCGGCGCGTCGTCCCAGTCGGCTTCCGCGATGTGCAGGTAGCCGACGCCGAGTTCGCCGAGCAGCTTCGCGGCGGCGAGATAGGTCGTTTCCGGATCATCGTCGACGCAGCCGTTCAGCGTGGTCAGCGGCGCGAGGCGGATGCCGACGCGCGACGCGTCGCCGGTGCCTTCGATCAGCGCCTGCGCGACTTCGCGCAGGAAGCGCAGCCGGTTTTCCAGCGAGCCGCCGTACGCGTCAGTGCGCGTGTTCGCGTTCGAGTCGATGAACTGGTTCACGAGATAGCCGTTCGCGCCATGCAGTTCGACGCCGTCGAAGCCGGCCTCGATCGCGTTGCGGGCGGCGGCGCGGTATTGCTCGACGATCTCGCGGATCTCGTCGATGGTCAGTGCGCGCGGCTCGGAAGCCTGCACGAAGCCCGGCGTGCTGCCGTCTTCACCGGCGACGAACACGTTCACGCCCTTCGCCTGGAGCGGCGACGACGACACGGGTTGCTGGCCGCCGAGCAGGCTCGTGTGGCTCAGGCGGCCGACGTGCCACAGCTGCGCGAAGATGCGGCCGTGCGCGGCGTGGACGGCGTCCGTCACCTTGCGCCAGCCGGCGACCTGCGACGGCGTATGGATGCCGGGCGTCCATGCGTAGCCCTTGCCGAGCGGCGCGATATAGGTGCCTTCGCTGACGATCAGGCCCGCACTCGCGCGCTGCGCGTAATACGCGGCCATCAGTTCGTTGGCTTCGTCGCCGGGCTGGCTGGCGCGCGAACGCGTCATCGGCGGCATCACGATGCGGTTCGGCAGCGTCAGCGCGCCGAATTGCAGCGGTTGGAAAAGCGGGTCCTGGGTCATGATGGTGTCCTGTCGGTGCCGCGGCCGGCTGGCCGCGGACGGGTCGATTGAGGGTGTGGCGCGCTTAGTCCCACTTCGGCGCGAGGCCGGCCGGGTCGACTTCGCGGCCGTTGCGCTCGAGCGCGGCGATCTGCGCCATGTCTTCGTCGGTCAGGCGCAGCGTCTGCGCGAGCAGGTTGCTCGCGAGGTTTTCGCGCTTGGTCGACGACGGAATCACCGAGTAGCCGAGCTGCAGTGCCCAGGCGAGCGCGACTTGCGCCGGCGTCGCGTTGTGACGCTGGGCGATCGCGCCGATCACCGGGTCGCCGAGCACCTTGCCGTACGCGAGCGTCATGTACGACGTCACGTGGATGCCTTCGGCGTTCAGGAACTCGACCAGCTTGCGGTTCTGCAGGTACGGGCTCAGTTCGATCTGGTTCGTCGCGATCGCATCCTTGCCGACGGCCGCGATCGCTTCCTTCGTCAGTTCGATGTTGAAGTTCGAGATGCCGATCTGGCGCGTGAGGCCCTTCGCCTTTGCTTCAGCGAGCGCGGTCATGAATGCCTGGATCGACACGCCGTTGCCCGGGGCCGGCCAGTGGATCAGCGTCAGGTCGACGTAGTCGGTGCGCAGCTTGCGCAGGCTTTCTTCGAGGCTGGCGACCAGCTTTTCCGGTGCATAGTTGTCGACCCAGATCTTGGTCGTGAGGAACAGATCTTCGCGGCGCACGCCCGAGGCGGCGATCGCTTCGCCGACTTCGGCTTCGTTGCCGTAGATCTGCGCGGTGTCGATCGCGCGGTAGCCGACTTCGAGGCCGTTACGGACCGAGTCGATGACAACCTGGCCTTGCAGGCGGAAAGTACCGAGGCCGAATGCGGGAATGTTGCTCATCATGTGCTCCTGGGAGGGGTGGAACGGTTGCGGTATGGGAGTCATTCTGGCGCTTGAGACTGATGAGATAAACGCCTTCAGAGGTCAAAAATATTTGATTTAAAATCAAATATAGGTCGGTGATTCGCCCGTTTCCGGCGACCGCCGGCCCTATGCGACGCGGGCTTGCGCGTTCACATGGAACAGCGGCAGCACGTCCGCTGCGATCTCGGATATCGTCTCGTCGAGCGGACGCCGGTTGCGGCGGAAATGCAGGCCGATGTGCTGCACGCCTGCGTCGCGCATCGCCGCGAGTTCTTCCGCCAGCGCGATGCGTCCGGCGCGCGCGCCGAAGCGGTGCCGCTGCAGCGGTTCGTGCGGATCTTCCGCGAGGTCGAGGTGGATGAAGCTCACGTACGGCTTGTTGCCGGCCACCGCGCGCCAGTTCGCGACGCGCTGGGTGTGGTCGGCCGGCGTACCCGGATACGCGAGGCAGCCGTCCATGTGTTCGCCGATCCACGCCGGCGTCTGCTGCGCGAGACCCGCGACCAGCAGCGGCACCGGCGAGCGCGCGGCCGGCAGGACCTCGAGGCCGGGCGGCAGGTGCCCGTGCGCACCGTCGCGCAGCAGCGCGATCTGGTCGCGGAAGTTCGCGCCGCGCGACGCGAAGTCACGGCCGAACAGCGGATATTCGACCGGCCGGTCGCCGCTCGCGACGCCGAGCAGCAGGCGCCCCCGGCTCAGTTCCTGGATCGTCGCGGCCGATTTCAGCGTCAGCAGCGGTTCGCGCAGCGGCAGCACGACGGCCGCCGTGCCGAGCAGGATGTCGCGTGTGATGCCGGCGAGGTAGCCGAGATACGAGAACGTCTCGAACACCTGCGCGGCGTCGCCGAACGACGGGTCGTACACCGGCACGTCGCGCACCCAGAGCGCGCGGAAGCCGAGCGTGTCGGCCAGTTGCGCGAGCGCCGAGTGGTTTTCAAGGTCGGGCACGCCGGGGCGGCGCCCGTCATGCTGGCGCTTCGCGTCGCCGGCCGGCGACCAATCGTTGTCGAGCGGCAGTTCGATGCCGACGCTGAAGCTGCCGTCGGCGAGCTTGTCGAGTGAAGTGGACATGATCGGGCGCCTCCGTTCAGACCGCGCGCAGGCTGCCTTCGAGCCGGTAGAAATCGAGCGACGACGCGGTGAAGAACGAGCGCGACGTGCCGGCGGCGAAGTCGTCGAGGTGGACGACCGTCGCGCGGTCGGCTTCCTGCCACGAGATCGCGTAGGTCTCGCCGGCGACGTGCTGCCACGTGTAGGCGACTTCGCCCTTCGCGCCGGCGTACGCGCCTTCGGTGATCTCGTAGCGCATGTGGAGGCCGTCCTCGTCATACGCGTTGAGGGCGGTGAGGCCGTCGTAACGGACTTCGAAAGTCTTGCCGGCAAACGGCGGACGTTGGGTCGATGCGTTCATGCTGTTTTGCTCCTGCAAAAGTAAGCGACGTTCAATGTGCGAGTTCGACGGGTTCGGCCGTACGTTCGGGCAAGCCCTGGCCGCGGTCGAGACGGCCGCTCAGCGCGGTCAGCGCGAAGGCGCCGAGCGTGACGGCGGCGGCGATCCACGGCGTATGGCCGAGACCGATGTTGGCGACGATCAGGCCGCCGAGCGACGAGCCGCCGGCGACGCCGAGGTTGAAGGCGGCGATGTTGAAGCCCGATGCGACGTCGGTGGCGTCCGGCGCGAAGTGGCGCGCCTGCTTGACGACGTACACCTGCAGGCCCGGCACGTTGCCGAAGGCGACCGCGCCCCAGGCGAGCATCGTCAGCACCGCGAGCCACTTCACGTGCACCGTGAAGGTCAGCGCGAGCAGCACGATCGCGAGCAGCAGGAAGATCCGCTTGAGCGCCTTGACCGGGCCGACGCTGTCGGCGAGCTTGCCGCCCCACACGTTGCCGACCGCGACCGACACGCCGTAGCCGACGAGCACGAGGCTGACCTGCGACGGCGTGAAGCCGGCGATCTGTTCGAGCAGCGGTGCCATGTAGGTGAACGCGATCAGCGAGCCGCCGTAGCCGACCGCCGTCATCGCATAGACGAGCAGCAGGCGCGGCTGGGCGAGCACGCGGAACTGGCGGGCGAGCGGCGCCGGCGGCGTCTGCGGCAGCCCGCGCGGCACGAAGGCCACTGCGCCGAGGAACGCGATCAGGCCGAACAGCGCGACGATCAGGAACGTCGCGCGCCAGCCGAAGTGCTGGCCGATGAAGGTGCCGAGCGGAATGCCGGCGACGAATGCGACGGTCATCCCGCTGAACATCGTCGCGATCGCGCTGGCGGCCTTGTCCTTCGGCACGAGCGTGGTCGCGATGATCGAGCCGACCGAGAAGAACACGCCGTGCGCAAGGCCGGTGAGCACGCGCGCAACGATCAGCGAGTCGTAGCTCGGCGCCTGCCAGGCCACGAGGTTGCCGACCGTGAACAGCGCCATCAGCGCGGCGAGCAGCGTCTTGCGCGGCACGCGGCCGGTGAGCGCGGTGAGGAGCGGCGCGCCGATGGCGACGCTCAGCGCGTAGAGGCTGACGAGCAGGCCGGCCGATGGCAGGCTGACGCCGAGATCGGCGCCGATCGTCGGGATCAGCCCGACGATCACGAACTCGGTGGTGCCGATGGCAAAGGCGCTGATGGTCAGCGCAAGCAGGGCGAGTGGCATGATGGGATCCTGGTTCCAGTAAGGATGGATCGCAGTGTGCCGCCTTTACTTTTGCGGAAAAACTGGTCTATAAACCAAATTGTTTTGATTTCAGATCAACAATGAAAATCACGCTCGACGAACTCCAGGCCTTTGCGGCCGTGGTCGACACCGGCTCGATCACCGCCGCCGCGCAGCAGCTCGACCTCACGGTGTCGGCCACGAGCCGCACGCTCGCGCGGCTCGAGGAGAAGCTGAAGACCACGCTGCTGCGCCGCACCACGCGCCGGCTCGAACTGACCGAAGAGGGGCGCGCGTTCCTGCAGGATGCGCGCGCGATCATCGAATCGGTCGAGAATGCCGAGGAGCAGATGCTCGCGCGGCGCGAGATGCCGTCCGGGCGGCTGCGCGTCGACGCCGCGACGCCGTTCATGCTGCACGTGATCGTGCCGCTCGTGCGCGGCTACCGCGAACGCTTCCCGAAGGTCGACCTCGAACTGAACAGCAACGAAGGGATCATCGACCTGCTCGAACGGCGCACCGACGTCGCGATCCGGATCGGCCGGCTCAAGGATTCGACCCTGCATAGCCGGCGGATCGGCAACAGCCGGCTGCGCATCCTCGCGAGCCCCGCGTATATCGAAGCGCACGGCCAGCCGCGCAAGGTCGAGGATCTCGACAAGCACACGCTGCTCGGCTTCACGCAGCCCGAATCGCTGAACGTGTGGCCGATCCTCGGCGCGGACGGCGAGCCGAGCCGCATCGAGCCCGGCATCTGGTCGTCGAGCGGCGAGACGCTCCGGCAGCTCGCGCTGGATGGCGCGGGCGTCGTGTGCCTGTCGGATTTCATGACCGCGCACGATCGCGAGGCCGGGCGGCTCGTGCAGGTGCTCGCGCGGCAGACGCTCGACGTCGAGCAGCCGATCAACGCGGTGTATTACCGGAACACCGCGATTTCGTCGCGGATCGCGTCGTTCGTCGATTACATGATCGAGGTGCTGGGCGGCGGGAGCGCCGGCAGCGATGCGACGCCGCGGCGCAAGGCGGCGTGGATGGGGCCGGTATAGCCGGTGTCGCTGCAGCGTGGAGGCCGGGTGCCGTTCCGACGCGGGACGAGTCAGGGGATTTCCCCTGGCCGAAGGTAACGGCCGGGAGGCGGGCGGTGTGCGGCGGGCGCACTGACGTGACCCGGCATGCCAACGGCGCTCGCGCCGCCGGCATGCCGTCGTGTGCTGCGCTTCTTACGCTTCTTCAGACCACGACATGTTGTCGCGCGCCAGCAGCGCCGACGAGGCCGCCGGCCCGAACGTGCCGGCCGTGTACAGGCGCGGACGATCGCCGAGCTGCTGCCAGCCGTCGAGGATCGGCTCGACCCACGACCATGCGGCTTCGAGTTCGTCGCGGCGCATGAAGTGCGTGAGGCGCCCGCGGATCACGTCGATCAGCAGCCGCTCGTACGCTTCCGCGCGCCGTTCCGGAATCGCCTGCTGCAGGTCAAGGTTCAGGCTCACGGGCACCATCTTCATCCCGCTGCCCGGTTCCTTCGCGAGCATCTGCAGCTGGATCGATTCTTCCGGCTGGAGCTGGATCACGAGGCGGTTGCTGTAGTGACGCGGGCCGCTCGGGATGATCGAGAACGGCATGTCCGCGAACTCGATCACGATTTCCGACTGGCGGCGCTGCAGCCGCTTGCCGGTGCGCAGGAAGAACGGCACGTTCGCCCAGCGCCAGTTGTTGATGTGCGCGCGCAGCGCGACGAAGGTTTCCGCGTGGCTGTCCGCCGGCACGTTCTCCTCGTCGAGATAGCCCTTGACCGGCTGGCCGTCGACCGCGCCGGCCGTGTACTGGCCGCGCACCGTGTCGCGCGCGACGTCCGACAGCGCCATCGGCCGCAGCGAACGCAACACCTTCAGCTTTTCGTCGCGCACCGCGTCCGGGTCGAGCGACACCGGCGGCTCCATTGCGACGATGCACAGCAATTGCAGCAGGTGGTTCTGCACCATGTCGCGCAGCGCGCCGGTATGGTCGTAGAAGCCCGCGCGGCTGCCGACGCCGACCGTCTCCGCCACCGTGATCTGCACGCTGCGGATGCTCGGTGCCTGCCACAGCGGCCCGAAGATCGGGTTGCCGAAGCGCAGCACCATCAGGTTCTGCACGGTTTCCTTGCCGAGGTAATGGTCGATCCGGTAGATCTGCGATTCCTCGAAATGCTTGCCGACCGCATCGTTGATCGCCTTCGCCGACGCGAGATCGTGGCCCAGCGGCTTTTCGAGGACGACGCGCGAGCGCGCGTCGACCAGGTGCGCGGCCGACAGGTTGTTGCAGATCGTCGTGAACAGCTCCGGCGACGTCGACAGGTAGAACACGCGAATCGCATCGCCGCGTGACGCTTCGGCGAGCCGCGCGTAGTCTTCCGGCGCGCTGACGTCGATCAGCACGTACTTGAACAGGTCGAGGAAACGGCCCCACGCGTCGGCGTCGAAGGCCTTGTCGTCGATGAACGGGCGCGATTGCTCGTCCATGAACTTGCGATAGCCGTCGATGCCCCAGTCGCGGCGGCCGACCGCGATGATGCGTGTCTCCGGCGGCAGGTTGCAGTGCAGGTGCGCCATGTACAGCGCGGGCAACAGCTTGCGGGCGGCCAGGTCGCCGCCGCCGCCGAAGATGATCATGTCGACGGGCTGGTCGGCTTCGGTCTGGTTGGGCTTATTCGTCATGAGTGGTTCGCGGTCTGATGCGGTGTGAGCGTGGAACGAACGTCGAAGCGCCGGACGGCCGGTGCGTTGGCGCGTCAGTACGTGAAAACGCTAATAGTGCACGCTTTTGATCGATTGTGGATGGGTTCGTCCGTATGTAACAGGGCTTGCAATGCATCGGTTGGCTTGATTATGATTGAGCGCTCACTCATTAAAGGAATCGAACGTGGCCCGACCGCGCAGTCCCGACAAGCACGACGCCATCCTCGCCGCGGCCGCCCGCGCGCTCGCGGAGGACGGCGCGAGCGCGACCACCGCGCGCATCGCGCGGCTCGCCGGCGTCGCGGAAGGCACGGTGTTCACCTATTTCGAGACCAAGGATACGTTGCTGAACGCGCTGTACCTGAGCCTGAAGGCCGACATGCGCGAGGCGATGATGACCGGGTTTCCGGAGCACGCGCCGGCCGAACAGGCGATGCGGCATGCGTGGAACGGCTATGTGTCGTGGGGCGTCGCGCATCCGGAGGGGCGGCACGCATTGCAGCAGCTGCGGGTGAGCGGCCGCATCGACGACACGCATCGCGAGGCCGGCGCCGAAGGCTTCGGCGCGATCAGCGCGTTGCTGCGCGCACAAGTCAGCGCGTCGGACGGGTTGAAGGACGACGACGCACATGCGTTCTGCGCCGCGCTGTTCACGTCGATCGCGGAAACGGCGATGGAGTCGATCACGCGCGAGCCGGCGCTGGCCGATGGGTACCGGGATGCCGGGTTTCGCGCGCTGTGGGCCGTGTTGCACGCGGTGTGAGCGGGCGGTCGGCGTAACGGAAAGCTGAGGATGGGGGATCGGCGGCGCATCAGGTTCGGGCGTTGCCGCACGGATGGAAGGCGGTTTCAGGCAGGGCGACGCACGGTGAAAACGATCGCTGCATCGCTCATATTAATGAGTGAGTAATCATTCATTTTTGTGGTTTCAATTTGGTCGAGGAGTGGAAAATGTCGAAAGTCTGGTTGGTAACGGGGGCCGCACGCGGCCTGGGGCGTTCGATCGCGGAAGCGGTGCTGGCGGCGGGCGATCGTCTGGTGGCCGGGGCGCGCGATCCCGCGCGGCTCGCGGATCTGGAAGAACGGTACGGCGACCGCTTGCTGCCGATGGCGCTCGACGTGACCGACGCAGCGGCGGCCGCGCATGCGGTGGCGGCCGCCCGCGACGCGTTCGGCCGGATCGACGTGCTGGTGAACAACGCGGGCTACGGTCATACGGCGCCGTTCGAGCAGATGGGCGCCGACGATTTCCGCGACCAGATCGAAACGAACCTGTTCGGCGTGGTCAACCTGACGCGCGCGGTGCTGCCGACGATGCGCGCGCAGCGCGCGGGCCACATCTTCCAGGTGTCGTCGGTCGGCGGGCGCACGTCGATGGCCGGCCTGTCCGCGTATCAGGCCGCGAAGTGGGCGGTCGGCGGTTTCAGCGACGTGCTGTCGAAGGAAGTCGCGCCGTTCGGCGTGCGCGTCTGCACGCTCGAGCCGGGCGGCATGCGGACCGAATGGGCCGCGGAGGCGAGGCGCGCGGTCGATGGCCTGCTGCCCGACTATCAGCCGTCGGTCGGGGCGATGCTCGAATTGCTCGGCGCATACGGCGGCCACGAGGTCGGCGATCCCGTGCGGATCGCGGCGCTGATCGTCGAATTGTCGCGTCGCGACGACGTGCCGATGCGTTTGCTGCTTGGCGGCGATGCGCTGTTCGTGTGCCAGCAGGCGGAAACGGAGCGCGCGGAGGAGGCGGCGCGGTGGCGCGATACGACGCTGTCCACGATGTTTCCGGACGCGAAGCTGCCCGACGGGCTGAAGGCGCAGCAGGAGATCGGGTAAGCGCGGGAACTGCGGCGTTGTGCGCGCGTGTGAGCGCCGCGCCGGTTGCCGTCGCCGGTGCGCGCGGCGGCCCGCAGAAGACCGGGCGCATGCGCGCCAGGTCTTCCGTAACGATCGCCGTTGCCGGTGCGCTCAGCGGCCCAGTGCGTAGAAGTCCGCGTTGGGTCGCATGTTCGTCACGTTCGCGAGGCGATTCGACATCCCGAAGAACGCCGAGATCGCCGCGATGTCCCAGACGTCGTCTTCGGTGAAGCCATGCGACTTCAGCGTGTCGAAGTCCGCTTCGCCCACCTGGTGCGCGGTCTGCGAAACCTTCATCGCGAAGTCCAGCATCGCTTTCTGCCGGGCGGTGATGTCGGCCTTGCGGTAGTTGGTCGCGACCTGGTCGGCGATCAGCGGATGCTTCGCGCGAATGCGCAGGATCGCGCCGTGCGCGATGACGCAGTACTGACACTGGTTCACGCTGCTGGTGGCCACGACGATCATTTCCCGTTCGGCCTTGCTGAGGTTGCCCGGCTTGTCCATCAATGCGTCGTGGTACGCCATGAACGCGCGAAACTCGTCCGGGCGATACGCGAGCGTGAGGAACACGTTCGGGATGAAGCCCGACTTTTCCTGGACGGCCGCGATGCGTGCGCGGATGTCGTCGGGCAGGTCTTCAAGCGCCGGCACCGGGAAGCGGCTGATGGGAGCGTTGTCTGCGGCAGTCATGGGGTCTCCTGAATGACGTGGCGCGAGCGGTCTCGATGCACGAGCCGCCGGCCTGAATCGAATCGATGCGTTGGCGTTGCGGGCGTCACGCGTTGACGTCCACGACGATGCGGCCGCGCACCTTGCCGCCGATCAGTTCCTCGGCAAGCGGGATGACGTTCGCGAGGCCGACCTGGTGGCTGATGGTACCCAGTTTCTCCACATCGAGATCGGACGCGAGCCGACGCCATGCCTCCAGACGCTCGGCGCGCGGGCACATCACGCTGTCGATGCCGACGAGCGTCACGCCGCGCAGGATGAACGGTGCGACGGTGGCGGGGAAATCCATGCCCGCGGCCAGCCCGCAGGCTGTCACCACGCCGCGATAGCGCGTCGTCGCGCACACGTTGGCGAGCACGTGGCTGCCTGCGACGTCGACCGCGCCGGCCCATCGTTCCTTGCCGAGCGGTTTGCCGGGCGCGCTGAATTGCGACCGGTCGAGGATGTCCGCCGCGCCGAGCTGCCGCAGGTAGTCGGCATCGGCCGGGCGGCCGGTCACGGCGACGACGCGATACCCGAGCTGCGCGAGGAGGGCGGTGGCGACGCTGCCGACGCCGCCCGCCGCGCCGGTCACGACGATCTCACCGTCATCGGGGCGCACGCCATGCCGTTCCAGCGCCATCACGCACAGCATCGCGGTGTAGCCGGCCGTGCCGATGGCCATCGCCTGTTGCGGGGAAAACGCGGACGGCAGCGGCACCAGCCAGTCGCCATCGACGCGCGCCTTCTGGGCCAGGCCGCCCCAGTGCGTTTCGCCGACGCCCCAACCGTTGAGCACGACCCGGTCGCCGGTGCGGTAATCCGGATGCGTGCTGTCCTCGACTTCGCCGACCAGATCGATGCCCGGCACCATCGGGAACTTGCGGACCACCGGGCTCTTGCCGGTGATCGCGAGCCCGTCCTTGTAGTTCAGCGTCGAATAGCCCACCCGGATCGTCACGTTGCCCGCAGGCAGCTGCGCGTCGTCCAGTGTTTGCAGCCGCGCGTGCTGGCCGGTTTCGTTCTTGTCGATCACGATGCCCTGGAACATCCGTCCTCCTTTCTAGACCGATCGTCTAGTTAATGGTAAAAAAACTCAGCGGCGCGGCAATCCATTGAAGAAAAACTGCGCGAACAGCACGAGCGGCGCGTCGCTGCGCTCGAGCTTCGCGCGCAACACGGCGCCTTCCCAGCCGATCCAGAAGAACGCGGCCAGTTCGGCAGGATCGGCCGAGACCGCCAACTCGCCGGCCTGCTGCGCAGCGACCAGGCACTCGGCCAGCCGGCGCTGCCAGTCTTCGAACGTCGCGCGCAGACGCGCGCGGAAACTCTCGGGCAGCGCGCCCATTTCCTGTCCGAGGTTGCCGATCAGGCAGCCGCGGCTGTATGCGTAGCGGGCCATGCCGTCGCGTGCATCGTCGACGAACGCGCGCACGCGCGCCAGCGGCGAGCGTTCCGTTTGGCTGAAATGGCGGTCCAGCTTGCGCGCGAAGAACTCGGCGTAGCGGTCGATCAGCTCGAGGCCGAAGGCTTCCTTGCTGTCGAAGTAGTGATAGAACGAGCCCTTCGGCACACCGGCGCGCCCGAGGATCTCGTCGAGCCCGGTGGCGGAAAAGCCCTTCTCGGTGAGCACCTCCAGCCCGCTGCGCAACAGCATGTCACGCGTCGCGACGAGGTCTTCGTGCTGCTTGGGTGGCCTGCCGCGACGGCGAGGCGGATCAGTTCGAACGTCCATGTGCGAATAATAGACCGTTCGTCTCAAAAATCAACCGGCTGTGAGCCGATCGCGTCGAGCGACGGGCGTCCGGCCGTCGTTGCCCGTATTAACCCTGATTAATAAAGCTTATCGCGGTGAAAAATTCCGCATCTTATTGAACCGATATCGGCTCGCTATAGTGGCTCGCTTTCCCGCACGCAACCGTCCGCGTGCGGCTGACACACTGACGATCAGCAGGAGCCGCTTGATGACCACCGACGCCCGATTCACCGAAATCGAGGATCTGATGCCCGCCGCCGGCGGGCTGCGCGAGATCCGCCATCACATCCACCATCACCCGGAGCTCGCGTACGAGGAGCACGAGACGGCCGCGCTCGTCGCGGACAAGCTCGAGCAATGGGGCTGGCAGGTGACGCGCGGGGTCGGCAAGACGGGTGTCGTCGGCACGCTGCGGGTGGGCGACGGCAAGCGCAGCATCGGCATCCGCGCGGACATGGACGCGCTGCCGATCCTCGAGGCGACCGGCCTGCCGTATGCGAGCGGCACGCACGGCAAGATGCACGCGTGCGGCCACGACGGCCACACGACGATGCTGCTCGGCGCCGCGCAGCACCTCGCGAAGACGCGCAACTTTTCCGGCACCGTGCAGCTGTATTTCCAGCCGGCGGAAGAGCACGGTGTCGACAGCGGCGCGAAGAAGATGATCGACGACGGCCTGTTCGAGCGCTTTCCGTGCGATGCGGTGTTCGGCATGCACAACCATCCGGGCGCGGCGCCCGGCGTGTTCCTCACGCGGCGCGGCCCGTTCATGTCGGCCGGCGACAAGGCGATCATCTCGGTCGAGGGCGTCGGCGGCCACGCGGCGCGGCCGCACCTGACGGTCGACCCGGTGGTGGTCGCGGCGAGCATCGTGATGGCGTTGCAGACGATCGTCGCGCGCAACGTCGATCCGGCACAGCCGGCAGTCGTCACGGTCGGCTCGATGCACGCGGGCACCGCGAACAACGTGATCCCGAACGGCGCGCGCCTCGAGCTCAGCGTGCGTTCGTTCAGCCCCGAGGTGCGTGCGCTGCTCAAGCGCCGCATCGTCGAGCTCGCCGAGACGCAGGCCGCGAGCTACGGCGCGACCGCGCACGTCGAGTACATCGAAGGCTACCCGGTCGTGGTCAATACGGATGCCGAAACGGATTTCGCCGCGCAGGTCGCGCGCGAGCTGGTCGGCGACGCGCACGTGGTCGAGCAGACCGACCTGCTGATGGGCAGCGAGGATTTCGCGTTCATGCTGCAGCAGCGGCCCGGCTCGTTCGTGCGGCTCGGCAACGGCGAAGGTGAGGACGGCTGCATGGTGCACAACCCGAAGTACGACTTCAACGATCGCAACCTGCCGATCGGCGCGGCATTCTGGACGCGTCTCGTGGAGCGTTACCTGGGGCAGTGAGCGCGGCGGCGGGCGACCGGCGGCGGGCGACCGGCGGCCGGCGCTTCCGGCCGCATTGAGAGGAGACACGAACCATGCAGAAAGACCATCTCGCGCTGCACCCCGCGTCGACGGGGGCCGCCGAAATCGCTACGGGCGGCGCACCGGCCGTCACCCGGCGCGGCGCGATCGCGGCGGCCGTGATCGGCAACTGGCTGGAGTTCTTCGATTTCACCGTGTACGGCTTCTTCGCGGTGCTGATCGGCAAGCTGTTCTTCCCGTCGAGCGACCCGACCACGTCGCTGCTGCTGTCGGTCGCGACGTTCGCCGCCGGCTTCTTCACGCGGCCGCTCGGCAGCGTCGTGCTCGGCGTCTACGCGGATCGCAAGGGCCGCAAGGCCGCGCTGAACCTGACCATCATGCTGATGGCGCTCGGCACCGCGACGATCGCGGTCGCGCCGACCTACGCGCAGGTCGGCGTGGCCGCGCCACTGCTGGTGGTGTGCGCGCGGCTGATGCAGGGCTTCTCGCAGGGCGGCGAGTTCGGCGCGGCAACCTCCACGCTGATCGAGCAGGGCGGCACGTCGCGCCGCGCGTTCCGCGCGAGCTGGCAGCTCGCGACGCAGGGCGGCGCCGCGCTGATGGGCTCGGGCTTCGCGGCGCTGCTGTCGAACACGCTGACCCGGGACGCGCTCGAGGGCTGGGGCTGGCGCCTGCCGTTCCTGGTGGGCGTGCTGATCGCGCCGGTCGGCATGTTTCTGCGCCGCCGGCTGGCGGACGATGCGCCCGGCGACAGCCATCACGGGGTCGAACGCGGCGTGCTGCGTGAGCTGTTCTCGCAGCACGCGCGCACGGTGCTGCTGCTGATGCTGACGGTGATGGGCGGCACGGTGTCGACCTACATCCTGACCTTCTATATGCCGACCTATGCGATCCATACGCTCGGCCTGCCGATGAAGCTGTCGATGTTCGTCGGCGTCGCGTCGGGCTGCGTGATGCTGGTGACCTGCCCGCTGTTCGGCTGGCTGTCGGACCGCCTCGGCAGCCGGCGCATGCCGATCTTCGTCGGGCGCGGCGTGCTCGTCCTGCTGCTGTTCCCGGCGTTCTGGCTGATGAACCATCATCCGACGCTGTCGGTGATCCTGCCGCTGACCGCGCTGCTGCTGCTGTTCTATTCGCTCGGGTCGGCATCGGAAATGGCGCTGATGTGCGAATCGCTGCCGCGCCACGTGCGCGCGACGGGCATCTCGATCGCGTATGCGCTCGCGGTGACGATCTTCGGCGGCACCGCGCAGCTGATCGCGACCTGGCTGGTGCAGACGACCGGCAGCAAGCTCGCACCGGCCGGCTACGTGGCCGCGTGCGTGGTGCTGTCGCTGATCGCGGTCGCGATGCTGCGGGAAACGGCGCGGGAGACGATGGACTGATGCGCTGTGCCGCTGTCCGAGCGGCACCGTGCAATTTCGTCTTCGTCAAATTGACCGGGCTTCGCGGCGTGACTAAATTGGGTAATGCGGAGTTCGCTCCGCGCCCTGTGAGACGGGGCTGCAGTAGAGTCAGAGAGTTGAGCGGGCGGCTGTGTGCCGCCCGTCTTTTTATCCGCGCATGGCCGATCCGGCAATCGGGCCGGGCGCTCAACCGCGCCGCGCGACCAGCTCCGACACCGTCTGCGCGGCCTGCTGCAGCGGGCCGAGAAACTCCTTCACCATCTGCTTCGCGGTGTGCCGCTGTGCGTTGCCGCTGATGTTCATCGCGGCGATCACCTGCCCGCGCCGGTTGCGGATCGGCGCGGAGATCGACATCAATCCCACTTCGAGTTCCTGGTCGACCACCGCCCAGCCCTGCTGGCGCACCTGCGCGATCGTCGCCTTCAGCTCGCCGAGGTCGGTGATCGTGCGCGGCGTGTGCGCGCGGATGCCGCTTTGCGCGAGCGTTTCGTCGAGCGCTGCGTCGTCGAGCGCCGACAGCAGCACGCGGCCCATCGACGTGCAGTACGCGGGCAGGCGGCTGCCGATCGACAGGTTGATCGTCATGATCTTGTGGGTCGGCATGCGCAGCACGTAGACGATCTCGGTGCGATCGAGCACGGCGGCCGAGCAGCTTTCGTGGATCTGCGCGGACAGCTGTTCCATCACCGGTTCGGCGAGATTCCAGAACGGCATCGAGGTGAGGTACGCGAAGCCGAGCTCGAGGATCTTCGGCGTGAGCCGGAACAGCCGGCCGTCGGCCTCGACATAGCCGAGCGTCTGCAGCGTGAGCAGGATCCGGCGCGCGCCCGCGCGTGTGAGCCCGGTGGCCGATGCGACCTCGGTGAGCGTCTGCTCCGGGCGCTGCGCGTCGAACGCGCGGATCACCGCAAGGCCGCGCGCGAACGACTGCACATAGGAGTCGCCGGGTTTCGTCTGGATGTCTTCGGTTGTCATGAACGGTCGGATTGTCGTGCAGCCGAGAAGATAGCGCATGGGGCCTGACACGCCAACCGCACCGCGGACCGGGCGCTTGACAGGTCGTCCCCGCACTCCCTATGATGCGTTGAACGTTCGATACACGATCTTATGTTCGTATATAGAACATTTAAGCGCATCCCGGCGGGCAATGCAAGGGGCGCGTTTCATTCACTTCCCAGCCTTGCATGAGACCGGAGACACTGATGACTGAAGCTTTTCTGTGTGATGCGATTCGTACCCCGATCGGCCGTTACGGCGGTGCGCTGTCCGGCGTGCGCGCCGACGACCTCGGCGCGGTGCCGCTCAAGGCGCTCGTCGAGCGCAACCGCGACGTCGACTGGACGGCGATCGACGACGTGATCTACGGCTGCGCGAACCAGGCCGGCGAGGACAACCGCAACGTCGCGCGCATGTCCGCGCTGCTGGCGGGCCTGCCGGAGGGGGTGCCGGGTTCGACGATCAACCGGCTGTGCGGTTCCGGGATGGACGCGGTCGGCGTGGCCGCGCGTGCGATCAAGTCGGGCGAGGCCGCGTTGATGGTCGCGGGCGGCGTCGAGAGCATGACGCGCGCGCCGTTCGTGATGGGCAAGGCCGCCAGCGCGTTCGCACGCCAGGCCGACATCCACGATACGACGATCGGCTGGCGTTTCGTCAATCCGCTGATGAAACAGCTGCATGGCGTCGATTCGATGCCGGAGACGGCCGAGAACGTCGCGGTCGATTACAACATCAGCCGCGCCGATCAGGACCTGTTCGCGCTGCGCAGCCAGCAGAAGGCCGCGCGTGCGCAGCAGGACGGCACGCTCGCCGAGGAAATCGTCGCGGTCACGATTCCGCAGAAGAAAGGCGATCCGGTCGTCTTTTCGCGTGACGAGCATCCGCGCGAGACGTCGCTCGAGACGCTCGCGAAGCTGAAGGGTGTCGTGCGCCCGGACGGCTCGGTGACGGCCGGCAACGCGTCGGGCGTCAATGATGGCGCCGCCGCGCTGCTGCTCGCGAACGAGGAAACCGCGAAGCGCTTCGGCCTGACGCCGCGTGCGCGTGTGCTCGGCATCGCGACGGCCGGCGTCGCGCCGCGCGTGATGGGCATCGGCCCCGCGCCGGCCACGCAGAAGCTGCTCGCGCGGCTCGGGATGACGATCGACCAGTTCGACGTGATCGAGCTGAACGAAGCGTTCGCGTCGCAGGGTCTCGCGGTGCTGCGCATGCTCGGCGTCGCCGACGACGATCCCCGCGTGAACCCGAACGGCGGCGCGATCGCGCTGGGGCACCCGCTCGGCGCGTCGGGCGCACGTCTCGTGACGACCGCGATGTACCAGCTGCATCGCACCAACGGCCGCTTCGCGCTGTGTACGATGTGCATCGGCGTCGGCCAGGGTATCGCGATCGCGATCGAACGCGTGTAATCGCGTCATGCGGCGAAGCGGCCGGGTTTGACCCGCTTCGCCGAGTTTCCTTTTCAAACGAAGTGGCCGGCACGAGATCGTCGTGCCGGCCACTTCGTCATTCAGCCTGAGCGAGTTGCGCGAGGCGTGCCGCGAGCGCGTCGATCTCGGTGTCCGCGAACACCTCGACGCCATGCTGGCGCAGCAACGCCGCGGTCACACCGGCACCGGCATGCCGCCGGCCCGCAAAACTCCCGTCGTAAATGAAACTGCTTCCGCACGACGGACTTCCGTCCGCCAGGATCGCGAAGCGGCAGTCGTGCGCGCGTGCCAGTGCGAGCGCGGTGTGCGCGCCGTCGACGAACGGCGCGGTGACGTCGGTGCCGTGTACGTCGACGATGCGCGCGGCACCTGCCAGCACGCGTTGCCCCGATTCGCCGTTCGCGATTTCGGCGGGCGGTCGCGGCACGCTCAATCCTCCTGCCAGTTCCGGACACACGGGCACCAGACGCCCTTCGCGCTGCCATCGTGCGAGCGTTTCATGCGCGGCGGTCTTCGCCGAGCCGTTGTAACGGACGGGGTGACCGAGCACGCACATGCTGACGAGGATCTTCGGCGTGGCCGGCTGCCGCGGCGCGTTTTGCAATGTCGTTCTCCGTGATGGCGGCCTTGATCGAGCGGAAATTCTACGCGCGGCTCGCATTCACGCGCGTCAGTTCGTCGGTCCTTCCAGATGAATGTCGTCCGGCTCGAGCGCATCCAGCGCCGGGTCGGGCGACGCGCTGACTGTGAAACCGAGCCGCAGGTAGAAGTCGATCGTGTGCTGCAACGGCGCCGCGTATCTCACGCATTTCAGGAAGGCGGCATCGCGTTGCCATCACGGCACCGGGCCGCCTGACGATGTTTTTCGCCGTGATGCACGACCACTACCGTATTTCGGCGCAATCGATTCAATTCATGCCGGGACTTTTTCATCGAATTCGAATGCCGGTTGAATGGCGTCGACCAGGCTGAATCGTTTCACCGCGCGCAACGACTGCCTGCATTGGTGCGCCGCCCGGCGTTATCCCATAAAGCATACGAGCCGTATCCGCACAGCGCCGGCTGCGATTATCACGGGATTATTTGATCGAAATCATCCTGGCGAACGAATTCGATATTTCACGCGGTTCCGGATTAAGGTTTTCCCGGGATGTGCCGACAGTAAGGACGACACCGTCGTAAAGCGATAAACCGTTTTTCGGCTACTGAGCGTGATTTTCGCGCCGTGCGGATCCCGCAGCCGGATCCGCCTTTCGGAGCCCTGCATGCGCAACAACCAGCCTGTCACCCAACAAGAATTCGAATTTCCCGACGACGTCACGCTGATGTCGACCACCGATGCCGACAGCATCATCACGTACGCGAATACGACGTTCTCGTACGTGAGCGGCTTCTCGAACGACGAACTCGTCGGCCAGCCGCACAACGCCGTCCGGCACCCGGACATGCCGAGGGAGGCGTTCGCCGACATGTGGGCGACGCTGAAGAACGGCGAGCCGTGGACCGCGGTGGTGAAGAACCGCCGCAAGAACGGCGATCACTACTGGGTGCGCGCGAACGCCGTGCCGGTGATGCGTAACGGCGCGCCGCACGGCTACCTGTCGGTGCGCACCAAGGCGCCGCGCGACGAGATCGCGGCCGCCGACGCGCTGTACCGCGCATTCCGCGAAGGCAAGGCGGGCCAGCGCCGTTTCCACAAGGGATTGATCATCCGGACCGGGCTGCTGCGCATCGCGTCGCTGCCGCAGACGATGTCAGTGCGCGCGCGCGTTCATTCGGCGCTGTGCGTGCTGGCGCCGGCTGTCGTCGGCGCGGGCTGGGCATGCGGGCTGGCCGGCAGCGGGCTTGCGGCGTTTGCCGCGGTGACGGCAGGCGTGTCGGTCGCCGCCGGACTGTGGCTCGATGCGCAGATCGTGCGTCCGCTGAAGCGGCTGCACGACCAGGCGCTGAACGTCGCCACCGGCGAGAGCCGCCGCGGCGTGCGGATGAACCGGGTCGACGAGATCGGCATGACGCTGCGCACGATCAATCAGCTCGGGCTGATGTTCCGCTGGCTCGTCGACGACGTCAGCGAGCAGGTGCACAACGTGCAGCGCGCGAGCAACGAGATCGCGCAGGGCAACAACGACCTGAGCGCGCGCACCGAACAGGCCGCGTCGAGCGTGCAGCAGACGGCCGCATCGATGGCCGAGATGACGGCCACCGTCGACAGCAATGCGGAGACGGCGCTGCAGGCGAACCAGCTGTCGGTTTCGGCAAGCGAAGCGGCCGAGCGCGGCGGGCAGGCGGTGAGCGAAGTCGTGACGACGATGCGCGACATCACCGACAGCTCGCGCAAGATCGCCGACATCATCGGCGTGATCGACGGGATCGCGTTCCAGACCAACATCCTCGCGTTGAACGCGGCGGTCGAGGCGGCGCGTGCGGGCGAGCAGGGGCGCGGTTTCGCGGTGGTCGCGGGCGAGGTGCGGGCGCTTGCGCAGCGCAGCGCAAACGCGGCGAAGGAGATCAAGACGCTGATCGGCGCGAGCGTCGAGCGGGTCGAGTCGGGCGCGCGGCGGGTGGACGAGGCGGGCAGGACGATGGAGGACATCGTCACGCAGGTGAAGCGCGTGTCGGACCTGATCGCGGAGATCAGCTCGTCGACGGCCGAGCAGAGCACCGGGGTCTCGCAGGTCGATCAGGCGGTCGTGCATCTGGACAACATCACGCAGCAGAACGCTGCGCTGGTCGAACAGAGCGCGGCGGCATCGGAAAGCCTGAAGCAGCAGGCGACGCGGCTCGTGGATGCGGTGAACGTGTTTCGTTAATCGCCGCGGGCGCGCTTGCGCGTCCCGTCGCGGCGCGGCGGCAAATCTCCGGTTTCCGAATGGATTCGAATGCGATAAACGAGAGAGATTCGCATTCGCGATTTTCGATTTATGCGTGAGTCCGGTCGGAAGCGGTGTTATCAATGATCGGATGATTGGCGTCCGGGTCTTTGATCAAACTGGATTTTTGATTCACATATAAACAAAGTGTTCGGCTGAAACAGGATGATGCGAAATAGATGCATATTTACCCGTGGCCGGCATAATGTTTTCGCCAAATTTGCCGAAAGCGCAGGAGTCTGATCAAACGCAAGCGGGCCGACTGCGAAGCGTACGGTCTCGATCCCATCCACAAGCGGACGCAAGATCCGCAACCCGGAACTCCACACCATGCGCAACAACCAGCCTGTCACGCAACGCGAATTCGATTTTCCCGACGACGCGACGCTGATGTCGACTACCGACGCGAACAGCTACATCCAGTACGCGAACGCCGCGTTTATCCAGGTCAGCGGATTTTCCCCCGAGGAGATCGAAGGTCAGCCGCACAACGTCGTGCGGCACCCGGACATGCCGAAGGAGGCGTTCGCCGACATGTGGGCGACGCTGAAGAACGGCGAACCGTGGACCGCGCTGGTGAAGAACCGCCGCAAGAACGGCGACCACTATTGGGTGCGTTCGAATACGGTGCCGGTAATGCGCAACGGGCAGCCGACGGGCTACATGTCGGTGCGCACCAAGGCATCGCGCGACGAGATCGCGGCCGCCGATGCGCTGTACCGAGCGTTTCGCGAAGGCAAGGCCGGCAATCGCCGCTTCCACAAGGGGTTGATCGTCCGTACCGGGCTGATGCGCATTGCGTCGCTGTTCCAGACGATGTCGGTGCGCGCACGGCTGCATTCAACGCTGTGCGTACTGGCGCCGGCCGTCGTCGGCGCGGGCTGGGCATGCGGGCTGGCCGGCGGCGGGCTCGCGGCGTTTGCCGCCGCGACGGCCGGCGTATCGATTGCCGCCGGCCTGTGGCTCGACGCGCAGATCGCGCGTCCGCTCATGCAGTTGCGCGACCAGGCGTTGCGCGTCGCGACCGGCGAGAGCCGCAGCGGCGTGGCGATGAACCGCGTCGACGAGATCGGCATGACGCTGCGCACGATCAACCAGCTCGGGCTGATGTTCCGCTGGCTCGTCGACGACGTCAGCGAACAGGTGCTCAACGTGCAGCGCGCGAGCAACGAGATCGCGCAGGGCAACAACGATCTGAGCGCACGCACCGAACAGGCTTCGACCAGCGTGCAGCAGACGGCCGCGTCGATGGCCGAGATGACGGCCACCGTGTCGAGCAATGCGGAGACGGCGCTGCAGGCGAACCAGTTGTCGGTTTCGGCAAGCGAGGCGGCCGAGCGCGGCGGGCAGGCGGTGAGCGAAGTCGTGACGACGATGAGCGACATCACTGACAGCTCGCGCAAGATCGCCGACATCATCGGCGTGATCGACGGGATCGCGTTCCAGACCAACATCCTCGCGTTGAACGCGGCGGTCGAAGCCGCGCGCGCGGGCGACCAGGGGCGCGGTTTCGCGGTGGTCGCGGGCGAGGTACGGGCGCTCGCGCAGCGCAGCGCGAACGCGGCGAAGGAGATCAAGACGCTGATCGGCGCGAGCGTCGACCGGGTCGAATCGGGTGCCCGGATCGTCGACGGCGCGGGCAAGACGATGGAGGACATCGTCACGCAGGTGAAGCGCGTGTCGGACCTGATCGCGGAGATCAGCTCGTCGACGGCCGAACAGAGCACGGGGGTTGCGCAGGTCGACCAGGCGGTCGTGCATCTGGACAACATCACGCAGCAGAACGCGGCGCTGGTCGAGCAGAGCACGGCGGCATCGGAAAGCCTGAAGCAGCAGGCGACGCGGCTCGTGGATGCGGTGAACGTGTTTCGTTGATGAGCGGGGACGGGGGAGGTAGGAGGAAGGCGGCCCGCATTGCGCGGGCCGGCGTGGGTACGTCGTGCTACGTCATTTCGCCTTGGGTATGGGATTCAGGTTCGGGCAACAGTGGTCCGGGCATCCCGGACTGACGTTCACTTCGACGCGTCGCCCGGATTGACCGAACTCGTCCGGCTTGAAAATTTTCCCCGCCAAGGCGCTTTTCTCACCACGGATCGAATGCTGATCCAGGACCGCCATCACGTTTTCCGCTCGTTGCGTTGCAAGCTGTTGCGCGTCGCGTTCGGTTTGTTCGGCCAGTCCGATAAGCCATACCGTATCAATGATCGGAAAGCGCTTGTGCATGTCGCTCGACCATGCCGACAACCTCGACAGTTCGGTCGGAGAAATCGCACTCGAATCAGCATCGAAAACAATATCGATGTAATGGGCGGGCATGTTCGACGCGCCGTCACAGGCGAACGCTGCATGTGCGCAGCTCAACGCGAGCGCGGCGGCGGTTAGGAATTTAGTCGCCATCGACAACATACCCCGCAATGCTGTCGGCGTTGTGGATTGCCAAGTCAGGATTTGACCGGCCCCAAGGCGCGAGAAATGGCGTGATGGTGTATCGATCGTCCGTCGAAGCCATGGTGTCGTGGAAGTGGGTTGCCTCATGGATGATAGTAGATACATGAGAATCAGCACCTTCGGTCCATGGGCGCATCGTGCAAAATAGCGCGCTGATGGCGATGGTATGTGTTGCCGTGTCTGGTGCGCATACATGCGCGGCTTCGTTAGCCGTTCCGCGCGGATGAGGCGTGCAACCCGTCGCCAGATCGCCAGCGCTGCCGCTTCGAACTACATTGTTTTCGTTGAATGCTCGAATTACGCGAAGCACTTTCGTTAAGCCGGTGAGCAGATACATACGCGTTCGCTCGTCGTTACGGCCGAACCACTTGAACACGCGATCTTTTTCGGACGGCGACCACCTTTGTAAAGCGACGGTGCGTACGCCTAGCTTCTCGACGGCTTTAGCTTGTGCCTTCGCGAACACCGCACGGAATTCCGAGTTGGTCATGTTTTCGCAGATCGGTCGCAAATCTACATCCGCGAACGTCTGCGATCCCTCGATGGTGTTTGTTGTCGTCTCGGCGACGGTAGTTTGGTTTCCCATCGTTTCAATCCTCGATTACAAGCTTCAATGTCTGCGCGCGTTCGGTTCGCACGCGCACGGTACAGCCGTGCCGATCGCTCACGCCGGATGCAAGCACGTTCCCGGATCGATCCTTGATCCAATAGCGCACGTTGCTTAAAGGTTGCTTCGTCCTCACATCGCGGATCACAAATTGATCGTTGTGAATGTTCGATGCAGGCGCGTATCGCGTGGGTGAGAATGCCGAATATCCGGTGAAGGGAGGCGCCGAATCATGGCCGCCGTCGCCCCCAATGAAAAACGTGCAGTCGTTGCCCGCGACTAAAAGGTTTTGCCCGCATGGACAAAGTACCGCGTCGCCTTCGACGGCTACGGCACGTCCGCTACCGACAACGGATACCGCGCTTCCTGCTATCGGAAATATGCCCTCGCAATTTCCGCATGTCGCTTTGTCGCCGTCCAGGGCAATGTGCTTGTTGTTTACGAATATGCTTGCAGTGCCCGCGATGACGATTCCACCGGTCGTCGTCGCGTCGCCGTTCCTGATCGCGCGTCGGCTCATGGCTATGTCCTCAATCGAAGTTGGTAATGACCCATTCGCCCGACTCGGGGTCATAGATCGCATATTGATCGACGGCAGCACTTGCGACTGTGACTGTTGGTGGCATGCATGCCAGTGCTTCGGCCTCTGCATCGGCTATCTGCTCGGCGGTCCACGTGCGCATCATGCCAAGTGTGTCGCCGAACCCGGAAATCCCCGCGCGCTGATAGGCGGCTTCGATTTGTTCCGCTACGTTATCCTCGAATTGGATCGTGAAATGGTCGCGTCGAGCGATTGGCACATCAAAAGACGAAGCGAAGTAGACCATCAAGGGATGCCCCGCATCGGAAACGACCAGACGTCCGTTGGTTGCCCCGTATGCATAGTTCACGGCGACCAGTAGCCGGCCATGCTGTTCCATGAAGCGACGGGTATCGACTTGTTGAAAATCGATCGGCCAATAATGGTCATCGTCGCGCGCGAGCGTTCTCGAGCCTATGACCGCGTCAAGTGGAGAGAGGTAGGTGAAAATGAACGGATCGCGCGTGCAGATCATCTGCATGTTGCCGCTATACGTCGGATCGATCGAGTCGGGCGCATCGGTCGGCGGCGTGTGTAGCTGCTGCACCATCGCGTAAAGCCGGATCGATGAGTGAAGAAAGCAAGGGCAGGCGGCATGTGCTTGTTCCACGGACTCGAATACTTTATGTATGGACGAGCCATAGACAGTGGACGGCAATATTTTCTTTGTCTATGGAACGAGTACGATTTTTCGTTCGGATTCCGACTGAAATTGAGATTGGGCAACGATCATCAAGACTGAGGCGAAGGGTGATCGAGCGGGGGGGCGGCGTCGGAGGGTCTGAAGCAGCAGACGACGCGGGCGCGGCAGACAGAGGCGCCGGCCTGCGTACCATGCCGGAGACGGTTAGATCAGCGCCGGTTGCAGCGGCGCACGGTGCTCGCGAACCTTGACGATCCGGTATTCGTTGCGGAGCCCTTCAGCGCTGATGATCTGCGTCTGACGCAGATCGACGACCAGCACGTCGCCCTTTCCGAAGCGCTCGCCGGCATCGACCTTCGCGATGAACTGTTCGTCGTCGAGCGAGGCATAGAACGCGGATGTGCCGTCGTGCACGCGCCATTTGTTGCCGTCCTTGAACACGACGGATTCGAGCGTCAGCATCTTGCGCGCGATGGTGTCGGTGACCACCTCACCGGGATCGTCGCTGCTCGCGAACGTACCGAGTTCGTCGCGCTCGATCGAGAGTTCGACGATGTCGTCGCGCACGATGCCGAAGCTGTCGATGCCGTCGCGCTCGAGCGGCGACAGCACTTTCTGCAGGCTGACGCGAACGGCGCGGTTCCGATACAGCCGGACGATCGGTTCATCGACGACGAAGCATTCCTGCTCGGACGTCCAGATCCTGACGTTCGTTCCATCCGGCTCGGTGCGGAGTGGTTTGCGCCCGCGCAGCGTGCGGATGAGGCCAATCAGGCCGCCGCCTCCGACAATCCCCAGTGCGGCGAGGATCGCCAGCGCGTTGCTGAACGCATTGGCGTTCGGCCCCGCGAACAGGTCGCGGATCTGGCTCGCGAGCGACTGGACGAAGATCAGTTCGGCGTAGAACGAGCCAGCCTTGAAGCTGCCCCTGACCTCGAGACGAACCGCCGAGTGCTCGCCATTGAGTTCCTTGTTGGCGGACGCGAACAGATCGGC
Organism: Burkholderia sp. A9; assembly: GCF_000801975.1. NCBI lineage: Bacteria > Pseudomonadati > Pseudomonadota > Betaproteobacteria > Burkholderiales > Burkholderiaceae > Burkholderia > Burkholderia sp. A9. Next base: position 66,425 of record NZ_JSZN01000004.1, on the reverse strand, counting down.
GATCGCGAGCAGCACCGGCGCGAGGTCACGCACGTCCATCCGGTGCTCGCCGAGGGCGGGACCGTCGTAGACGACGTTGAACGGCTGGTGATTGCTCGGGCCGCCGGACTTTTCCACCGGCGGGCCCGTGCGACGATCGGTTGTTCTGACGATCATGTGCGGGCTCCTTGCGTGCGAATCGCGATTCCGGGGCGGGTACATGGCAGCGGTGCGGGGATGCTGCGCGCGGGTGTTACGCAGGTCAGGCGGACGGGAGAAGTGTTCATGCGCGGGCAAACCGGATCGAGGTGGAATGCTCAATCTAGCGGCTGGCAGCGGAACGAGAAATGAGACTTGAACGAAATTGCCGAACGGCATGACGTTCGGCCGATGCAGCGTCGAAGTCGCGCATGCAGCGCATGGCGAGATCGCGCGCGGCAAGGTGACGCGGGCACGGCGGAGAGGGGCGCCGGCCCGCGTCGCGACCGCCCGGTTCCGGCCGGGCGGTCGGGGCCTGTCACGGACGCGACAGGCCCCGAACCGTCAGACGGCCAGGCAGAGGTACTTGATCACGACGTAGTCGTCGATGCCGTAGTGCGAGCCTTCGCGGCCGAGGCCCGACTGCTTGACGCCGCCGAACGGCGCGACTTCGTTCGAGATCAGGCCCGTGTTCACACCGACCATCCCGTATTCGAGCGCTTCGGCGACCTTCCACACACGGCCGATGTCGCGGCTGTAGAAATACGCGGCGAGACCGAACTCGGTGTCGTTCGCGAGGCGGATCACCTCGTCGTCGCTGCTGAACTTGAACAGCGGCGCGAGCGGCCCGAACGTCTCTTCCTTCGCGACCTTCATCGCCGGCGTGACGCCCGTCAGCACGGTCGGCTCGAAGAAGCCGTGGCCGAGCGCGTGGCGCTTGCCGCCCGTCACGACGGTCGCGCCCTTCGCGAGCGCGTCCTCGATGTGCGCCTCGACCTTCAGCACGGCCGCTTCGTTGATCAGCGGACCCTGCGTGACGCCCGGCTCCGTACCGCGACCGACCTTCAGCTGGCCGACCGCCGCCGCGAGTTTCTGCGCGAACTGGTCGTACACGGCTTCATGCACGTAGAAGCGGTTCGTGCACACGCACGTCTGGCCGCTGTTGCGGTACTTCGATGCGATCGCGCCCTGCACGGCCGCATCGAGGTCGGCATCGTCGAACACGATGAACGGCGCGTTGCCGCCGAGCTCCAGCGACACCTTCTTGACCGTCGCCGCGCATTGCGCCATCAGCAGGCGGCCGATCGGCGTCGAGCCGGTGAACGACAGCTTGCGCACGATCGGGTTCGACGTCAGCTCGCCGCCGATCGCCTTCGGGTCGCCCGTGACGACGCTGAACACGCCGGCCGGCACGCCCGCGCGCTCGGCCAGCACGGCCATCGCGAGTGCGGAGAACGGCGTCGCTTCAGCCGGCTTCACGACGATCGGGCAGCCTGCGGCGAGTGCCGGGCCGACCTTGCGGGTGATCATGGCCGCCGGGAAGTTCCACGGCGTGATCGCCGCGCACACGCCGATCGCTTCCTTCGTCACGACGATGCGCTTGTCGCTCGCCGGCGTCGGGATCGTGTCGCCGTACACGCGCTTGCCTTCTTCCGCGAACCACTCGAGGAACGATGCCGCATAGCCGATCTCGCCCTTCGCCTCGGCCAGCGACTTGCCTTGCTCGGTGGTCAGGATCAGCGCCAGGTCGTCGGCGTTTTCCATCATCAGGTCGTGCCACTTGCGCAGGATGACCGCGCGTTCCTTCGCGGTCTTCTTGCGCCACGCCGGCCATGCGGCGTTCGCGGCGTCGATCGCGTGACGCGTCTCGGCCGTGCCCATCGCCGGCACCGTGCCGAGCAGGCCGCCGGTTGCCGGGTTGCGGACGTCGAACGTCTCGCCGTTCGTCGCGCCTTGCCATTCGCCGTTGACGTATGCCTGCTGGCGGAACAGCGACGGATCTTTCAGTGCCAGGGTTTCCTGAACAGTGCTCATATAAGTAGCCTGCTTTGAAGAAGAAACGGCCGCTGCCATCGTCACGACGGCAGCGGCGCATTCAGTTGACTGGACCTCAGGCCGGCACGCCGACCGTTTCCTTCAGCACTTCCTCGAGGATCACGAGCGCTTCGTCGAACACGGCCTGCGTGATCGTCAGCGGGAACAGGAAGCGCACGACGTTCGAGTACACGCCGCAGACGAGCAGCAGCAGGCCGCGCTCGAGTGCGCGCGTCTGCACGCGCTTCGTGAATTCCGCGTCCGGCTCGCCCGAGCCCGGCTTCAGGAACTCGACCGCGATCATCGCGCCCGGGCCGCGCACGTCGGCGATCTGCGGCACGTCGGCCTGCAGCGAATTCAGCTTCGCCTTCAGCACGTCGCCGAGTTGCGTCGCGCGCTCGCACAGCTTCTCTTCGTCGATGATCTCGAGCACCGCGTGCGCCGATGCGACCGCCAGCGGGTTGCCCGCGTAGGTGCCGCCGAGGCCGCCGGGAGCCGCTGCGTCCATCACGTCCGCACGGCCGACGACGCCCGACAGCGGCATGCCGCCCGCGAGGCTCTTCGCCATCGTGATCAGGTCGGCCAGTACGTCGTAGTGCTGCATCGCGAACAGCTTGCCGGTACGCGCGAAGCCCGTCTGCACTTCGTCGGCGATCAGCAGGATGCCGTGTTCGTTACAGATCTTGCGCAGCGCGCGCACGAATTCGGCCGGTGCCGGGTTGAAGCCGCCTTCGCCCTGGACCGGTTCGAAGATGATCGCGGCGACGCGCTTCGGATCGATGTCGGCCTTGAACAGCATCTCGATCGCCTTGATCGAGTCGGCCGTCGTCACGCCGTGCAGCGCGTTCGGGTACGGCGCGTGGAACACGTCGCCCGGGAACGGGCCGAAGTTCAGCTTGTACGGGGCGACCTTGCCGGTCAGCGCCATGCCCATCATCGTGCGGCCGTGGAAGCCGCCCGAGAACGCGATGACGCCCGGACGGCCCGTCGCTGCACGCGCGATCTTGATCGCGTTCTCGACGGCTTCGGCGCCGGTCGTGAAGAACGCGGTCTTCTTCGGGAAGTCGCCCGGCGCGCGGGCGTTGATCTTCTCGGCCAGCTCGACGTACGACGCGTACGGGACGATCTGGTAAGCGGTGTGCGTGAAGCTGTTCAGCTGATCCGCGATCGCCTTGACGATCTTCGGGTGGCGGTGGCCCGTGTTCAGCACCGCGATGCCGGCGGCGAAATCGATGAAGCGGCGGCCTTCGACATCCCACAGTTCCGCGTTCTCGGCGCGGGCTGCGTAGAAATCGCACATCACGCCGACGCCGCGCGGGGTGGCGGCGTTCTTGCGGGCCTGCAGGTCGGCATTCTTCACGGTCATCTCCTTGATGTTCTGTCCGGTGAGGTAAAAATCGGCCGCGTTGGCAGCCCATGGAGGCGACTATAATCACATTTGGCTCTGACAATCAGAGCCATTTCAATAAATAATCAGGAGCCAATCATGCGCGCAAGCGTGTTGTCGGACTGGTTGGCGCAGCGCCTCATGCGCGGCGGCGAGCAGCCGATCTACCGGCAGTTGCACCGGCTGCTGCAGCAGGCGATCCTGTCGCGCGAACTGCCGGCCGGCACGCGCGTGCCATCGTCGCGGCTGCTCGCGGCCGAACTCGGGATCGCGCGCAACACGGTCACGCAGGTTTACGAACAGCTTGCGCTCGAAGGCTATGTGAACTCGGCGACGGGCCGCGGCACGTTCGTCGCCGACAGCGCGCCGGACGAGATCGTCGGCGCGCCGCTCGACCCGGCCGCCGGCCCGGCGCTGGTGCAATCGCCCGCGCGGCGGCTGTCCGCGCGCGGCACCCGGCTCGTCGAAGGCGCGGGCGTGTCGAAGCGCCAGGGCGGCGCGTTCATGCCGGGCGTGCCCGATGTGTCGCGATTTCCCGCGCGCGTGTGGACGCGGCTGCACAACAAGTACTGGCGGCGCCTGCGCCCGGACCTGCTGACCTACGCGCCGGGCGGCGGGCTCGCGCTCTTGCGCGAGGCGCTGGCCGATTACCTGCGCACGTCGCGGTCGGTGCGCTGCACGCCCGAGCAGATCGTGATCACGACCGGGATCCACCAGTCGATCGACCTCGCGGTGCGGCTCCTGACCGATCCGGGCGACGCGATCTGGACCGAGGATCCGTGCTACTGGGGCGTGCGCAGCGTGCTCAACGTGTCAGGGCTCACCACGCGGCCGATTCCGGTCGACGACGAAGGGATCGCGCCGTCCGCCGCCGATCTCGCCGAGCCGCCGAAGCTGATGCTCGTCACGCCGTCGCACCAGTATCCGCTCGGGATGGTGATGAGTCTCGCGCGGCGCCGGATGCTGCTCGAATACGCGCGCCAGCACGGCTGCTGGATCATCGAGGACGATTACGACAGCGAGTTCCGCTACGGCAGCCGGCCGCTCGCGTCGTTGCAGGGGCTCGATACGGCCGGGCAGGTGATCTACGTCGGCAGTTTCGGCAAGACGCTGTTCCCGGGGCTGCGGGTCGGGTATCTCGTCGCGCCGGAGCCGCTCGCGGAAAGCTTCGCGACCGCGAGCGCCGAGCTGTATCGCGAAGGCCAGTTGCTGCAGCAGGCCGTGCTCGCCGAATTCATCGCGGAAGGGCACTTCGTGTCGCATATCCGCAAGATGCGCACGCTGTACGGACAACGCCGCGAGGTGCTGCTCGATGCGGTCGCGCGCCGCTACGGCGACACGCTGCACGCGCTCGGCAGCGATGCGGGGCTGCATCTCGTCACGCAGTTGCCGGACGGTGTCGACGATCGCGCGGTCGCGCAGGCCGCGCTCGAACGCAACATCGTCGTGCGGCCGCTGTCCGGCTACTACGCGGAGCGCACGCGCGCGGCGTCGGGCCTGCTGCTCGGCTATGCGTGCGTGCCGGAGGACGAGATCGCGGCGGCGTTCGCGACGCTGGCCGAGGCGATCGACGAGCGGGCGTTCAACAGGATGATTGCGGCGGCTTGATGTGTGGGCGGCAAGATCGCCTCGTTGCGATTCCGTCAAAGACCAATGTTGATTTCTCTCCGCCGTGCGGAGAGAATTTCCGCGCTCTACTGGCCGGCCTGCCCCTGCGTCATCGAACAGAAATTGCCAACGGATTGATGCCGCTTTCCGGTAGGACAAGAGAGCGCGGACAGTATTGCAAAAAGTGGCGGTACGGAGGTGGGCCCCCGCGTCGAACCTGTTGTGAACGCCAGCGCTGACTGTGGGCGCGGGTGCGGACGTTACAACCGGATCAACGCCGCCCCGGCGACCACCAGCGCGCACGCGGCGAGCCGCTGCGCACCGGGCCGCTCGCGCATCACGAACCAGCCGATCGCGACCGCGAAGATCGAGCTTGTCTCGCGCAGCGCCGACACGGTTGCGACCGGCAGGTGCCGGTACGCGAGGATCACGATCGCGTAGGCCGCGAGCGAGATCGTGCCCGCGATCGCGCCCTGCCGCAGCGCCGTGCGCGAGCCGAGCACCGCGCGCGGGCCGCCGCGCACCGCGCAGACCAGCACGAGCTGCGGCACGCTCCACAGCAGGTACACCCACGCGATGTAGCCGAGCGCGCTGCCCGACACGCGCGAGCCGATTCCGTCGCAGATCGAATACGACGCGATGAACACGCCGGTGAGCAGCGCGTACGGCACGCCTTCCGCGGAGAACCGGAACCCGCGCCGCAGCGCGAGCGACATGATGCCGAACGACACGAGCGCAATGCCGGCAAAGCCGAATGGTGTCGGTTGCTCGTGCAGCACCGCGAACGCGAGCACCGACACGAGCAGCGGCGACATTCCGCGCGCGATCGGGTAGATCTGCCCGAACTCGCCGCTGCGGTACGCGCGCACGAGCGTGAAGCAATACGCGACCTCGAGCACTGCCGACGCCGCGACATACGGCCAGGCGGCGGGTGCCGGCGCGGGCAGCAGCACGACGCCGGCGATCCCGAACGCGAGATACGGCAGCGACATCGTGCCGAGCTGGACGAGCCGGTCCTCGCTCACATGCAGGAACGCGTTCCAGACCGCGTGCAGCAGCGCGGAGCACAGCACGAGGCCGATGAAGAGGTGATCCATCACAGAAGGTGCGGGCGAAGGCGGCGGAGGGCGGGCGCGATCAATTATGTGGGTATCCGGCGCGCTCGCGCGGAATTGTCGATAATAGAACGTTGTTATTCACCGGATGCCGACGATGACCGAAGCCACCCTCACCCCGCCCGCCGTTCCGCGCCTCACGAGCCTGTCGCACGGGGGCGGCTGCGGCTGCAAGATCGCGCCGGGCGTGCTGTCCGAGCTGCTGAAGCGCGCGACGCCGCCGGCGCTGTTCCCTGATCTGCTGGTCGGCACCGAGACCTCCGACGACGCGGCCGTCTACCGGCTGAACGACGAGCAGGCGATCGTCGCGACCACCGACTTCTTCATGCCGATCGTCGACGATCCGTTCGACTTCGGCCGCATCGCGGCGACCAACGCGCTGTCGGACGTTTACGCGATGGGCGGCAAGCCGATTCTCGCGCTCGCGCTGGTCGGGATGCCGATCAACGTGCTGCCGCACGAGACGATCGCGGCCGTGCTGCGCGGCGGCGAATCGGTGTGCGCGGAGGCCGGCATTCCGGTCGCGGGCGGCCATTCGATCGATTCGGTCGAGCCGATCTACGGGCTCGCGGCGATCGGCGTCGTGCATCCGTCGCGCGTGAAGCGCAATGCGGCCGCGCGCGCGGGCGACGTGCTGGTGCTCGGCAAGCCGCTCGGCGTCGGCGTGCTGTCGGCCGCGCTGAAGAAGAACCAGCTCGACGACGCGGGCTACGCGCAGATGGTCGCGACGACCACCAAGCTGAACCGGCCGGGCGCCGAGCTCGCCGCGCTGCCGGGCGTGCATGCACTGACCGACGTTACGGGCTTCGGGCTGCTCGGCCACACGCTCGAGCTCGCACGCGGCGCGAACCTCACCGCACGCGTGCACTACGCGTCGCTGCCGTGGCTGGCGGGCGTCGAGGCGTTCGTCGCCGACGGCGTGTTCACCGGCGCATCGGGTCGCAACTGGGCCGCGTACGGCACCGACGTGCGGCTCGCCGACGGGCTGCCGCTGGTCGCGCAGGCGCTGCTGACCGATCCGCAGACGTCCGGCGGCCTGCTGGTCGCGTGCGCACCGGAGGCGGTCGACGACGTGCTCGCGTGCTTCCGTGCCGACGGTTTCGACCGCGCGGCGGTGATCGGCGAGATGGCGGACGGGCCCGCGCGCGTCGATGTCGCCTGACACGGCGTTGCGCACGCCGGATGGCTGGCGGTCGCTGGAATCGATGCCTTCGCTCGAAGGCATCGGCGACCGATGAACGATTTCCTGTTCGGGCTGATGATCGCGCTGTCGGTCGGGCCCGTCGCGCTGATGATCGCGAACTACGGGATGCGCGCCGGCACCGCCAGCGGCGTGCGCGCGGCGGCGGGCGTGGCGTCGGCCGACGGCTGTTACGCGGTCGTCGCGTTCACGATCGGCGCGATGCTCGCGAGCACGCTCGCGTCGCATCTGTCGCTGTTCCGCTTCAGCGGCGCGCTGGTGTTGCTCGCCATGGGCACACGCATGCTATGGCAGGCGCTGAAGGACCGGCGCCGCACGCTGGACGGCGCTGCGCCGCCGCCGGGCACGCGCCCGTTCACGTCGATGTTCTTCGTCACGCTGGCGAATCCGCTGACCATCCTGCTGTTCTACGGTTATGCGACTGCTGCGGCCGGTGCGCATCGGCACTGGTTGTTCGGCGCCGCGTGCGTGTTTGCCGGCAGTCTCACCGGGCAGCTCGTGTTCGCGTTCGGCGGCAGCGCGATCGGCCGCATCGTGAAGTCGCCGCGATGGCTCGCCGCGAGCCATGTGGTCGCCGCGCTGGTCGTGCTCGGTTATGGCGTCGCGGGGATCGTGCGCGGGTAGCGAATCGGCTGCCGTCGAGCGTCGACGTTCGTGAGCGGCGGTGACCTTTATCGTCGCGCCGTAATCTACAAACCAGATAGTATTCCTGATGTTTTTTTGTGTCGAATGGCGTGCGAAACACGTGCCTCGCATTGCATGGCCGCACGCCGCCGGCCGTTTCGTAGTCGGGTTCCGCATCGCGCACGCGCGTTCTATACTCCCTCGCGCAGTCTCCGAGAGCCGTTCTCACCCAACATTACTGAAACAAGGGACGCCGATGCTGACTCGCTCCATTCTTTCCGCCGCTGCATTCTCGCTTGCGGCCTGCGCGACCGCGCCGTCGATCGCGCAGAACAACCAGGGCAACGACGCGGGCAACGATGCATTCGCCGAGACCGGTGCACAGGGCCGCCCGGTCAAGGTCATGATCATCACGATGTTCGGTCCGGAGGGCCAGGCATGGCTCGACCGGCTCGGCCCGTGGCGCGACATCACCGTGCCCGGCCTGTCACCCGACTACCCGGCCGTTCACTGCAACAAGCAGGACGTATGCGTGGTGACCACCGGCATGGGCTACGCGAACGCCTCCGCGACGATCATGGCGCTGACGTTCTCGCAGCGCTTCGACCTGCGTCGCACGTACTTCCTGGTGTCCGGCATCGCGGGCGTCGACCCCGCGCAAGGTACGGTCGGTTCCGCCGCGTGGTCGAAATACCTGGTCGATTTCAGCCTGCAGTGGGAGCTCGATGCACGCGAGATCCCGGCCGGCTGGAACACCGGCTTTCTCGGCATCAATACGAAGAGCCCGAACGACAAGCCGCCGCTCGACTACCGCACCGAAGTGTTCCAGCTCAACCCGCAGTTGACCGACGCCGCGTATGCGCTGTCGCGCAACGTCGTGCTCGCCGACAGCGCGCAGGCCCAGGCCGCACGCGCGAAGTTCACGTATGCGCCGGCGAACCGTCCGCCGACCGTGATCCAGTGCGACACGTCATCGGGCAACACGTGGTTCTCGGGTACGCTGATCGGCGAGCGCGCACGCCAGTGGACAAAGATCCTGACCGACGGCAAGGGCACCTACTGCATGACCGCGCAGGAGGACAACGCGACCTACGAAGCGCTCAAGCGCGCGGCGAGCGTGAAGCGGGTCGACCTGTCGCGCGTCGCGGTGTTGCGCACCGGGTCCGATTTCGACCGGCCGTATGCGGGGCAGACGAGCGCCGACAACCTGCTGAACTACGCGGACCAGGGCGGCTTCGCACCGGCAACCGAGAACCTGTATCGCGCGGGCAACCCGCTCGTGCAGGACATCGTCACGCGCTGGGGCGAGTGGCGCGACAGCGTGCCGCGCCGTTGACGGCCGGAGCCGGCTTCAGCGACACGCCGACGCGAAGGTCAATGCGCTTGCGGCGTGGCCCGGAACGGGGTCCACACAGGCGTGGTGTCGTCCCAATGATCGAGCGGCGAAGGAAGTTGATCGTTCATCACATGCTCCTGCAACTAACTGACTAATCGAATGTTCGACAGCGGTATCACGACGCCGCGCACCGGATCATCCGCTGCGCGGCGTTGCACGTTTACCGGCCCCCGCCTGCGAGCTGGTTGCTTTCCGGCATCGAGCGATACGGGCCTTGCGCGAGTTCGAGCCCTTGCGGATACGAATTCGCCTTGCGCAGCCAGGCCAGCGTGCCGTCGCGGCGTGCCTGCTCGACTTCTGCGCTGACTTCGGCGCGGGTGCGCGGGCCGTTGTTGTGCTGCGTGTACCACGACGTGTTGCCGTAGTCGCCGGCATGCGGGGTGTTCGTATCGGCGAAGGCCGGTGCGGACACGGCGAGTGCGAGAGCGACGGCGGAGAGAAGGTGGCGGCGGTTCATGACGTAACTCCTGTGTTGGTCGGAGTTGGCGCGTGAGCGCTTGCTCCGGTCCCGTCAAACGGGTCTGTTCGATGCGCTATGAGGTGCGCGACAGGGTTTACTCTAGGTATCTGTTCGGGCGCGATAAATGCGGCAGACGCGAATTGATTTGTCGTGATAGAGGAACAATCGCGATCCGCAGCGTCGGCAGGGTTATATCGAAATCGCCCGCAGCCGCCTGCAGCGGGGCTCGCGGCGATATGGCGCGGCTCGCGCAACGGCGTGCGCAGACGATTGCCGCGCGCGGTGCAAAGGTGTGATGCGGATTCGGGAAAGACGCTGTGTGCGGCGGGGAGGGGGCCAGGAAGGTGACACCGGAGCGGCGCGAAGGCGGGACGGCGCGCGGCGCCGGAGGCCCGCGCGCCGCGGTTCAGACGATTACGCGACCCACTCGTTGATGACCGGCGTGTCGAGCGCCGGCGCGCGCTCGGCTTCCTCGAACGTGCGCTTGCTGCACGTCGCGTCGAGGCTGCCCTTGCCGCTCAGCAGCGGGCAGCGGTCGAACACCTCGGCGATCCAGTCGACGAATACGCGTACCTTCGGCGACAGGTGCCGGCTGTGCGGATACACGACCGAGATCGGCATCGGCAGCGGTTTGATGCCCGGCAGCACTTCCTTGAGCCGGCCTTCGCGCAGGTGCGGCAGCACCATGAAGAGCGGCGGCTGAATCAGCCCGAAGCCTTCGACGCCGCAGGTCACGTACGCATCCGCGTCGTTCACCGACACGATGCTGTTCATCTTGACCTCGACTTCCTTGCCTTCGCTCAGGAAGGTCCAGTCGATCGTGCGGCCCGTGCGGCTCGAGAAATAGTTGACGGCCTTATGGTCGTTCAGGTCCTCGATCGTCTGCGGCTCGCCGTGATGCTCGAGATACGCCGGCGCGGCCACCGTCACGCCTTCGAACAGGCCGACGCGACGTGCGACGAGCGACGAATCCTGCAGCGCGCCGACGCGGATCACGCAGTCGACGCCCTCCTGCAGCAGGTCCACCGGCCGGTCGGACAGGCCGAGCTGCAGGTCGATGTCCGGATAGCGCGAGTGGAATTCGCACAGCGACGGAATCACGAGCAGCCGCCCGATCGAGCCCGGCATGTCGATACGCAACTTTCCGTGCGGCTTCCGGTTGTTGTTCTGGAAGCTTGCTTCGGTTTCCTCGACATCGGCGAGGATCCGCACGCAGCGTTCGTAGTACGCAGCGCCGTCCGGCGTCAGCGACAGCCGGCGGGTGGTCCGGTGCATCAGGCGCACGCCGAGGAAGGCTTCGAGATTCTGGATGATCGTCGTGACGGACGCCCGCGGCAGGCTGAGCGTTTCTGCTGCCTTGGTGAAGCTGCTTGTATCGACGACGCGAGTAAACACCTGCATGGCCTGAAGCCGGTCCATCACAACCTCCGCAATCTAATGAGCCCCCGGAACAAAGAGGCTGCGTCGCTTTGTAGGCGACGCAGCCTGGGATTGTTCGGGGGCGTTGAATTGTGTTGCCGGATTATAGGCATTTATCCCAATGTCTGCCGGACCCAGAATTCGTTCCATCTCGAAATGGATGCTGCATCGTCATGGACGCTTCTGAATTCAGCAAATTCCTGAAAGCCGCATTGCCCGCCGAAGCCAGAGCCGGCGCGGCGCTGACGGTCGCGGAGGTGGAAATTCCCGGCTACGCGCAGGACATCGCGCTGCGCCTGTATCGGCGTGCGGACAAGACCGGATTGCCGGTAGTGCTTTACTTCCACGGCGGCGGTTTCGTGCGCGGCACGCTCGACGACGCCGATTTCGCCGCGCGCTTTTTAGCAGAACGCTTACCAGCTCTCGTAGTGTCGGTCGATTATTCGCTCGCGCCGGCCTTTCCTTTTCCGGCCGCGCCGGAGGATGCGTATCGCGCGGCCGTGTGGGCCGCGACACGCGCCCGCGCGTTCGGCGGCAATCCGAAGAAGATCGGCGTCGCGGGGCACGATGCGGGCGGCCAGCTCGCGAACTGTCTCGCATTCATCGCGCGCGATCGCGGCGAAGTGTCGATCGCCGCGCAGGCGCTGTTCGGGCCGATGCTCGACCCGAGCATGACGCGCATCGGCGACGCCGAACGCCTTTCATCCGATATCACCGCGCGCGAATGCGCGGCCTGTTATCGCGCCTATCTGCCGGAGGCGGCGCAGCGCATGCACCCATACGCGGCGCCGCTCGAATCGGTGCGCCTCGCGGGGCTGCCGCCGACGCTCGTCGTCACCGCGCAGAACGACGTGCTGCACGTCGAAGCGGAGAAATATGCGGGCTGCCTGATTTCGTCGGGCGTGCTCACGCAGGTGATCCGCTACCCGGACGTCACGCACGCGGCGCTCGCGACGCACGAAGCCGCGCTCGAGGAAGCCGTGCGCTTCTTCCAGTGCCGCTTCCAGGCGCGTCAGCCGAACCGTTCCGAATAACCAGACCAATCCACGCTTACCGGAGATCCATATGGCCATCCTACGCACCTCCCGTTCCCGAATCGCGACCGCGGCGATCGTGACGCTCGCCGTCGTCGGCCTCGGCACGTTCGGCGCGATGCGCGTGAACGCGAACGCGCCCGAGAAAGCGGCGGCACCGCTGCCCGAAGTCGACGTCGCGACCGTCGTGCCGCAGACCGTCACCGACTGGCAAGGCTATTCGGGCCGCCTCGAAGCGGTCGAGAAAGTCGACGTGCGCCCGCAGGTGTCGGGCACGATCGTCGCGGTGAATTTCAAGGACGGCGCGCTCGTGAAGAAGGGCGACGTACTGTTCGTGATCGATCCGCGCCCGTACCAGGCGGACGCCGACCGCGCGGCCGCGCAGCTCGCGGCCGCGCAGGCACGCAACGGCTACGCGCAGAGCGACTGGCAGCGCGCGCAGCGGCTGATCGGCGACAACGCGATCGCGAAGCGCGACTACGACGAGAAGCAGAACGCCGCGCGCGAAGCGAACGCGAACCTCAAGGCGGCCGACGCCGCGCTGGAAACGGCCCGCATCAACCTCGGCTATACGCGGATCACGGCACCGGTCTCGGGCCGCGTGTCGCGCGCGGAGATCACGGTCGGCAACGTCGTGTCGGCCGGGGCATCCGCCGCGCCGCTGACGACGCTGGTGTCGGTGTCGCCGATCTACGCGTCGTTCGACGCGGACGAGCAGACCTACCTGCAATACATCAACGGCGCACGCGACGGCCGCAAGGTGCCGGTCGAACTCGGCCTCGCGAACGAAACGGGCTACTCGCGCAGCGGCGTGATCGACTCGGTCGACAACCGGCTCGACACGTCGTCCGGCACGATCCGCGTGCGCGCACGCTTCGACAACGCGGACGGCGCGCTGGTCCCGGGCCTCTACGCGCGCGTGAAGGTGGGCGGCAGCGAACCGCACCAGGCACTGCTCGTCGACGATGCGGCGATCAACACCGACCAGGACAAGAAGTTCGTGTTCGTGGTCGACCAGCAGGGCCGCGTGTCGTATCGCGAAGTGCAGCAGGGCATGCAGCACGGCAACCGGCGCGTGATCGTGAGCGGCCTCGCCGCCGGCGATCGCGTGATCGTGAACGGCACGCAGCGCGTGCGGCCGGGCGAGCAGGTGAAGCCGCACATGGTCCCGATGACGGGCGGCGATGCGCCGTCCGCGCCGCTCGCGGACAACGCGAAGCCGGCCGCACCGGCGAAGGCGGAATCGTAAGCGGCACGCCGCTACGTTTTCCGCGTTCAACCAGACAGAGCCACACATGAACATTTCAAAATTCTTTATCGACCGGCCGATCTTTGCAGGAGTCCTATCGGTGATCATCCTGCTCGGCGGGGTGATCGCGATGTTCCTGCTGCCGATTTCGGAATATCCGGAAGTCGTGCCGCCTTCCGTGATCGTGAAGGCGCAGTACCCGGGCGCGAACCCGAAAGTGATCGCCGAGACCGTCGCGTCGCCGCTTGAAGAGCAGATCAATGGCGTCGAGGACATGCTCTACATGCAGTCGCAGGCGAACAGCGACGGCAACATGACGATCACCGTCACGTTCAAGCTCGGCACCGATCCGGACAAGGCCACCCAGCTGGTGCAGAACCGCGTGAACCAGGCGCTGCCGCGCTTGCCGGAAGACGTGCAGCGGCTCGGCATCACCACGGTGAAGAGCTCGCCGACGCTGACGATGGTGGTCCACCTGATCTCGCCGGACAACCGCTACGACATGACCTACCTGCGCAACTACGCGCTGATCAACGTGAAGGATCGCCTGTCGCGGATCCAGGGCGTCGGTCAGGTGCAGCTGTGGGGTTCGGGCGACTATGCGATGCGCGTATGGCTCGATCCGCAGAAGGTCGCGCAGCGCGGGCTGTCCGCCGAGGACGTCGTACAGGCGATCCGCGAGCAGAACGTGCAGGTCGCGGCCGGCGTGATCGGCGCGTCGCCGTCGCTGCCCGGCACGCCGCTGCAGCTGTCGGTGAACGCGCGCGGCCGTCTGCAGACGGAAGACGAGTTCGGCGACATCGTCGTGAAGACGACGCCGGACGGCGGCGTCACGCGCCTGCGCGACATCGCGCGGATCCAGCTGGATGCGTCCGAGTACGGGCTGCGCTCGCTGCTCGACAACAAGCCGGCCGTCGCAATGGCGATCAACCAGTCGCCGGGCGCGAACTCGCTGCAGATCTCCGACGAAGTGCGCAAGACGATGGCCGAGCTGAAGCAGGACATGCCGGCGGGCGTCGACTACAAGATCGTCTATGACCCGACGCAGTTCGTGCGTTCGTCGATCAAGGCCGTCGTGCACACGCTGCTCGAAGCGATTGCGCTGGTCGTGATCGTCGTGATCGTGTTCCTGCAGACCTGGCGTGCGTCGCTGATTCCGCTGATCGCGGTGCCGGTGTCGATCATCGGCACGTTCTCGCTGCTGCTCGCGTTCGGGTATTCGATCAATGCGTTGTCATTGTTCGGGATGGTGCTCGCGATCGGGATCGTGGTCGACGACGCGATCGTGGTCGTCGAGAACGTCGAGCGCAACATCGAAAGCGGGATGAACGCGCGGCAGGCGACCTACAAGGCGATGCAGGAAGTGAGCGGGCCGATCATCGCGATCGCGCTGACGCTCGTCGCCGTGTTCGTGCCGCTCGCGTTCATGTCGGGCCTGACCGGCCAGTTCTACAAGCAGTTCGCGATGACGATCGCGATTTCGACGGTGATCTCGGCGTTCAACTCGCTGACGCTGTCGCCGGCGCTGTCCGCGATCCTGCTGAAGGGCCATGGCGACAAGGAGGACTGGCTCACGCGCGTGATGAACCGCTTGCTCGGCGGCTTCTTCCGCGGCTTCAACAAGGTGTTCCATCGCGGCGCGGAAAACTACGGCCGCGGCGTGCGCGGCGTGCTGTCGCGCAAGACGCTGATGCTCGGCGTGTACCTCGTGCTGGTAGGCGCGACCGTGCTCGTGTCGAAGGTCGTGCCGGGCGGCTTCGTGCCCGCGCAGGACAAGGAATACCTGATCGCGTTCGCGCAGCTGCCGAACGGCGCGTCGCTCGACCGCACCGAGAAGGTGATCCGCGACATGGGCTCGATCGCGCTGAAGCAGCCGGGCGTCGAGAGCGCCGTCGCGTTCCCGGGGCTGTCGGTGAACGGCTTCACCAACAGCTCGAGCGCGGGCATCGTGTTCGTCACGCTGAAGCCGTTCTCGGAACGGCATGGCAAGGCGCTGTCGGCCGGTGCGATCGCGGGGGCGCTGAACCAGCAGTACAGCACGATGAAGGACTCGTTCGTCGCGGTGTTCCCGCCGCCGCCGGTGCTCGGCCTCGGCACGCTCGGCGGGTTCAAGATGCAGATCGAGGATCGCGGTGCGGTCGGCTACGCGAAGCTGTCGGATGCGACCAACGACTTCATCAAGCGCGCGCAGCAAGCGCCTGAGCTGGGCCCGTTGTTTACGAGCTATCAGATCAACGTGCCGCAGCTCAACGTCGATCTCGACCGCGTGAAGGCGAAGCAGCTCGGCGTGCCGGTCACCGACGTGTTCAACACGATGCAGGTGTATCTCGGCTCGCTGTACGTGAACGACTTCAACCGCTTCGGGCGCGTGTACCAGGTGCGCGTGCAGGCCGATGCGCCGTTCCGCCAGCGCGCGGACGACATCCTGCAGCTGAAGACGCGTAACGACAAGGGCGAGATGGTGCCGCTGTCGTCGCTCGTCACGGTGACGCCGACGTTCGGCCCGGAAATGGTCGTGCGCTACAACGGCTACACGGCGGCCGATATCAACGGCGGCCCGGCGCCGGGCTTCTCGTCGGGGCAGGCGCAGGCCGCGATCGAGCGCATTGCGCATGAAACGCTGCCGCGGGGCGTGCGGTTCGAATGGACCGACCTCACGTACCAGCAGATCCTGGCGGGCGATTCGGCGATGTATGTGTTCCCGATCAGCGTGCTGCTCGTGTTCCTCGTGCTCGCCGCGCTGTATGAAAGCCTGACGCTGCCGCTCGCGGTGATCCTGATCGTGCCGATGAGCATTCTGTCGGCGCTGACGGGCGTATGGCTCACGCAGGGCGACAACAACATTTTCACGCAGATCGGCCTGATGGTGCTGGTGGGTCTGTCGGCGAAGAACGCGATCCTGATCGTCGAATTCGCGCGCGAACTGGAGCATGACGGCAGGACCCCGCTCGAGGCCGCGATCGAGGCGAGCCGGCTGCGGCTGCGCCCGATCCTGATGACGTCGATCGCGTTCATCATGGGCGTCGTGCCGCTCGTCACGTCGACGGGTGCGGGCTCGGAGATGCGGCATGCGATGGGTATCGCGGTGTTCTTCGGGATGCTCGGCGTGACGCTGTTCGGGCTGATGCTGACGCCGGTGTTCTACGTCGTGCTGCGCACGCTGGCGGGCGGCAAGATCCACGTCGCCGGCAAGGATTCGGCGGGCTACGGTGTGTCGCCGTCGGGCACGCCGGCTACGGATGCTTGAGGATAACAAGATGGACAACATGCACAACCCGAATGGCCTGATCCGCTTCGCGAAGGTGGCGGCCGCGAGCACCCTGCTCGCGACGCTGCTCGCCGCGTGCGCGGTGGGGCCCGACTACAAGCGCCCGGATGTGGCGACGCCCGCGGCGTTCAAGGAAGCGCCGACGCTCGCGGCCGGCGAACAGGCCGGCACGTGGAAGACCGCCGAGCCGGCGGATGGCGAGCATCGCGGCGAATGGTGGAAGGTGTTCGGCGATCCGGTGCTCGACTCGCTCGAGTCGCAGGCGCTTGCCGCGAACCAGAACCTGAAGGCCGCGGCCGCGCGTGTCGAGGAAGCGCGTGCGTCGACCCGCACCGCGCGTTCGCAGTGGTTCCCGCAGGTCGGCGCCGGGTTCGGGCCGACGCGCGAGGGGCTGTCGTCGGCGTCGCAGTTCCAGCCGCAGGGCACGGGCCCGACCAACGCGACGCTGTGGCGCGCGCAGGGCACGGTGTCGTACGAGGCCGACCTGTTCGGCCGCGTGAGCCGCAACGTCGAGGCCTCGCGCGCCGACCAGGCGCAGAGCGAAGCGCTGTTCCGTTCGGTGCAGCTCGCGCTGCAGGCGGACGTCGCGCAGAACTACTTTGAACTGCGCCAGCTCGACTCCGACCAGGACCTGTACCGCCGCACTGTCGAACTGCGCGACCAGGCGCTGAAGCTCGTGCAGCGCCGTTTCAACGAAGGCGACATCAGCGAGCTCGACGTGTCGCGTGCGAAGAACGAACTGGCGTCCGCGCAGGCCGATGCGGTCGGCGTCGCGCGCCGGCGCGCGGCATCCGAGCATGCGCTGGCGATCCTGCTCGGCAAGGCGCCCGCGGACTTCGCGTTCAAGGAAACGCCGATCGTGCCGGTCGCGGTGAAGGTTCCGCCGGGCCTGCCGTCGGCGCTGCTCGAACGTCGTCCGGACGTGTCGGCGGCCGAGCGCGCGATGGCGGCCGCGAACGCGCGGATCGGCCTGGCGAAGTCGGCGTATTTCCCGAAGCTCGATATCACCGGCGCATTCGGCTACGAGGCGTCGACGCTCGGCAACCTGTTCATGTGGTCGAGCCGCACGTTCCTGCTCGGGCCGTTCGCCGGTACCGCGCTGACGCTGCCGCTGTTCGACGGCGGGCGGCGTGCGGCCGGCGTGCAGCAGGCCCGCGCGCAGTATGACGAGCAGGTCGCGAACTACCGGCAGCAGGTGCTCGTCGCGTTCCGCGAGGTCGAGGACAATCTCGCCGATCTGCGTCTGCTCGACGACCAGATTCGCGCGCAGGATGCGGCCGTCAACGCGTCGCGCCGTGCGGCGACGCTGTCGCGTACGCAGTATCAGGAAGGTGAGGTCGCCTATCTCGACGTGATCGACAGCGAACGGTCGGTGCTGCAGTCGCAACTGCAGGCGAACCAGCTGACCGGCGCGCAGGCCGTGTCGACCGTCAACCTGATCCGCGCGTTGGGCGGCGGGTGGGGCGCGGCGCCGGCCCCGGCCGCGCTCGGCGATGCGGCAACGGGCAAGGCGGAGGTGGCTGCACGCTGAGCGTGAACGGCGGGCGGTGTGTCGCCCGTCGGCCGTGAATCGAAGCGCCCCGGCATGCAGGCTCCGGCCTGCGTGACCGGGGTTTTTTCATCGTGCGTCGGGTTTGTATCGCAACTAACGGTCAAGTTCATCCGCCATCTTCAGACGGGGCATGCGGCGGTGTCCCGCCGCCTGCCCCGCTCAGGTGGCGGCGTGCTCTTCAGCACGCAGTGCCCGTGCCAGTTCGCTGGCCGCCTTGCCGAGCCCCGTGTGCTTCGGCCGGCGCAGGTACACGGGCAGCGGCAGCCCGTTGCGGATGTTCGCGAACACGAGCGGCGCGAGCGCGCCGTCGGCGACATGCCGTCCGATCACGGATTCGGGCAGGTTCGCCCAGCCGTGCCCGGCCTTCACGAGCGCGATCGCGGTCGCCAGGTCGGTCACCTTCCACGTGCGACTGCCGATCACGGGTCGCACGTCGGTGAGCGGCCGCTCCGGATCGGCGATCACGATCTGCCGGAAGCCCGACAGCCGTTCGATCGCCTCGGGCTGCGCGGCTTCTGCGATCGCCGGATGGTCCGGCGCGGCGACGGCAACGAGCGTCTCGGTCCACAGCGCGTGGATCTGTTCCTGCGGATGCAGGTCGAGACCGCCGTACGCGACGCAAAGATCGACGGCGCCGCGATGCAGCGCGTCGACGATCGCGTCCTGCGGCGCGGTGACGATGCTGATCGCGAGCGCCGGATACTTCGCGGCAACGGCGCTCAGCGCGCGGGCGACGGGGGCGCCGTCCAGCTCGGCCGCGAGCCCGAGCCGCAGCGTGTCCTCGACGCCTACCGACAGATGCTGCGCATGCGCGCGCAGCGCGTGCAGCCGGTCGGCGATCGAGCGGGCGTCGGGCAGCAGCGCGGCCAGCGCGGCGGTCGGCGTCGGCTCGCGCGTGCCGCGATCGAACAGCACGAGGTCCAGTTCGGCCTCGAGGTTCGCGATCGCCATGCTGACCGCCGACGGCGTGCGGCCGAGCGCACGCGCCGCTGCCGAGAACGAGCCTTTGTCGATGACGCTCAGCAGCATGTCGATGTGGTCGCTGGTCAGCATGCGCGGGCCTCCTGTCAGAAAAATTGAAAGGACCTGACTTTTGCGGGCGAAGTGCCCGCGGTAGTCTCGCCACCTTGTTCGATATGAAGGTGGTGGGTCATGCAGGGATGGAAGAGACGCATAGTCTACGTCGTGATGTTCGAGGCGCTCGGCATCCTCGTCGCATCGTCGGTGCTCGGCATGCTGAGCGGCGCGAGCGCGACGACGAGCGGCCTGCTCGGCGTGATGATCTCGACGACGGGCGTCGTCGTCAATTTTCTGTACAACCTCGGGTTCGAGGCGTGGGAACGGCGGCGTGCCGAAACCACGCGCACCGTCGCGCGGCGTGTCGTGCACGCGATCGGGTTCCAGGTCGCGCTGGTGACGTTCCTGATTCCGCTGATCGCATGGTGGCTCGACGTGCCGCTGCTGCAGGCGTTCCTGTTCGATGCGGTGCTGATCGTGTTCTTCCCGATCTTCACGTTCGCGTACAACTGGTCGTTCGACAGCGTGTTCGGGTTGCCGGATGCGGTCACGCGCAAGGCCGAACCGCTTGCGTAACGCGAGGGCCGGCAATGCGACACGAAGCGATGCAGAGCAGGGCCCGCATCGCTTCGGAAAAGAGGGGGAAGAGCGGGTAGGGCGGGCGGGACGAATGCCGCCCGCGGGCGTTACGCGGCGATGAACTCGTGCACGTAGCGGTTGAACACCGCGGGGCTCGCCGCGTTCATCCCGTGCGATGCACCGGCGACGGTCTGCCGTTGCGCATCGCCGATCCACTGCGACAGCGTGTCGACGTTGTTGCGGAACATCTTCGGGCTGCGCTGGCCGTCGATCAGCAGCGTGCGGCACGCGATATCCGCTGCCGTGTGCTGCGAATACGCGGGCAGCGGATCTTGCAGCTGCTTTGGCAGCGTGCTCGCGTTGTCGATCGCCATCGTGCGAAAGCGCGACGTGCTCTTCTTCCATGCGCCGGGCAGGCTCACCGAGTCGACGAACATCTCGAGACCGGCTTCCACTTCGCCTTGCCCGATCAGGTTCACGGCCTTGGTGCGCAGTGCGATCGCGGTAGCCGGCAGTGCGGCTTCGCGCACGCCCGGCTGTTGCAGCGGGCCGCCCGGATCGGCGAGCGTCAGCGTGTCGACGAGTTCCGGATGCTGGCGCGCGACGTTGAACGCGACGCTGCCGCCACGCGAATGGCCGACCAGATGCACGGGGCCGAGATCGAGCGCGTCAATGAATTCGGCGAGCTCGTCGACGTGGTTCTGCCAGCTGAACTCGTCCTGGATGCCCGCTTCGACGGCCGGCCAGTAGTGGCTGAGGCTCGGTGCGATGCAGCGGTACTGCGCCGACAGCGACGCGAGTTGCGGATCCCAGTAACGGTAGTCGCACAACGATCCGTGCACGAACACCATCGGTGCGCCGCTGCCCCGCTCGACATACGGCAGGCTGATGCCTGACGAAAGCGTTGCAAATTGCAGGTCGGGGTTCGCGAGCACCGAAGGCTCGATTCGCATGTTCATGACTGAAAACTCAATGGGTGCGTCATCACGACGCAACTATGCCTCACGGCGACCTGCAAGGAAAACGCATAATTTTCATCGCGACGATCAATTTTATTGATGGCTCGGCTGAAAACCCTTGTCGCAGCGTGGGGATAGGTCGAAGCCTTCAATCGTCTGACGGTTGATTCTGCGGTCGAAAGCGCGTGCGAGCGCCTGCGCACGCGCGCATCGCAGCGGGGGAAAAGGCAGGAAAAAGGCAGGGAAAAGGCCGCCGAACGCGGCCCGCTGTCACCGCACCGCGAGCGCGGGGGCGGCCTGAAGCTCGACGGGAAGATCGTTGTCGGCGGCGAACTGCATCGCGAAGTCGAATGCGTCGGCGCATACGTTGCGCAATTCGTCCGACACGAGCAGGCATTTGACGCCACCGTCGACGACCGGCATCGCGAGCCGCGACAGCGCACACGGATAGCCGGGCCGCCGTTCGCCGACGAACAGCGTGATGACGCCCGCGAGCCGCTCGGGCCAGTCGCTCGGGCGGAAGGTTTTCTGCGCGTGCGTGACGCCGCGGATCAGGTGGCCGAGGGGTTGGCCGATGAGGCGGCCAGGTTCGGTGATGTCGATGCGATCCATGCTGGTGTGCGTATCCTCGTTCGCGTCATTCGCCGCCGTCGGCCGCCGCGTCGCCGCGCGCGGGAATCCGCAGGTGGCGCAGCTTGTGATAAAGCGTCTTCTTCGGCATGCCGAGCGCAACGCTTGCGTTCGCAACGTTGCCGTTGTGACGCCGCAGCATGTCCTCGATCAGCATCCGCTCGAAATACGCGAGCTGTTCCGCGAGCGTGCCGCTCGCCGTGGCTGCGCCACCGGACGACAGCAGGCTGTCGCCGGTCAGGCCGAGCACGAAACGATCGGCCACGTTCTGCAGTTCGCGCACGTTGCCGGGCCACGCATGCGTCATCAGTTCGGACACCTGCGCAGCCGTGACGACCGGCGCCGGCTGTCCGAAGCGGCGTGCGGCCGCGAGCACGAAATGCTCGAACAGCAGCGGCACGTCCTCGCGCCGTTCGCGCAGCGGCGGCAGCTCGATCTGCGCGACGTTGAGGCGATACAGCAAGTCCGCACGGAAACGCCCGTCGGCCGCGAGTTCGGCGAGATCGGCCTTCGATGCGGCCACCACGCGGCAGTCGACCGGAATCAGCTCGTTCGCGCCGAGCCGCTCGACCACACGCTCCTGCAGCACGCGCAGCATCTTGATCTGCAGCGGAATCGGCATCGTCTCGATCTCGTCGAGGAACAGCGTGCCGCCGTGCGCCCACTCGATCTTGCCGATGCGCTTCTTGATCGCGCCGGTGAACGCGCCGGCCTCGTGGCCGAACAGCTCGCTCTCGAAGATCTGCTCGGGCAGGCCGCCGCAGTTCAGCGCGACGAAATGCGCATCGCGCCGGCCGCCGAAGTCGTGCAGGCTGCGCGCGATCAGTTCCTTGCCAGTGCCGGTCTCGCCGGTAATCAGCACCGACACCGACGTATCGGCGAGGCGCAGGATCTTCTTGCGCACGTCGGCCATCGCGGGCGACTTGCCGAGCACGAATGCCTCGATGCCCTGCCAGTTGTCGAGCGCCGCGCGCAGCCCCTGCACCTCGAGCGTGAGCCGGCGCTTCTCGACCGCGCGCGCGACCCGGCCGGCGATCACGTCCGACGAAAACGGCTTCTCGATGAAGTCGTACGCGCCGTCCTGCATCGCGCCGACGGCCGTCGAAATATCGGCATGGCCGCTGATCAGCACGACCGGGATCTGCGCATCGACGGCCATCACGCGTTCGAGCAGCTGCAGCCCGTCGATGCCCGGCATCCGCACGTCCGACACGATCACGATCGGGGCGCCGGGCGCGACGTGCGCGAGCGCGTCGGCGGCCGACGCGAATGCGTCGACCGGGAACCCGGCCAGCTCGACGGCCTGCTCGACGCCGATCCGGACGTTTTCATCGTCCTCGACGACCAGCACCCGAATCTCATCTTCCATGCTCTGTCCTTTGCAGCGTCGCCGCCGCGAATTCGATACTGAACTGCGCGCCGCCTTCGTCGCGGTTCGTCGCGGCGATCTTCGCGCCGAACCCCTCGACGATGCGCGACGTGATCGCGAGGCCGAGCCCGAGGCCCTGGCCGCGCGGCTTCGTGGTGACGAACGGCTCGAACAGGTGCGGCAGCACCTCGGGTGCGATGCCGGTGCCGCTGTCGGCGACGGTGAAGCGCACACGGCCGGCTTCGTCCGCGTCGTCTACATCGTCCGCTTTGGCGGCTTCGATGACGATGCGCCGTACCGGCGCGTCGCGCACCGCGTCGAGCGCGTTGCCGAGCAGGTTCACGATCACCTGCTGCAACTGGCTCGATTCGGCGGAGACCGCCGTGCCCGGCGCGATGTTCACGTCGAGCTGCACGCCTTCGTCGCGAATCCGCGCATCGTAGATGAGCCGCGCATGCGCGACGGCCTCGTTCAGCGACACCGCGACGCGCTCGACATCGGGCTTGCGCGCGAAGGTCTTCAGCTCGCCGGTGAGCACCGCCATGCTGTCGACCAGCTTGCCGATCCGTTCGAGATTGGCGTACGCCGGTGCCGGCTGGCCGCGCTCGAAGAACGTGCGTGCGTTGTCGCACAGCGTGCGGATCGCGACGAGCGGCTGGTTCAGCTCGTGCGTGAGGCCGGCGGCCATCTGCCCGAGCACCGCGAGCTTGCCCGCGTGCACGACTTCCTGCTGCGAATCGCGCAGCCGTTGCTCGGTGCGTTCGCGTTCGACGATCTCGCGCTGCATCCGCTCGTTCGTGGCCGTCAGCGCGGCCGTGCGCTGCGCGACGGTCAGCTCGAGCCGGTCGTTCGCGCGGCGCAGCGCGTCCTGCGCCCTCAGCCGCGCGACGATCGCCCGGCGTCGCTGGATCGCGTAGCCGACCAGCAGCGCGGCGATCAGGAACGCGCCGGTGACGAACACGAATGCGGTTTGCTGCTGCCGTCGCGCGCCGGCGATGTCGAGCAGCACCATCAGCGAATCGCCGGCCTGCGGCGCGGGGCGCGACATCACCAGATAGCGCGTGCTGCGGCCGGCGTGGCGCGGATCGGGAAACGTGCCGAACCACGCGGCGGCACTGCGATCGCCGATCCGGCGGTACGGCAGCGCGTCGACCGTGCGGCCCGCGTATTGCCGCGACGCCTGGATGTCGCGCTGCTGCTGCGCGGTGATCGGACGCAGCGCGGTGAATTTCCACGCCGGTTCGGTCGAGATCACGACCACGCCGTTGCCGTCGACCACCATCGCGGCGACGCCCGGCGCGCGCCATGCGGATTCGAGCGGGTCGACGCTGATCTTCACGGCCGCGACGCCGATCGGCACGCCGTCGTCGCGCACCGCGCTCGCGAAGTAGACGCCCGGCACGCCGGTGTTGGTGCCGATTCCGAAGAAGCGGCCGCTGCCGCGCGCGAGCGCGTCCTTGAAGTACGGCCGGTACGACACGTTGGTGCCGACGAAGCTGATCGTCTCGTTCCAGTTGCTGGCGGCGATCACTTCGCCCTGCAGGTCGATCACGTCGACGGCGCCGCTGCCCGCATCGCGGTTCACGGCTTCGAGATAGGCGTTCACCGAATGCACGAGACCGGGTGCGTCGTGCGGCGCGGCCTTCAGCATCGCGCGTACGCCGTCCTGTCGCGCGACCAGGCCGGGCAGGATCTCGAAGCGGCCGAGTTCGCTTTTCAGGCTCGACGCATACAGGTCGAGCCGGTGCTCGCCGGTTTCCTCGAGCGCGTCGATCGCGCGTTCCCACGCGAAATCGACGGCCGCGCCCGCTACGCCGACATACAGCACGGCGGCCGACGCCCAGCCCCACCACGGGATTCCCTTGAAGCTCTTCTGCACGTTCGCCCTCATCGAAGCCCGCAACCGTCCGCTACCGGCCGTCAGCAACCGGCCGTCCGCTACCGGCCGTCAGCAACGACGCGCGCCGCACGCCGGCAGAGCCGGCGGCGGCGCGTGCGAAGCAGCCTGCGCGACGGTGCGCGCGACCGCGCATTATCCGAAGTGCGCGACCAGGATCAGCGTCACCGTGACGACGATCGCGCCGCCGATGCGCGTCGCGATCTGCGCGAACGGCATCAGCTGCATCCGGTTCGCGGCGGTCAGGATCGCGACGTCGCCGGTGCCGCCTTGGCCGCTGTGGCAGGCGTTCACGATTGCGGTGTCGATAGGGTACATCTTCAGCAGGCGGCCGACCACGAAACCGGTGCCCATCAGCGTCGCGACGGTCGACACGATCGTGATGACGTTGACGACCGTGAAAGCTGCGGTCAGCTTGTCCCACGGCGTCATCGCGACGCCGATCGCGAACAGCAGCGGATACGTGACGGCGGTCGAGAAGAACTTGTAGACCACGAACGCGCCTTCCTGCAGCGGCGGCGACACCGCGCGCGCGAGCTTGACCAGCACCGCGAGGAACAGCATCGCGACCGGCGCGGGCAGGCCGAACAGCTTGTGCGCCATCAGGCCCACCAGATACAGCGTGATGGCCGTGATGCCGGCGCCTGCGATGTGCGTGACGTCGACGTGGCCGCGGATTTCCTCGTTTTCCGGCGTCATGTCGCCGCTTTCGCCGACCTGCAGGCGGCCGTTGCCGGTCAGGTGCGGCATGCGCTTGCCGAGCATGTCGAGCGCGCCCGACAGGATGATCGCGGTCAGGCTGCCGAGCATCACCGGCGGCAGCACCATCGCGAACATCTCGCCCTGCGGCAGGTGCATCAGTTCCGAATAGCCGATCGACAGCGGAATCGCGCCTTCGCCGACGCCGCCGGCCATGATCGGCACGACGATGTACAGCAGCGTGTGGCGTGCGCCGAGGCCGAGCGCGGTCCCGACCGCCGTGCCGACGATCGCGGCCGCGACCGAACCGGCGGCGAGCGGGATGAAGATCTTCACGAAGCCCTGGATCAGCACGCGGCGGTCCATGCTCAAGATGCTGCCGACGATGATCGACGCGATGAACAGGTACAGGAAGTTTGTCGACTTCGTGAACTCGACCGTCAGGTTCAGCACCGGCTTCGGCAGCACGTGATAGTAGGTGAGCGCCGACGGCACGAAGGTCGCGAAGATCGCGGCCGCACCGATGTTGCGCAACAGCGGCAGGCGCTTGCCGAGTTCCGCGCACGTGAAGCCGAAGAACGCGAGCACGGCGATCGCCATCGAGATCTCGCCGGGCACCTTGCCCGTCACCGAGAAGCCGACGATGAGCGCGAGCAGGATCACGTAAACCGGCAGCGGGATGATGCCGACGCGGATTTCCATCAGCTTCCACCAGCCTTCCGGCCAGAAGCGTTCGCGCGTGGCGGGACCGGCTTCGGCAATCGCCTCCGGACGGGATTGGGTATGGATAGAGGTCTGCAAGACGTGTCTCCTGATGTTGGAATGCCTGCATTGCTTCGCGGCATCGTGTGACGTCTATTACGCAACCCCCGTGCCAGGAATCCGGTCTGACGGAATATTTCTAATTCATTGATTCATAATGGATTTGTTTCGTCTGTGGAAAGGGCCGCCGCGACCGGCAGGCCGAGATTTCGGAATTCGCCCGGCGCCCAGGCCGAGATTTCGGCCTGGCAGCCGGCCGGGCGCCAGGTCCCGGGTGATCGCGCGCCATATCGCCGCACGCGATTTTCTTCGCAGAATCGCTTCGTAGACCGCCCCCGCGCCGCTCTCTATCATCGGCTGATCCTTTTCCGATGCGACGACGACTGTCCGGAGAACGCCCGTGCGTTCGCCGCGGCGTCGCTCATCCGTCGATACCGTCTATGGACAGGAGAGTGGTTCCCATGCTGCATGCCGTTTTTTCCGCCCGCTTTTCCTCCGGCCGTGTTGCCCGCCTGCTGGCAGCCGCGCTGCTCGGCGTTGTGATGCTGAACGGCGCCCGCGCCGACACCGCGCCGCTGAAGGTCGGCATCTCGACCAGCCCGCAGATCGACGCGCTGAAGATCGCCGCGAAGGAGGCGAAGGCACAGGGGCTCGACGTGCGGATCGTCGAATTCACCGACTGGAATACGCCGAACGCGGCGCTCGCGAACAAGGACATCGACGTCAATTATTTCCAGCACATCCCGTTTCTCGAGAACGCGAAGAAGCAGGGCGGCTACGACTTCGTATCGATCGCACCCGGCACGATCATGAAGATCGGCCTCTATTCGAAGAAGGTGAAGCGCTTCGACGAGCTGAAGGACGGCGCGCGGGTCGCGATCGCGAACGATCCGGTGAACGGCGGGCGCGGGCTGTTGCTGCTGCAGCGCGCGGGGCTGATCACGCTGAAGCCGGGCACCGACTACCGCGCGACGACGCACGACATCGTGTCCAACCCGAAGCACCTGAAGATCATCCCGCTCGAAGCGTCGCAGCTCGCGCGCTCGCTCGATGACGTCGATCTCGCGCAGGGCTACCCGAGCTTCATCAAGCTCGCCGGCACGACCGACCCGAACAGCGCGCTGCTGTTCGACGGCACCGAGAACAAGAGCTTCGCGATCCAGTGGGTCGTGCGGCCGGACAGCGTGAACGATCCGCGCATCCGCAAGTTCATCGCGATCTACCAGCACTCGCCGGCGGTGCGCCGTGCGCTCGACAACGCGTTCGGCTCGCTGTACGCAATCGCGTGGTGACGGAGGCGGACATGACGACGGCGAACCGCAAGAAGATCCTGCTCAACGCGTTCAACATGAACTGCGTCGGGCACATCAACCACGGACTGTGGACGCATCCGCGCGACCGCTCCGCGCACTACACCGATCTCGACTACTGGTCCGATCTCGCGAAGACGCTCGAACGCGGCAAGTTCGACGGGATCTTTCTGGCCGACATCGTCGGCGTGTACGACGTGTTCGGCGGCGGCCCCGACGCGGCGCTGCGCGAATCGGTGCAGGTGCCGGTCAACGACCCGCTGCTGCTCGTGCCCGCGATGGCGCAGGTCACGCGGCATCTCGGCTTCGGCGTGACCGCGAACCTGACCTACGAACCGCCTTACCTGTTCGCGCGCCGCATGTCGACGCTCGATCACCTGACGAAGGGGCGCGTCGGCTGGAACATCGTCACCGGCTATCTCGACAGCGCCGCGCGCGGGATGGGCCTGGCACAGCAGATCGGCCACGACGACCGCTACGAACGCGCGGACGATTACATGGACGTCGTCTACAAGCTGTGGGAACAGAGCTGGGACGACGACGCGGTGATCCGCGACGCGCAGGCGCGCGTGTTCGCGCAGCCTGGCAAGGTGCGGCGCGTGAAGCACGACGGGCCGTTCTATTCGATCGATGCGATTCACCTGAGCGAGCCGTCGCTGCAGCGCACGCCGGTGTTGTACCAGGCCGGTTCGTCCGCGCGCGGCGTCGAGTTCGCGGGCCGTCACGCCGAATGCGTGTTCGTGAATGGCCAGAGCAAGGCCGCCGCGCGCGCGGCGGCGCTCGACATCCGCGCGGCTGCCGCGCGGCAGGGCCGCGATCCGGCGTCGATCAGGATTTTCGCGGGCGTGAGCGTCGTGACGGCCGAGACCGAGCGGCTCGCTCGCGAGAAATTCGACGAATACCGGCGCTATGCGAGCCCGGAGGCAGGGCTCGCGCACTTCGCGAGCTCGACCGGCATCGACTTCGCGAAGTACGGCCTCGACGAACCGATCTCGTACGTGAAGACCGATTCGATCCAGTCGGCCGTCGACGCGATCTCGCGCAAGAGCACGACCGGCACGTGGACCGTGCGCAGGATGCTCGAACAGATGTCGCTCGGCGGCCGCTATGCGCCGATCGTCGGCTCGCCGTCGCAAGTCGCGGACGAACTGCAGTCGTGGATCGACGAGACCGGCATCGACGGCTTCAACCTGACGCGCACCGTGATGCCCGAGTCGTTCGAGGATTTCGTCGACTGGGTCGTGCCCGAGTTGCAGAACCGCGGCATCTACAAGGAAGACTACGATCCCGCGCCGACGCTGCGCGAGAAGCTGTTCGGCGCGGGCGCGCGGTTGCCCGCATGGCATACGGGCGCGCAGCACCGGCCGGCCGCCGCGCCGGCACCGGAACCGGCGCATCCCGCGCATGCATGAACCTGATGGAGCGAAGCGATGACGCAATTGTTCGATACGCTGGGTTTTATCGAGGCATCGGCCGTGCGTGCCGGCGCCGGCGTCGGCGTCGGCGCACGCGCGCATGAGGAAAAGGCCGTGTCGGCCGACGGCCCTGCCGTGTCGCTGGCGAACGTCGGCAAGGTGTTCGCGACGCCGCGCGGCCAGGCCGCCGCGCTGCGCGAGGTGACGCTCGACGTGCGGCGCGGCGAGGTGTTCGGGATCATCGGCCGCAGCGGCGCCGGCAAGTCGACGCTGCTGCGGCTCGTCAACGGGCTCGAACGCCCGAGTTCGGGCAGCGTGCGCGTGCAGGGCGTCGACGTCGGCGCGCTCGACGAGGACGGACTCGTCGCGCTGCGTCGCCGCACCGGCATGGTGTTCCAGCATTTCAACCTGCTGTCGGCGAAGACGGTGTTCGAGAATGTCGCGCTGCCGCTGAAGATCGCCGGCGTGCCGAAGGCCGAGCGCGCGCGCAAGGTCGATGCGTTGCTCGAGCTCGTCGGGCTCGCCGCGAAGCGCGACGCGTATCCGGCGAGCCTGTCGGGCGGCCAGAAGCAGCGCGTCGGCATCGCGCGGGCGCTGGTGCACGATCCGGAGGTGCTGCTGTGCGACGAGGCGACGTCGGCGCTCGATCCCGAGACGACGCAATCGATCCTCGCGCTGCTCGCCGACATCAATCGCCGCCTCGGGCTGACGATCGTGCTGATCACGCACGAAATGGAGGTGATCCGCGCGGTGTGCGACACGGTCGCGGTGATCGAGCAGGGTGAAGTCGTCGAAACGGGCCCGGTGTGGCGCGTGTTCGGCGATCCGCGCCACGGCGCGACGCGCGCGCTGCTCAGCACGCTCGTGCACGACCTGCCGGCCGAACTGGCCGCGCGCGTGCAGCCGTTGCCGGCACAGGCCGCGCTGCCCGATGGCGCGCAGGTCGTGCTCGACGTCCGCTATACGGGCGAAAGCGGCGGCGAACCGGACGTCGGCGCGCTCGCGGCGGCACTCGGCGGCTCGGTGCGCTTCCTGCACGGCGGGATCGAGCGCATTCAGGGGCATGCGCAGGGGCGCCTCGTGATCGCTGCGTCGCCCGGTCAGTCGCCCGCAGGCGGCGGCGCGGTCGCCGCCTTGCTCGAACGCGCGCGCCGCCACGCGAATCACGCGGAGGTGCTCGGCTATGTTTGAACTCTGGTGGCCCGAACTGCTCGATGCGATCCGCGACACGCTGTCGATGGTCGCCGCATCGGCCGCGATCGCCGCGCTGCTCGGCATCCCGCTCGCGGTGGTCCTCGTGACGACCGCGCCCGGCGGCATCTACGCGCGACGTGGCGTGAACGCGGTGCTCGGCGCGCTCGTCAACGTGTTCCGCTCGACGCCGTTCATCATCCTGCTCGTCGCGCTGCTGCCGTTCACGCGCGTGCTGATCGGCACGACGATCGGCGTATGGGCGGCCGTCGTGCCGCTGTCGATCGCCGCGATTCCGTTTTTCGCGCGGATTGCCGAGGTGAGCCTGCGCGAAGTCGATCGCGGGCTGATCGAGGCCGCGCTCGCGATGGGCGCGAAGCGCCGCCACATCGTGTGGCACGTGCTGCTGCCCGAGGCGCTGCCCGGCATGCTCGGCGGTTTCACGATCACCGTCGTCGCGCTGATCGGCTCGACCGCGATGGCGGGTGCCGTCGGCGCGGGCGGGCTCGGCGATCTGGCGATCCGCTACGGCTATCAGCGCTTCGACACCACCGTCATGGCAACCGTGATCGTGATCCTGATCGCGCTCGTCTCGGCCGTGCAAATCACGGGCGACCGTCTGGTCCGACATCTGACCCGGCGCACCTGAGCGGCGCCACGAGCGCCGACTCCTTTCATTCAAGACCCTGAGAGAACGAACCCTATGACCTTACCCATCGGCGCGCCGCGCGAATGGAACGGACAATTCGAGGAAGCGCTGTTTCTGGATGTCGCACGACGCCATCGTCCCGGCTTTCCGGACAAGCTCGCGACGCCGCCGCGCGAGCCGCGCAGCGAGGACGAACTGGCCGCCGTCGCCGACTACTACACGAAGATGGCGTCGCACGACCTGTTCATCGTGCAGGTCGTCGCGAAGGCGATCGACACGCTGTTTCGCGACGATCCGCATTTCCAGCTGATCCTGTCGCGCCAGCTCGGCGACGACGGCGCGCATGCGGTGATCGGCCGCGAACGCGTGACCGAACTGACCGGGCGCGATCCGCTGCCGGAAGTCGAGCGGCTCGTCGCCGCGCACTGGGAACGCATCGGCGACATCGCGGTGCGCGACGTCGCGGGCTTCCTCGCGTTCGAATGGCATTACGAGCTGCACATCCTCGCGAAGCTGTGGATCCAGCGCAAGACCGGCCGCATCGCCGACGGCGCGATGCGCGAGCACGGCGAGAACCGGATTCGCCCGGACGAAGAGTGGCATCGCGTGCAGATCGTCCAGTGGTGGTTCGACACGTTGGAGGCGCTGCCCGCTGCCGACCGCGACGCGCTGATCGATCGCGTGATCGCGGCCGACGAGGAAACGCAGGCGCGGCTCGACGGCTATCTGCATGACGAATACGCGCATACCGCACACGTATTCGGCGCGGATATCGCCGAATACCGCACGATCTACGACGACTGGCGGCGCGAGATCCTGTCGCGGCTGACCGGTCGCCGGCTCGGCGCGCTGGTGCCGCTGTCGGACGAAACCCTTGCACAGGAAGCCGTCGCATGAACGATCCACGCGGCCCGGCGACGCTTGCGCCGGATAGCGGGGCGCCTGCCGTCGACGAAGACGTGCTGGCGCGCGCGCTCGATGCGCTGCGCGCGACGGCTGCCGCGCGCGATCGCACGGGCGGTCACGCGGCCGACGACAAGCAGCGGCTCGCCGACGCGGGCCTGCTGACGCTCGCGGTGCCGCGCGAATTCGGCGGACAGGAAGCCGCGTGGCCGGCGATCTACGACACGATCCGGCGGATCGCGCGCGTCGACAGCGCGCTCGCGCATCTGGTCGGGTTTCAGATCCTGCAGGTGGTCAGCGTCGACGTGTGGGGCGGCCCGGCACAGCGCGAACGCTATCTGCGCGGCACGGTCGAGCATCGCTGGTGGTGGGGCAATGCGGTCAATCCGCTCGACACGCGGCTGGTGGCGACTGCAACGCCGGATGGCGGCTACCGGCTCGACGGCGTGAAGGTTTTCTGTTCGGGCACGCGCGGCTCGCAGCGGATGACGGTGTCCGCGCACGATCCCGCAACGGGCCGCGCCGTGTTCGGCGTGGTGCCGACCGATCGTCGCGGGATCACGGTCAACGAAGACTGGGACCCGATCGGCCAGCGCCAGACCGATAGCGGCAGCGTGCGCTTCGACGGCGTGACGCTCGCGCCCGACGAAGTGCTGCACCGGTCCGAAGTGCCGCCGACGCCGCGCGCGACGCTGCGCACGCTGGTGTCGCAGCTCGTGCTGACGAACCTGTTCGTCGGGCTCGCGGAAGGTGCGCTCGCCGAGGCGCGCGACTATGTGCTGACACATGGCCGGCCGTGGATTCACTCGGGCGCCGCGCAGGCGAGCGACGATCCCTACACGCTGCAGCGCTTCGGCGACATGCGCGTGCAGGCGGTTGCCGCGGCGTCACTGGCCGATCGCGCGGCCGTCGCGTTGCAGCGCGCATGGTCGCGGCGCGAAGCGCTGACGGCCGACGAACGCGCCGAAGTGGCGCTCGCCGTGTCGGACGCGAAGATCGTCGCGCAACGCGCGGCGCTCGAGAACGGCGAGGCGCTGTTCGATGCGTGCGGCGCGCGGGCGACGGCCGCAGCGCTCGGCCTCGACCGCTTCTGGCGCAATGCGCGCACGCATACGCTGCACGATCCGCTCGACTATCGGCTGCGCGATGTCGGCCGGTTCGCGCTGACGGGGGAGCTGCCGCAGGCGTCGCTTTATACGTAAGTGCGCGCGCGCTCCGTCATTGATCGCCGGGAGGCGGGCCTTCCGGCGTCACGGGTGCGGGCCCGCCGGCCAACCGCGAGCCGCTGTCCGTACCTGCGCGCTTGTACGACGCCAGTTCGTTCGAATAGCGCGCCGTCCGTACGCCGTTCACGTCGTAGTACTCCTCGACCGACTTGACCCAGCGGCCGACCGCCGGCACGTACCAGAACGCCTTGTAGGTCTTGCCGGTCTGTTCCGCCGTCCCGCTGTTGCGGCTCTGCATCACGATCGTCGAACCGCCTGCATTGCGGGATACGCCCGACACGGTCGACTGTCGCGACGCGGTTTCGGCTTTCCACGTGCCTTCGGCCTCGATCTTGACCGCATCGAACTTGCCGCCGGGCACGGTGACGGTGTCGGGCCCGACGACCTTGTAATGCGTGTCGTACGTTTCCGATGCGTGCTGCGGATTCGGATGCGCTTCGCTATACCTGATCGTCCACGTCTTGCCGACCGTCAGCGGAAACGCCAGCGGGCGGTTCACCACGGTTTCGGTGCCGTTGACGCTGCGCGCGCGGCTCCAGTCCGCGTCGACGATCAATTCGCGGGGCGCCTGGGTCGCGCCGCTCTGCTGCGTTTCGATATAGATGTGGTCGGCGGTCGTACGCTGCACGGAAATCTGGTCGCGTGTCTGGTGCCAGCCGTTCGGGCCGATTTCAACCGTGTTGACGTAGGTCCAGGTGTCGCCCGGCTTCAGCGCCGGCGCGGCGATCGATTGTGCGAGCGCCACGCCGGGCACGGCGGCGCACAGTAACAGCGTGGCAAGCGTTTTATTTTTCATGGTGTGCAGGAGGGGCCGACGAGGGACCGACGGACTCGCCAGGCAGCTTAGCAACCACACCTTTCAATCGGCATGCCTTGCGCAGCGTTGCGGCCGCTCCTTTCGTTGCCTACGGTTACAGCGCCTGAATGCTGGACGCCGTACGACGATTGGGCGCTGACCGGCAGGTCGGTGCATACGGTCTGCGCGGGCAGGTCGCGGTGCGCGACGGCGCGCTGACCAGCCGGCCGGCGGGGCAGCCCGTCGCGTTTCTGGATGCCTAGATCGGCAGACGCACCGTCTGCTTGATGCGCTTCAGCGGAATCTCGGTTTCGACGTTGCGTACGCCTTCGATCTGCGTGAGCGTCTCCATCTGAAAGCGCTGATAGTCATCGAGATCCTTCGCGATGACCCGCAGCAGATAGTCGTAACTGCCGGCCATCAGGTGGCATTCGAGCACTTCGGGCGCCTGCTCCATCTCGCGGGCGAAGCGTTCGACGGTCGTCTTGTCCTGGCGCTCCAGCGTGACGCGCACGAATGCCGTAAATCGCAGTTCGACGGCCGCCGGGTTCAGCAGCGCGACGTAGGCGTCGATGACGCCCTGTTCCTCGAGCAGATGAACGCGGCGCAGGCAGGGTGTGGGCGACAGACCGACCTGCTGCGCGAGTTCGGCGTTCGTCTGGTTCGAATCCCGTTGCAGCGCACGCAAAATGCGCCGATCGATCGCGTCCAGTTTGATTGGCATTTTTGACTACCGATATGGCTGATGATGGAGGGTAACTCCAAATCC
Organism: Burkholderia sp. A9; assembly: GCF_000801975.1. Classification (NCBI taxonomy): domain Bacteria; kingdom Pseudomonadati; phylum Pseudomonadota; class Betaproteobacteria; order Burkholderiales; family Burkholderiaceae; genus Burkholderia; species Burkholderia sp. A9. The sequence goes on along the minus strand of NZ_JSZN01000004.1, from coordinate 31,949 downwards.
GCCATCGAAAGTAGCCGACTTCGCAGCCATTCTCCACGGCAAGTTGCCGATAATCGGATGACTGCCACGGCTCCGTGGACGCGTGCGATTCCCGCCCGTCCCGCCCGGCGCCGCTTTCAGGAGAGTCCCGATGCCGCACATAGCCTGGTTGCCGTTCATGGCGACATCCCTTCTGATCATTCTGACGCCGGGCCAGGACATGGTGCTCGTCATGTCGCGCACGCTATCCGGCGGAACGCGCGCCGGCCTCGTGACCGCGGCGGGCGTCAGCGTCGGGCTGCTCGTGCATACGATGCTCGCGACGCTCGGTCTGGGTGCAATTCTTCAGGCTTCCGAATGGTTGTTCACGGCCTTGAAGGTCGTCGGCGCGCTGTATCTGCTGTATCTCGGCATCACGCTGCTGCGTTCGTCGGGCGAGCTGACGCTCGCAAGCAGTCGCGACGCGCCGGCATCGCGGCTGCGCACGTTCGCGCAAGGCGCGCTGTCCAACGTGTCGAATCCGAAGGTCGCGCTGTTCTACCTCGCGTTTCTGCCGCAGTTCGTCCCCGCGGGCGCCGCGCATCCGATGCTGTCGCTGTTCGTGCTCGGCACGACGTTTGCCGGCCTGACGTTTCTCGTCAAGGGGCCGGTCGCGCTGTTCGCGGGCCTGTTGTCGACGTCGATTCGGCGTAATCCGCGCATCCTGACCCGTATGCACCGGGTGAGCGGCGTGGTGCTGCTCGCGCTTGGCGTGAAGCTGGCGTTCGAGCGCCGCTGACGATGCTCACTACGCCGGCAACGTGTCCGCCAGCGCCCGCATCGCGTCCACCGTCTCCGGATTCGCCGGAAAAAACGCCTCGATCGCCAACTCCGACAGCGTGACGTCGACCTGCGTGCCGAACACCGTCGTCGTGCTGAAGAACGTCAGCTCGCCGGCCGCCGTGCGCAGCCGCAGCGGCACTGCGAAGTCCGCATGGTCGGCGCGCGCGTCGGGGTCGTCAGGCTGGCCGGCCGGCGCCGGATACGCGGCGAGTTCGTCGCGCAATGCATGCAGCATGCGGTCGCCGCTCGCGTCGATCTGTCGTTGCAGCCGATGCAGGAGATGCGCGCGCCATTCGTGCCAGTTGACGATCTGCGCCGCGAGGCCGTCCGGATGCAGGCTCAGGCGCAGCACGTTGACGGGCGGCTGCAACAGCGCGGGATCGGCCTGCGCGACCAGTGCGCCGAGCATCCGGTTGGCTGCGAGCAGCGTCCAGTGGCGATCCACCGCGAGTGCCGGGTAGGGCTCATGGCCGCGCAGCACGGCTTCGACTGCGTGGCGCGCCGCGTCGAGCTGCGGATCGGAGAACGGCCGCTCGCGAAACAGCGGCGCATAGCCGGCCGCGACGAGCAGCGCATTGCGCTCGCGCAGCGGCACGTCGAGGCGCTCCGCGAGATGCAGCACCATGTCGCGGCTCGGCTGTGCGCGACCCGATTCGACGAAGCTCAGGTGCCGCGCGGACACCTCCGCATCGACCGCAAGCGCCATCTGGCTCAGGCGCCGGCGTTGGCGCCACGTGCGCAGCAGCGGGCCGACGCCGGACGCGCGGCCGGCGGACGGGGGAAGCGAGTGGCGGGCGGCGGTCGAGTTCATGAGGACGATGATAGGCAATCCTGTGCGCGCCGGGCATTACCTGCCAGGTAAGCAATCCGGTTCGACGTGCGTAGCCGATCGCGCCTGCCGCTGCCTGCGGCTCCCGTCCCACCCGCCGCATTTCGTTCCCGGAAGCGCCCCGACGCTGCGTTACCATAGCCCCCGTGCCACCTGAGAGGCGGCGCCGGACCTGCGACCACAGCGCCCGGCCCGGACGCCGCGCACATTCACGACAAGGCAGTCCAGGGGAATCCAATAATGAAAAAACTCGCCGTCCGCGTCGCCTGCGTGGCGATGCTCGCATGCGCCGCGACCAGCGGCCACGCGCAAACCGAAGCCGCGCAGGTCGAAATGAGAGCCGCCGCCGCGGCAGCGAACAAGGCCGTCGTGAACGGGCCGGCCGATATCGACGTGAAGCACGAAGCGGTGCTGAAGCTGAAGGCAGGCGAATCGTTCGTGCCGGCCGCCGAAGCCGGCCGCTACCTGCGCTCGATGGGCAACTCGATCGACGAGTCGAAGCTGGTCGGCCTCGTGCTGCCCGAGGATCCGGACGCCGACTGGATCTCGGTCGTGTCGTTCGAGCCGAGCGGCTACATCCGCGACGACGACGCGAAGGACTGGAAGCCCGACGAATTGCTGAAAAGCCTGCAGGCCGGTACCGAGGAAGACAACCCGGCACGCAAGGAGCGCGGCCTGCCCGAAACCGAGGTGGTCGGCTGGGCGCAGGCGCCCGCGTACGACGCCGCCACGCACCGGCTCGTATGGTCCGCGATCATCCGCGACAAGGGCGCGACCGCGAACGCGGAGCACGACGGCGTGAACTACCGGACGCTCGTGCTCGGCCGCGATGGCTACCTGTCGCTGACGATGGCGTCGACGCTCGCCGAGCTGCCGAAATACAAGGCCTCGGCCGACGACCTGCTCGCGAACATCCGCTTCAACGACGGCAAGCGCTACGCCGATTTCAACAAGTCGACCGACCATGTCGCCGAGTATGGTCTCGCGGCGCTGATCGTCGGCGTCGGCGCGAAGAAGCTCGGCCTGCTCGCGCTGATCGGCGCGTTCGCCGTGAAGTTCTTCAAGATCGGCGCGGTCGCGCTGCTGGCGGGCGGCGCGGCGTTGAAGCGCTTCTTCGGCGCCAGGCCGAAGCAGGAACCCGTGCCGGTCGTCGCCGATGCAACTGACTCAGCCGCCGTGTCCGGCGCGGAGCGCAAGGAATGACGAAGTTGCTGCTGCTGCTCTTCGGCGGCCTGAAGCTCGGCAAGGTGCTCATGTCGGCGGGCACCATGCTGGCGTCGATCGCGGTCTACGCGCTGTTCTACGGCTGGCGGTTCGCGGCCGGCTTCGGCGCACTGCTGCTGGTGCACGAAGCCGGTCACTATGTGGCCGCGCGGCGGCGCGGGCTCGACGTCGGGCTGCCGACCTTCATCCCGTTCGTCGGCGCGTGGATCCAGCTGAAGGACATGCCGCACGACGCCGAAACCGAGGCGTATGTCGGCCTGGCCGGCCCGTTCGTCGGTACGCTCGGCGCGCTGACCTGCTACGCGGCTGCACGGCACTACGACAGCAACCTGCTGCTCGCGCTGTCCTATACGGGCTTCTTCCTGAACCTGTTCAACATGATTCCGCTGTCGCCGTTCGACGGCGGGCGGATCACCGCGGTGCTGTCGCCGCGCATCTGGTTCGCGGGCGTGCCGGTGCTGATCGTGCTGTTCGCGTACCGGCCGAGCCCGTTGTTGATCGTGATGGCGATCCTCGCGCTGCCGCAGTTGAAGCGCGCCTGGCGCTACGATCCGGACGCACCGGAGAACCGCGCGTACTACGCGACGTCGATCGAGACGAAGACGACCTACGCGCTCTGCTACGTCGGCCTGCTCGCGTTTCTCGCGCTCATGACTTCCGGCGTGCACGACATGCTGCGCGTCACGCATTCCGCGGCCTGATGTAACAACGGCGGCCGTTTGCGCGGCCGCCGTCGTCTCCCTGCCGTTCCCGCCGCAGCTCAGGCGTCGCGATGACGCAGCTCGACGCGCTTGATGTCCTTCACGATCACCAGATAGCTGAGCACCGTGACGAGCGCGTTCAGCCCGACGAACACGAGTGCGCCGTTGAACGAGCCGCTTGCGCCGACCAGGTAGCCGATCGCGATCGGCGCGACGATGCCGGCCGTGTTGCCGAACATGTTGAACAGGCTGCCCGACAGGCCGATCGCTTCCTTCGGCGCGGTGTCCGCGACGACGGCCCAGCCGAGCGAGCCGATTCCCTTGCCGAAGAACGACACGGCCATCAGCACGATCACCAGCGCTTCGCTGTCGACGTAGTTGCAGCCGATGATCACCATCGACAGCAGCATCCCGCCGACGATCGGAATCTTGCGCGCGAGCGTCAGCGATACGCCGCGACGGATCAGCGTGTCCGACAGCATCCCGCCGAGCACGCCGCCGAGGAACCCGCAGATCGCCGGCAGCGACGTCATGAAGCCGGCTTTCAGCAGCGACATCCCGCGCGCCTGCACGAGGTAGATCGGGAACCACGTGAGGAAGAAGTAGGTGAGCACGTTCACGCAGTACTGGCCGAGATAGACGCCGAGCAGCATCCGGTTCGACAGCAGCTGGCGCACGTAGTACCAGCCCGCGACGCGGCTGCCTTCGGACGCCGCGCCGTTGCGGTGCGCCGTGGTGCGCACGAGGCCGCCACCCTGCTCGATATGCTCGAGTTCCGCGCGGTTCACCGCCGGATGGTCGACCGGGTCCTTCATCACGCGCAGCCACAGGAACGCGAGCGCGATGCCGGCGAGGCCGAGCCACAGGTACACCTGGTGCCAGCCGTACGCGTGCGTGAGCCACGCCATCAGCGGCGAGAACACCACCGCCGCGAAATACTGCGCGGCGTTGAAGATCGCCGACGCCGTGCCGCGCTCCGCGGTCGGGAACCAGCTCGCGACGACCTTGGCGTTCGCGGGGAACGCGGGCGCCTCGGCGATGCCGACCGCGAAGCGCATCACGAACAGCGCGGTCACCGCGAACGCGGCGCTGCCGCCGAGGCCGATCGTGCTTTGCAGCAGCGTGAACGCCGACCACAGGAAGATGCTGGTCGCATACACGCGACGGGCGCCGAAGCGGTCGAGCAGCCAGCCGCTCGGCAACTGCGCGAGCACGTACGCCCAGCTGAACGCCGAGAAGATGTAGCCCATCGTCACCGGATCGATGCCGAAGGCCTTGCGGATCGGCGTGCCGGTGATCGACAGCGTCGCGCGATCCGCATAGTTGAGCGTCGTGACGACGAACAGCATCGCCAGGATCCAGTAGCGCACGGCGGTGCGGCGCGCGCTGCCGGCGAGATCGATCGGAAGATCGCGGGGGGTGGTCTGATTGGGCACTTTAATGTACGTCGTCGTATGACATGGACGGAAGTTTATTGGCAATGCCCGCACGCATAAACCTCGGGTTTTCCCTTTGAAACGTAGTGCCAGGCCGTAAAAATCGCGACTTTGCCCGATGGATAAGGGATTCCGGGTTGTTGCTCCGTGGCAGGCGGGGCGCGGGAATATTGAAACAATGTCGGCAGACATCGTATCTGTTGCGCTACAATGGCCGAATCATTCCCGAACCACGGAGCACACCCCATGCAACTGACTGGAGAGATGCTGATCGGCGCCGACGCGGTGGCCGGCTCGGCCGGTACCTTGCGCGCGTTCGACCCGTCGAAGGGCGCGCCGATCGATGCGCCCGCATTCGGCGTCGCGACGCTGGCCGATGTCCAGCGCGCATGCGAACTCGCGCGCGACGCATTCGACGCGTACCGCACGCAGCCCCTCGCGGCCCGCGCGGCGTTTCTCGAAGCGATCGCCGACGAAATCGTCGCGCTCGGCGACGCGCTGATCGAGCGCGCACACGCCGAGACGGGCCTGCCGGTCGCCCGCCTGCAGGGCGAGCGCGGCCGCACCGTCGGCCAGCTTCGGCTGTTCGCGCGCGTGGTGCGCGACGGGCGGTTCCTCGCCGCGTCGATCGATCCCGCACAGCCGGCGCGCACGCCGCTGCCGCGCTCGGACCTGCGGTTGCAGAAGGTCGGGCTCGGGCCCGTCGCCGTGTTCGGCGCAAGCAACTTCCCGCTCGCGTTCTCGGTGGCCGGCGGCGATACCGCGTCGGCACTGGCGGCCGGCTGCCCGGTGATCGTGAAGGCCCATGAGGCACACCTCGGCACGTCCGAGCTGGTCGGCCGTGCGATCCGCGCAGCCGTCGCGAAATGCGGGATGCCGGCCGGCGTGTTCTCGCTGCTGATCGGCCCCGGCCGCGTGATCGGCGCGGCGCTGGTCAGCCATCCGGCGATCCAGGCAGTCGGCTTCACCGGTTCGCGGCAGGGCGGCATGGCGCTCGTGCAGCTCGCGAACGCGCGCCCGCAGCCGATTCCCGTCTACGCGGAAATGAGCAGCATCAACCCGGTCGTGCTGTTCCCGGCCGCGTTGGCGGCGCGCGGTGACGCGATCGCGACCGGCTTCGTCGATTCGCTGACGCTCGGCGTCGGCCAGTTCTGTACGAACCCGGGCCTGGTGCTGGCAATCGATGGCCCCGACCTCGACCGCTTCGAGTCCGTCGCCGCACAGGCGCTCGCGAACAAGCCGGCCGGCGTGATGCTGACGCGCGGGATCGCCGACGCGTATCGCAACGGTCGCGGCAAGCTCGCCGACCTGCCGGACGTGCGCGAAATCGGTGCGGGCGAGCCGGCGCAGACCGAATGCCAGGCGGGCGGTGCGCTTTACCAGGCCGGCGCGCAGGCGTTCCTGGCCGAGCCGGCGTTCAGCCACGAGGTGTTCGGGCCGGCGTCGCTGATCGTGCGCTGCCGCGATCTCGACGAAGTCGCGCGCGTGCTCGACGCGCTCGAGGGCCAGCTGACCGCCACGCTGCAGATGGACGCTGACGACAAGCCGCTCGCGCGCCGCCTGCTGCCGATCCTCGAACGCAAGGCCGGCCGCCTGCTCGTCAACGGCTACCCGACCGGCGTCGAGGTATGCGACGCGATGGTCCACGGCGGCCCGTTCCCGGCGACGTCGAACCCGGCCGTCACGTCGGTCGGCGCGACGGCGATCGACCGCTTCCTGCGGCCCGTGTGCTACCAGGATTTCCCGGACGACCTGCTGCCCGAAGGGCTGCAGGAAAGCAATCCGCTCGCGATTCCGCGGCTGCGGGACGGGAAGGCGGAGTGACGAGGAGGAACGGCTGAAGGCAGCGTCCCGCGAGGGGCGCGTTCAGGCACGTTGAAACACGGCGGCGGACGTGGCCCTATAGGCCGCTTCCGCCTTTTTTATTGATGGCTGGCTTTGGCGCCCGCCGGTTCCGCTCGGTCAGTGAGCGGGGTGAGCGACAAGTTGCAGGCGCTCGGCTGCGGCCAGCAGGCGCCGGTCGCGTGTCCACAGCTTGCTGTCTCCGGTCAGTCTGACCGAGGCAAGCAGATGTGCGTCGACGTAACCGATGTCTAGCCCGTGAAGCGGTATCACATCGATCATGCGCTGGACTTCGTCGTCGGTTGCCGGGGTGGCGGCGGGAAGGTCGCGCAGCGCATCCAGTACGGTCTGGCGATCGCGCATGCTGCTGAGCGCAAGCTCGCCGATGATGAACGGATGGATCAGCACCCGTTCAGCTTCCAGCAATGTCGTGAGCGTTGCGTCACCGGCCCGCAGGTGGTCGATCCACACTGAAGTGTCGACCAGAATCATGCGGGCTCCGATGGGCGGCGCGGAACAGAACCAAGGTCGGGCTCGGTACCGCCGAGGCGGGCGAGTCGTCGTGCGCTTTCGCGCGCGATCAATGCGCGCAGCGCTTCTCTCAACAGTGCCGATTTTTCGGTGATGCCGGTTAATTGCTGCGCTTTGGCGAGCAGTGCGTCGTCGAGGGACAAGGTGGTGCGCATGAGCGGCCTCCGAGAACGTCGATGCATCAATTGCGGCATCAAATGATGCTTTCAATGACGTGTCGCCTTGACGAGATGGGCGTCGGCTTCCGCGTCGACGGAATTTCTCCTACAGTAGCGAGGCCTCGGGCCGACCGGCCCGCAGGCGGGCCTGAGAGACCGACAAAAGACCAAGAGGGAACCATCCGATGAACATCAGCAAGCGCGGCGACCACCTGTTCGCCGCCGGATTGTGGAAGGCGATCGGCGACGTCGCGCATTCGGTGCGCAGCCGGATCGGCCAATACAGCGAAGGGCGCGTGCTCGCGAATGCGCTGCTGGAATTCCAGCGCGACCTGGGCGGCAGCGAATTCGACGTGACCATCAACCAGGGGCGGCCCGTCACGGGCTCCGACGCGCATTCGCTCGTGTTCGGCCTCGCCGTGCGCCGTTTCAGGCAGGACATGGAAGCGCTGGTGTTCGCGCTCGAGCACCGCCGCGGCATCGACGAACGCGACCAGAGCCTGCGCACTGAAGCGTTGATGCAGGCCAACAGCGCGCTCCTGACCGCGAAGCAGTCGGCAACGATCACGGTCGGCCGGTTCTTCGATGCGGTCGTCGACCGCGACGTGCTGGGGCAGATTCTTGGCGGCGAATCGAGCACACGCGTGCGTGCGGGCGCGCAGGGACAGATCGAAGCGACCCGGATCAAGCTTGGCAACGTGCGTTACCGGATCATCGGAGTCATCGCGCAGATGTGACGGCGCGCAGCGCGGCGGGATGCGTGGCATCGCTGTCGCTGCAAACGACCGCGGCCGGCAAGCGCCGGCCGCGATGCAACACAAGCACACAAGCCGGCCGCCGCGCCACCGAAGGCGCCGCGCCGGCCGCCCCCGCTTACTGCGGGCCCATCTTCTTGATCAGCACGTCGAGTTCGGCCAGTTCGTCGTCGTTGAGGTCGATCAGCGGTGCGCGCACCGGACCCGCGTCGTGGCCGACGAGCTTCGCGCCCGCCTTCACGATGCTGACGGCGTAGCCCGCGCGGCGGTTGCGGATCTTCAGGTACGGCAGGAAGAACTCGTCGATCAGGCGGCCGACGGTTGCGTGGTCGTCCTTCGCGATCGCTTCGTAGAATTCCATCGCCGTCTTCGGGATGAAGTTGAACACGGCCGACGAGTACACCGGCACGCCGAGCGCCTTGTAAGCGGCTGCGTAGACTTCGGCCGTCGGCAGGCCGCCGAGGTATGCGAAGCGGTCGCCGAGCCGGCGGCGGATCGTGACCATGCTCTCGATTTCACCGACGCCGTCCTTGAAGCCGATCAGGTTCGGGCAACGGTCGGCAAGGCGCTCGAGCATGTCGGCGTTCAGCTTCGAATTCGCGCGGTTGTACACCACGACGCCGATCTTCAGCGCACGGCACACCTGTTCGACGTGCTCGGCGATCCCTTCCTGGCTCGCTTCGGTCAGGTAGTGCGGCATCAGCAGCACGCCGCTCGCGCCGAGGCGCTCGGCTTCCTGCGCATATTCGATCGCGACGCGCGTCGCGCCGCCGGCGCCGGCGAGGATCGGTACCTTGCCCTTGCAGGTTTCCGTCGCGACGCGGATCACATCCGAATACTCGCGCTGCGTGAGCGAGAAGAATTCACCGGTGCCGCCGGCCGCGAACAGCGCGGTCGCGCCGTACGGCGCCAGCCATTCCAGGCGCTCGGCATAGGTGGTCGGGCGGAAGCTGCCGTCTGCGTCGAAATCCGTCAGCGGAAACGACAGCAGGCCGTGGGAGATGATCTGTTTGAGTTCTTGCGGTGAAGTCATGGTTGGGTCGTCCGTCTAGCGCGAGTGCTGGGTTCGTCGGGCACGGCATCCGGGCCACATTGGCGATGTCGTTGTATGTCATCGTACAACGAGGGGAGGGGTGACGCAAGCGGTTTGCTGGCCGATCGAAGGTAGGGTCTTTCCGGATAAGGGTTTACGTAGCATCGCGGATTGGTGTCGAATGTCGTATGATGACTAACGATTTGACCGGTAGCCTCCCAGGAATTCCGATGACTGCTTCCCCTCTCTATATCCGCGTGCATCCGGACGACAACGTCGCGATCGTCGTCAACGACGGCGGCCTGCCCGAGGGCGCGACGTTCGCCGACGGGCTGACATTGCGCGAAGGCGTGCCGCAAGGGCACAAGGTTGCGCTGGCCGATCTCGCGGCCGGCGACCCGATCGTCCGCTACAACGTCGTGATCGGCTACGCGCTCACCGAGCTGCGGCGCGGCAGCTGGGTCAACGAGCGCACGATGCGGATGCCCGAGCCGCCGGGGCTCGACGACCTGCCGCTCGCCACGCGCGCCGCACCGTCGCTGGCGCCGCTCGAGGGCTATACGTTCGAGGGCTTCCGCAATCCCGACGGTTCGGTCGGCACGCGCAACATCCTCGCGATCACGACGACCGTGCAGTGCGTGTCGGGTGTCGTCGAGCATGCGGTCAAGCGGATCAAGGAGGAACTGCTGCCGCGTTACCCGAACGTCGACGACGTGGTCGGACTCGAGCACACGTACGGCTGCGGCGTCGCGATCGACGCGCCCGACGCCGACATCCCGATCCGCACGCTGCGCAACATCAGCCTGAACCCGAACTTCGGCGGCGAGGTGATGACGGTGAGCCTCGGCTGCGAGAAGCTGCAGCCCGAGCGCCTGCTGCCGCCCGGCGTGATTCCGGTGGCGGCCGACGGCGCGACGGACAACGGCGGCGTCGTGTGCCTGCAGGACGCCGCGCATGTCGGCTTCAACTCGATGATCGATTCGATCATGAAGATGGCCGAATCGCATCTGGAGCGGCTGAACCGCCGCCGTCGCGAAACCTGCCCGGCGTCGGATCTCGTCGTCGGTGTGCAGTGCGGCGGCAGCGACGCGTTCTCGGGGCTCACCGCGAACCCGGCGGTCGGCTTCGCGGCCGACCTGCTCGTGCGCGCCGGCGCAACGATCATGTTCTCGGAAGTGACCGAAGTGCGCGACGGCGTCGCGCAGCTCACGTCGCGCGCGGCGAACGAGGACGTCGCCCGCGAGATCATCCGCGAGATGGACTGGTACGACCGCTACCTGGAGCGCGGCCGCGTCGACCGCAGTGCGAACACGACGCCCGGCAACAAGAAGGGCGGCCTGTCGAACATCGTCGAGAAGGCGATGGGTTCGATCGTGAAGTCGGGCAGCGCGCCGATCGCCGGCGTCGTGCGTCCCGGCGATCGGGCGCGGCAGAAGGGGCTGCTGTACGCGGCGACGCCCGCGAGCGACTTCATCTGCGGCACGCTGCAGCTCGCGGCGGGGATGAACCTGCACATTTTCACGACGGGCCGCGGCACGCCGTACGGCCTCGCGCAGGTTCCGGTGATCAAGGTCGCGACGCGCAGCGATCTCGCGCGCCGCTGGCACGACCTGATGGATCTCGACGCGGGGCAGATTGCGACCGGCGCGGCCTCGATCGAGGACGTGGGCTGGGAGCTGTTCCGGCTGATGCTCGACGTCGCGAGCGGCAAGCGCCGCACGTGGGCCGAGCAATGGAAGCTCGCGAATGCGCTGACGCTGTTCAACCCGGCGCCGGTGACCTGACGCGCGCGGTTGCGACGACAGCCGATGCGGGTGCCTTCGGGCGCCCGTTTTCGTTGGGGCGGCGCGATTTCCTTACCTCGTACGTAATCGACCGCCCGCGCGAGGCCGGCGACGATAGCGGCACGCGAACCTGAAACGTCCGCGGCGCTGTCCTCCCTTCATCCAGACCAGGAGCCTCGTATGCACACCGCCCAAACCGTCCCGTCCGCTCACGCCGACCTGATCGACCGCTATATCGATGCATGGAACGAACCCGACGTCGCGCGCCGGCGCGCGCTGATCGATGCGACCTACGCGAGCGACGCGGCGTATCGCGACCCGCTGATGACCGGCGACGGCCACGCGGGCATCGATACGATGATCGCAGCGGTGCAGGCGCGCTTCCCCGCGTATCGCTTCCGTCGCACGACCGACGTCGACGCGTTTGGCCAGCACCTGCGTTTCTCGTGGGCGCTCGTGTCGCCCGATGGCGCGGCGATCGTGAAGGGCTCGGATTTCGGCACGGTCGACGCGTCCGGCCGCCTGAAGTCGGTCACGGGCTTCATCGACGAAATGCCGGTCGCGGCGTCGTGACGCGAGCCGCGCATGCCCGGCGGCGTCCGGGATCGGGTAACGTTATGCAATTCGTTCCTGATCCCGGAGACTTGCCGACATGCTGAAGAATCTCGATCCGCTGCTGCACGCCGACATCCTGCACGCGCTGCGCGCGATGGGCCACGGAGATGAAGTAGCGATCTGCGATGCGAATTTTCCGGCGGAATCCGTCGCCGAGCACACGGTGGTCGGCCGCGCGCTGCGCATCGACGGCGCCGACTCGGCGCGTGTCGCGCGCGCGGTGCTGTCGGTGCTGCCGCTCGACACGTTCGTCGACACGCCCGCGTGGCGGATGGAGGTCGTCGGCGATCCGGCCGCGGTGCCGCCGGTGCAGCGCGAGGTGCAGGCCGAGATCGATCGTGCGGAAGGGCGCGCGGTGCCGCTCGCGGGTGTCGACCGTTTCGCGTTCTACGAGCGCGCGCAGCAGGCGTACGCGGTGATCGTCACCGGCGAGCTGCGCGGCTACGGCTGCTTCCTGTTCAAGAAAGGTGTACTGTTGAGCGATGCTGAATAGGGCCTGTTCCCGTTATCGGCGGGAATGGCCGTCACGCCGTTTTTCGTGGCGCAGCCCTGCCGGCGGCACCGCCGCAGTGTAAAGATTTGCTACAACCTTTTTCTTGGACAGCGCGGAAAGACCCTCTATGCTGGCCCATTTGCCGCGGGCCCAGCAGGGCCGCGCGGCCCCGGACCGCACGGGCGCGACTCGTGCAGGCGGCCGAATTGCATACGAGGAGAAAGGCATGACGCGTTCCGTCGATTCCGGCGTCATCTTGTTCGCACGCCTGGCGCTGGCGGCGTTGTTCTTGTGGGGTGGCGTGATGAAACTGCTCGGCTATGGCGATTTCATCGGCTATCTGCACGGGCTGAACGTACCCTATCCGCAGGTGATCGGGCCGGTCGTCGTCACGATCGAAGCGCTCGGCGGCCTGCTGTTGATCGTCGGCTACAAGGTGAAGCCGCTCGCGTTGCTGATGGCGTTCTATACGGTCGCGACCGCGATGGTCGGGCACAATTTCTGGGACGCGACGGACGCCGCGGTCCAGCACGACATGGTGATCCACTTCTGGAAGAACATCGCGATCGCCGGCGGGTTCCTGCTGCTGTTCGTGACCGGCGCAGGCAGCGCCAGCATCGACGCGCTGCGCCGGCCGAGTTCGTCGTACGGCGCGCTGCGCTGAGTTGAACCGAGTTGAGCTGAGCGTCGGACGCACGCACGGCGTCGCGCCGAAGCAAGACAAAAGGGCCGAATCCTGCGCACCGCGGGATTCGGCCCTTTGTTCATGCAGCCGGCGCGTGCGCGCCGACGTTCAGCGTGCGTCCTTCAGGTCCTTTGCATCCTTCGAGAACTGCACGGCGATCGCGCCGAGCACGCAGATCGCTGCGACATAGACGACCGGTGCGAGCGGATTCGACTTCATCATCAGCGACACGATCACCGGCGTGAGGCCGCCGAAGATCGCATACGCGACGTTGTACGAGAACGAGATGCCCGAGAAGCGCACGACGGCCGGGAAGCTGCGGACCATCACGAACGGCACCGCGCCGATCGTGCCGACCATGAAGCCGGCGATCCCGTAGTACAGCGGCAGCGTCGACGCGTCGGCCGCGACCTGCGCGAACAGCAGGTAGTAGCACGCGGCCAGCACGAGGCCGCCGATGCCGAGCACGCGCTTCGCGCCGATCCAGCCCGCGAGCGAGCCGGCGGTGATGCAGCCGGCCGTCAGGCACAGCGTCGCGACGCTGTTCGCGAACAGCGTGGTCGCGGGCGTCAGGTGGAACTGCTTCTGCAGCAGCGCGGGCGTCATCAGGATCACGACGACGATCGCCGCCGACAGCATCCACGTGAGCAGCATCGACACGATCACCGCGCGGCCGTGGTCGCGCAGCACGGCCTTCAGCGGAATCTCGGCCGCGAGCGCCTTCTTCGCCTTCATCTCGGCGAACACCGGCGTCTCGTGCAGCCAGCGGCGCAGGTACACGGAGAACAGGCCGAACACGCCGCCGAGCAGGAACGGAATGCGCCATGCGAACGCGGTCACTTCGGCGCCCGAGTAACGGCTGTTGATGCCCGCTGCGACCAGCGAGCCGAGCAGGATGCCGGCCGTGAGGCCCGCGGTCAGCGTGCCGCACGCGTAGCCGATGTGGCGCGACGGCACGTGCTCCGACACGAACACCCATGCGCCCGGCACTTCGCCGCCGACCGCCGCGCCTTGCAGCACGCGGAACAGCAGCAGCAACACCGGCGCGAAGATGCCGATCGAGTCGTAGGTCGGCAGCAGGCCCATCAGCAGCGTCGGCACCGACATCATCAGCACGCTCAGCGTGAACATCCGCTTGCGGCCGAACAGGTCGCCGAAGTGCGCCATGATCACGCCGCCGAGCGGGCGCGCGAGATAGCCGGCCGCGAAGATGCCGAACGTCTGCAACTGGCGCAGCCAGTCGGGAATGTCGTGCGGGAAGAACAGCTGCCCGATCGCGGGCGCGAAGAACACGAAGATGATGAAGTCGTAGAACTCGAGGGCGCCGCCGAGTGCGGCGAGGCCGAGGGTCTTGTAGTCGCTGCGCGTGAGTGCGCGGTCGGCGGCGCGAGGCACGCCGCTCAATTCGGAAGCTTGCATGGTCAGGACGATCGGTTTTCGAATGTTGTTGTCGGTGCTGCGTCTCCAGGGCCCGCTATCGGCATGGACTGGCTAGGCGCGGCCTGCATCGTCGAGCGTGTGCCGAGCGCCGGATAGGGCACGTGACACGCGCCGTCGCACCGGGATGGGGCACGACGGAGACGAAGCGTCAAAGCGGGTGGGAGGATTCTACAGGAGCGCGAAATGCGCGCGCGCGGGGGCGTGCCGAGGAATGCTTCGGACTTCGTGATGCCGAAACGCACGCGGCGCGGCAGGCGGGGGAACCGCTTGCCGCGCCGCGCGGGACAGGATCTGCGTGATCAGTTGCCGGCGATCGTGTCGACCGGCTTGAACGCGCCGTGCTCGACCTTGTAGATCGTCACGGGTGCATCCTTCAGGTCGCCCTTCGCGTCGTATGCGATGCTGGGGGCTGACACGCCCTTGATCGACACCTTGCCGAGATACGGCGTATAGACCTTCGGGTCGGTCGAGTTCGCGTCCTTCATCGCAGTGAGCAGCGCGATCGTGCCGTCGTACGAGTACGGCGAATAGGTGATCACGTCTTCATTGAAGCGCGCCTTGTAGCGCGATGCGTAGCCGGCGAAGCCCGGCATCTTTTCCTTCGGCAGCCCGCCCATGTAGACGATCGCACCCTCGGCCGCTTCGCCGCCGACCTTCAGGAACGTCGGCGAGCGCGACATCTCGCCGGTCACGAATGCCGACTTCATCCCGAGCTGGCGCATCTTGCGGATCATCGGGGAAGACTGCGCATCGCCGCCGCCGTAGAAGATCGCGTCGGGGTTGACGCCCTTCAGGTTGGTCAGGATCGCCGAGAAGTCGAGCGCCTTGTCGTTCGTGAAGTCGCGCTTGATGATCGTGCCGCCCGCGGCTTCCACGGCCTTCGCGAATTCGTCGGCGATGCCCTGGCCGTAGGCGGTTCGGTCGTCGATGATCGCGATGCGCTTGAAGTGCAGCGTCTTCACCGCATACATGCCGACGATGCGGCCGGCCTGCGCGTCGCTCGTCAGTAGCCGGTAGGTCGTCTTGTAGCCGCGCGCCGTGTACTGCGGCGACGTCGCCATCGAGATCTGCGGCAGCCCTGCGCGATCGTACAGGTCGGACGCCGGAATGCTCGTGCCCGAGTTGAAGTGGCCGATGACCCCGCGGACGTTGTCGTCGATCAACCGCTGCGCGACGGTCGTGCCGGTGCGCGGGTCGGCCTGGTCGTCCTGCGAGTCGAGCTGGAACGTGACCGGCTTGCCGCCGATCGTCGGATGCGTCGCGTTGAAATCGGCGATCGCGAGTTGCACGCCCTTCTGCATGTCCGCGCCGTAGTTCGACTGCGGCCCCGTCAGCGGTGCGGCGAAACCGATCTTGACGACGTCGGCGGCGATGGCGTGTGCGCCCGACAGTGCGCAGGCGGCAGCCAGCGCGACGTGCGATACCTTCAGCTTCACTTTCACTTCCCCTTGATGGCGTGGTTGGGCCGCCGCCGGCCAGCGGGCCGGTGCGGTAAACCGGGCGAGACGTATCGGTTTGCAGGGCTTTGCGAAAGCCGTGCGGGGTGTGCCGTGCGCTGCGCGGGTTGTGCCGGAATCGGCGTGCGCCGCGGTGGCGGGATGTCGTCTCGTAACCGTTGATCGAAGTCTAGGTAGCGAAAATGCGCGCGTCTTGCGCGTTCGGTGCGTGGCTGGCGACGATTTCGGCATATCGTCGATTACCCTGATATATGCTGAAATCGTCATTCTGAATGCGCAAACGCGCCAAGACGCGACACGTCGGCATTTTTACGATGGCGGGTTCGGGCGCGCGTTGTCTCGGTGCCCGTGCGGTGCGCCGGCAGCGCCGACGGATCCGCGCGGGCAGGCGGCGACCCGATGCGAAATCGCCGCCGCCGGGCACGCGAGCGGCGCAGTGGTTGCGCGCACAACCGCGCCACGCACTACGCGCCACCGCCTGCGGTCGTCCGCTCGTCGTCGATCGGCGGCGCGGCGCGCGGGCCACCGTTCGCGAACACCCGATCACGCGCCCGGGATCATCCGCCCCGCGATCGCCGCGACGCGTTCGAGGGTGCGCTCCTATAATCGACGCCATCAGCCACGCCCTTCGCAGATGCCGGGATGACGACCTTTCTTGCCGCACCGCCCATGAGCTTGTCCGATACGTTGCGCTACCAGCCCGACAATGCCGATTTCGGCGCGATGCTCGCGCACTTCCGCCTGCTCGAACCGGTGTTCGACGCGCTGCCCGACGTCGCCTTCTTCGTGAAGGACGCGAACGGCCGCTACGCACTCGTCAACCGCACGCTGGCGCTGCGCTGCGGCTACAAGGACAAGCGCGACCTGCTCGGCAAGACGACCGACGAAGTGTTTCCGCGCCGCTTCGGCCGTACCTATTTCGAGCAGGACATGGCGACGATCAACGCCGGCCAGCAACTGATGGACCAGCTCGAGCTGCATCTGTATCCGGGCCGCCAGCCGGGCTGGTGCCTGACCTGCAAGGAGCCGCTGCGCGACGCGGCCGGCAAGGTGGTCGGCCTCGCGGGCATCTCGCGCGACCTGAAGGCGCATGAGGGTTCGCATCCGGCCTACAGCAAGCTCGCCGACGTGGTCCAGCATATCCAGGATCACTACGTGCAGCCGCTGAACCTGAAGCAGCTCGCGCAGATGGCCGGGATGTCGGTCGCGCAGCTCGAACGCTACTTCCACAAGGTGTTTCACCTGACGCCGCGCCAGGTGCTGCTGAAAACGCGGCTCGATGCGGCCACCGCGCTGCTCGTCACGCACGACAAGGTCACCGACGTCGCGGCGCTATGCGGCTATACGGATCACAGTGCGTTTACGCGCCAGTTCAAGGCGACGGTGGGAGTGACGCCGACGGAATACCGGCTGATGCAGCAGGACCGGGCAGTGTGACGCGACGCGCCGGCCAGGCCGGCGTGCCGCAATGATCGGGGGTAGGACGGGAACGGGAAAGCGGCGGCTCAGCGGTAGCCGAGCCCTTTCAGGACGGCCGTGCCGTCTTCGGTGAGCCGGAAGCTCGGTGCGGTGTCGGCGTCGAGCTTGACCATCTCGACGAGGCCGGCTTCCTGAAGCGCCGGCAATTCGGGTTTGGCATTCGCGCCGATCGGTGCATGCAGCAGCACGAGCAGCGTCGCGATTTCGTGATGGCTGAGCAAACGGCGCAGCATCGTCTTCTTCGCAGGTGGGGCGGCCGGGCGGCCCGCGGGTGCATCTACGGCGCTCATCGCTGTCCTCCTTTTCGAGATATCCATCGGGTACTGGTTGCGGATGGTGCCCACGAAGACTTAAGCGATTCTTAAAACCGCGGCGACGGCGCGGATGCTGCGACGCGGCAAACATTACCGGATGTAACCCCCGCCGGGCGGCCGTTTCGGATCGAAAGCGGTCGGCCTTGCCGGGCGGGGCCGCGCCGCAGGATTCACCACGATGGTGCGTCCGTGCCGCGGGCGGCGCGGTTTGCACATCCGATCCGACCCCCGGCAAATTTCCCTTCGCGCCCTTATTTTCTGCGCTGGGCCTGTGCGGCGAGCCGCACGGCCGCGTTGGTCGCGCCGTAGCCGTCGTAGCCGCCGCGCCGCTCGACGATCTCGAACGAGAAGCGGTTGTCGACCAGTTCTGTATACGCATGCAGGAATTCGCCGCCGTGCTCGTCGCGGTCGTACAGCAGGTGGTGGGCGCTCAGCGTGTCGATCAGTTCGTCCGGCAGTGCGTAGCGCGCGGCGAGGTCGTCGTAGTAGTTCGGCGGAATCCGCAGGAACGGCACGCCGTCGGCCGCGAACGAGGCGACCGCCTTCACGATGTCGTCGGTGCGAAACGCCACGTGGTTCAGTCCCGTGCCGTGATAGCGGTCGAGCGATTCGGCGACGGCCGTATGGCGGTCGACCGACGCATTCAGCGCGATCCGCACCGAGCCGTCCGCGCTGCGCACCGCGCGGCTGCGCATCAGGCCGTACGGATCGGGCACGAGCCAGCTGCGCTCGGCCTCGAAACCGAATGCGGTCTTGAAGAACAGGATCCACGTATCGAGCGCGTCGGCCGGCAGCGCGAGGCAGACGTGGTCGATGCCCGTCAGCGGGCCGACCTCGCTCGGGCCGTCGATGTCGGTCAGCACGAAATCCGATTCATACAGCGTCGGCGCGTTCGGCGCTTCGTCGACGAAATACTCGAGGCTGCCGTCCGGCGCCTGCACGCTCGGCAGCACGCGTTCGTGCGGGCCGACGCGCCCTGAAAACGGCGCATAGCCGAAACCGGCCGCGCGTTCGAATGCCACTTTCGCGTCGTCGACGCTGAACGCCGACGCACACAGCGACAACCCGTGCTGCTGGAAGAACGCGTCGGCGAACGAGTCGCGCTCGGCGTTCAGCACGATCGAGGCGGCGCCGTGCTGGAACAGCGTCACGTCCTTCGACCGATGGCGGCCCGCGAGCCGGAACCGCATCCGGCCGAGCCACTCGCCGACGGTGGCCGCCGCCTGCGCGTCGACCGCGAATTCGATGAACTGGAACCCGACGTGCGCGGGCGGCGCCGGCGGCGCGAACAGCGGCTGATCGGCGGCCGGCGTGCGGCCGTCCTGCGTGAGCCGCGCGCGCGTCAGTTCTTCCAGATAGAGCAGCGAGCGGTGGCCGTCGGCGGCCGTGATCGCAGTCGGCGCCGCGCGGAAGCCGTCGTTGAAGATCTCGAGCGACAGCGGCCCCGTATAGCCGGACTCGATCACGCGCGCCGTGAAGCGCGCGAGGTCGAAGTCGCCCTGGCCGGGGAACGAGCGGTAGTGGCGGCTCCATTCGAGCACGTCCATCGCGAGCTTCGGTGCATCGGCGATCTGCACGAACGCGATCCGGTCGCCCGGAATGTCGGCGATCGCGTCCGGCGAGTCGTCGAGCGACAGCGTATGGAAGCTGTCGAGCGCGAGGCCGAGGTGCGGGCTGTTCACCGCGTTCACGAGCTGCCACGCGTGGCTGTACCGGTTCACGACCCGGCCCCACGCGAGCGCCTCGTACGCGGCGACCACGCCGGCCTGCCGCGCGGCTTCGGCGAGCGCGCCGAGCTGGTCGACGAGCAGCGCATCGTCCGCGATCGTGTCGGGCGATACGTTGCTGCACACGAGGATGCGGTCGGTGCCGAGCGCGTGCATCACGTCGAACTTGCGCCGGATGCGGTCGAGATTGCGGGCGAGCTGGGCCGGGCTTACGCCCTCGAAGTCGCGAAACGGCTGGAACAGCACGATGTCGAGGCCGAGATCGGCGGCCATGCGCCGCACGTCGGCGGGCGATCCGTCGAAGTAGACGAGGTCGTTCTCGAAGATTTCGACACCGTCGAAGCCTGCGGCCTGGATGGCGGCGAGCTTCTCGGCGAGCGTGCCGGACAGTGACACGGTGGCGATCGAGCGCTGCATGGGCGAATCCTGCGGATGAGCGGGGTGTGGCGTCGGCTGAACCGGACCCAAATGAACCAGTCATTGAATTCAGGGTACGCGCCATATCCCGAATTTACTAGGGAAGTGAGGTGAATTATACAAACTAACTAGATGGTACAAATTAGCGAAAACCCGAAAAGACAGCGTGCGCGTGCCGGCGCACACTAGCGTCACTTCCTGTTGTCACGGGGTGGTGCCGGCAACGCTCCGCCCCCGTTTTTGGAGCAGAAATCATCATGAGCAAGTACAAGGTGCTGGTGCTGAACGGCCCGAACCTGAATCTGCTGGGAACCCGCGAGCCCCATATCTACGGCGCGGAAACCCTCGCCGATGTCGAGCAGCGCTGCCGCGTGGCGGCCGAGGGGCTCGGTCTGGAGATCGACTTCCGCCAGTCGAACGCCGAGCACCAGCTGATCGACTGGCTGCATGCCGCGCGTCACGACACGCACGGCATCGTGATCAACCCGGCCGCCTATACGCACACGTCGGTCGCGCTGGCCGACGCGCTTTCCGCGATCGCGAAACCCGTGATCGAGGTGCACATCTCGAACGTGCATCGCCGCGAGGCATTCCGTCACCACTCGTATGTGTCGGCCGTCGCCGAAGCCGTGATCTGCGGCTGCGGCACCGAAGGCTACGTGTTTGCGCTGCAGCGCCTGTCGACCCTTTTCACGCAAGGAGCCGCACGATGAGCCGCCCGTCGTTTCTGATCGGCCTGATCGGCCAGGGCATCGGCGGTTCGCTGTCGCCCGCGATGCATGAGGAAGAAGGCTTCCGCCAGGGATTCGGCTATGTCTACCGGCGCATCGATCTCGACGCGCTCGGCGTGACCGTCGACGCGCTGCCGCAACTGCTCGATGCCGCGCAGCGGATGGGCTACAACGGGCTCAACATCACGCATCCGTGCAAGCAGCGCGTGATCGAGCACCTCGACGCGCTGTCGGACGACGCGCGCGCGCTCGGCGCGGTGAACACCGTGCTGTTCAAGGACGGCAAGCGGATCGGCCACAACACCGACTGGTCGGGTTTCGCGAAATCGTTCCGCCGCGGGTTGCCCGACGTGTCGCTCGAACGCGTGGTCCAGCTCGGCGCGGGCGGCGCGGGCGCGGCTGTCGCGCATGCGGCCCTGCAGATGGGCGCAGCGGAACTGACGATTTTCGACGTCGACGCCACGCGCGCCACCGCGCTCGCGGCCGAGCTGCAGCAGCGCTTCCCGGCAGCCCGGGTCGCGCCGGGCAGCGATCTCGCGGCCGCGATGCACGCCGCGACGGGCCTGATCCATGCAACGCCGACCGGCATGGCCAAGCACCCGGGCCTGCCGCTGCCTGCCGAACTGCTCCATGCGGGGATGTGGGTGGCCGACATCGTGTATTTCCCGCTCGAAACCGAATTGATCCGCGCCGCGCGCGCGGCCGGCTGCGCCACGCTGCCGGGCGGCGGAATGGCCGTGTACCAGGCCGTCGACGCATTCGAGATCTTCACCGGACGTACGCCGGACGACGAGCGGATGTTCGATCACTTTCAGTCGCTCGTCGCGCGCTGACCCTAATTTCTAGCTGGAAAGAGAGACCAGGAGACGACCATGCAGCACACTACCCACACGAACGCCGCGCCCGCGCAGGCGGCCGGCGCGGTCCGCCGCACGTCGGCGCGCTACAAGATTCTCGCGCTGCTTGCAATCGGCACGATGATCAACTATCTCGACCGCACCGTGCTGGGGGTGGCTGCGCCGCAGCTCACCAAGGAGCTCGGCATCAATGCGGCGGTGATGGGCATCATGTTCTCCGCGTTTTCGTGGACGTACGTCGCCTCGCAGGTGCCCGGCGGCCTCTTTCTCGACCGCTTCGGCAGCAAGGTCACCTACTACTGGTCGATGACGCTGTGGTCGCTGTGCACGTTCCTGCAGGGCTTCGTGCCCGGCGTCGGGACGCTGCTCGCATGCCGGCTCGGCCTCGGCGTCGCGGAGGCACCGTGCTTCCCGACCAACAGCCGCGTCGTCGCGACGTGGTTCCCACAGAACGAACGGGCGATGGCGACCGGCACCTATACCGTCGGCGAGTACATCGGGCTCGCATTCTTCAGCCCCGTGCTGTTCGCGCTGATGGGTGCGTTCGGCTGGCGCTCGCTGTTCTGGGTCGTCGGCACGGTCGGCATCGTGTTCGGCCTCGTCTGGTGGAAGCTCTACCACGAGCCGCGCAACCATCCGGGTGCGAACTCGGAGGAACTCGCGTACATCGAAGCGGGCGGTGGTCTCGTGCACGGGGCGCGCAAGGGCGGCAACGGTGAAGCGGCCGACAAGGCCGGCAAGGGCGAACAGAAGAAGTTCAGCTGGTCGATGGCCGGCCGGCTGCTGAAGAAGCGCCAGCTCGCGGGCATCTGCCTCGGCCAGTTCGCCGGCAACTCGACGCTCGTGTTCTTCCTGACCTGGTTCCCGACCTATCTCGCGACCGAACGCCACATGGGCTGGCTGAAGATCGGCTTCTTCGCGGTGATGCCGTTCATCGCCGCGTCGGTTGGCGTGATGTTCGGCGGGATCTTCTCCGACTGGCTGCTGCGTCGCGGCAAGTCAGCGAACCTGGCGCGCAAGCTGCCGATCATCGCGGGCCTGCTGCTCGCGTCGACGATCATTCTCGCGAACTATGTGAAGAGCAACGAAGCCGTGATCGCGATCATGTCGGTTGCGTTCTTCGCGCAGGGGATGGCCGCACTCGGCTGGACGCTCGTGTCGGACATCGCGCCGGACGGCCTGCTCGGCGTGACGGGCGGCATCTTCAACTTCGCGGCGAACCTTGCGGGGATCGTTACGCCGCTGGTCGTCGGCTTCGTCGTCGCATCGACCGGTTCGTTCGTCGGCGCGCTCGTGTTCATCGGCGTGATCGCGCTGATCGGCGCGCTGTCGTACATCTTCGTCGTCGGCGACATCAAGCGGATCGAGCTGTAAGTACCGGCTCCACGCACATCCAGTGCGTTCGCCCGGCGGCCGGTTGGCCGCCGGGCTTTTGTTTGCGCGCCGGCGGTGTGCCCGCTGGCGCGCCGCCGGCGCCTTATGCGCGCTGCACCGCGATGCCGAGTGATTCGACTGCCTGCGCGATCGCCGCGACCGCGCGCCGGATGTCGCCCGCATCGATCGCGCCGATGCAGCCGACGCGGAACGTCTCGAGCTGCGTCAGCTTGCCCGGATACAGGATGAAGCCCGCGTCGCGCACCGCGTCGTAGAAGCGGCGGAAGTCGTAGGCCGGATGGTCGGGCGCGTGGAACGTGACGATCACGGGCGCCTGCACGCTGGCGTCGAGGAACGGCGTGAAGCCGAGCGCACGCATCGATTCGACCAGTGTCCGGCAGTTCTCCGCATAGCGCGCACCGCGCGCGGGCTGGCCGCCTTCGCCCAGGTACTGGTCGAGCGCGGCGCGCAGCGCGGCGATCACGTGCGTCGGCGGCGTGAAGCGCCACTGGCCCGTCTTGCGCAGGTACGCGTACTGATCGTGGAGGTCGAGCGCGAGCGACGGCGAGTTGCCTTCGCACGCGTCGAGCGCGTCGCGCCGCATGATCGCGAACCCCATCCCCGGCACGCCTTCCAGGCATTTGCCGCTCGCCGAGATCAGCGCGTCGATCCCGCTGTCCGCCAGCGTGATCGGCAGCGCGCCGAACGAACTCATCGCGTCGACGATCAGCCGCTTGCCGTGCCGACGGCACACGGCGGCGATCGCGTCGAGCGGATTCAGGATGCCGGCGCTCGTTTCCAGGTGCACCAGCGCGACATGCGTGATGCGCGGCTCGCGCGCGAACGCGGCTTCGACCGCCGCCGGGTCGACCGCTGCGTCCTCGCCGAACGGCAACGCGATTGCGTCGATGCCGAGCCGGCCGAGGATCTTCAGGATGCGCGCGCAATACGCGCCGTTGTCCGGCACGAGCACGACGCCGTCGCGCGGCACCAGCGTGCCGAGCGCGGCCTCGACCGAAAACGTGCCGCTTCCTTGCATCGGCACGCACACGTATTCGTCGCCACCGCCTGCGATCGCGACGAGATCCGCGCAGACGCTGGCCGTCAACTGATTGAAAGCAGCGTCCCACGAGCCCCAGTCATGTTGCATTGCGTGGCGTGTTGTGGCGGACGTGGTGAGCGGGCCGGGCGTGAGCAGAATCGGGTCGGACATGGTTTTTCTCCGGCAAAGGTCGGACGAAACGCCGGGGCGGCATTTCTGAATGACTTGCATGATATTGGCAAAATGTGTCATTTTTTGGAAATTGTGGCACTCGTCACGGCGTTGTCATCGAACGCTGTGATCCTTCGGTTGCCGCGCGAAACCACCTGCAGCGCGGCAGCGAGGCAGGCCGGTTGTCGGCTTGCCCGACTAAAAGGAGCCGGATCGTGCCCCGGCCGTTTGGTGTTCCGCCTACGGAGAAGTGAGATGACACTGCAGAATTCCTCGCGCGCCGCTGCCGGCGCGTTCCGCAAGCTCGCGCTGGCCGCCTGCGCCGCCGGTCTGCTGCAAGGCGTGGCGATGCCCGCGCATGCGGCGAACGCGGTCGTGCTGTATACGGCGGACGGTCTCGAGAACCTCTATCGCGATGTGCTGCCGGCGTTCGAGAAGAAGGAAGGCGTCAAGGTCAACATCGTGACGGCGGGCAGCGGCGAGGTCGTCAACCGCGCGAACATCGAAAAGAATTCCCCGAAGGCGGACGTGATCGTCACGCTGCCGCCGTTCATCCAGCAAGCCGGCCAGATGGGTCTGCTGCAGCCGTACCAGAGCGTGAACTACAAGAACGTGCCGGCGATCGCGAAGGCGGAAGACGGCACGTGGGCGACGTTCGTGAACAACTACTTCTCGTTCGCGATCAACCCGGACGTCGTGAAGAACCAGCCGAGGACGTTCGCCGACCTGCTGTCGCCGGCCTACGCAGGCAAGGTCGCTTACTCGAACCCGGCCACGGCCGGCGACGGGATGGCCGTGCTGATCCTGACGACCTCGCTGATGGGCGAGGACAAGGCGTTCGACTACCTCGCGAAACTGTCGCAGAGCGTGAAGTTCCACACCAAGGGCACGGGCTACCTGAACGTGCTGCTGTCGCGTAACGAGATCAGCGTCGCCAACGGCGACCTGCAGATGGACCTCGACGACGCCGAACACGGCGCGCTGTCCGTCAAGCCGATCTTCCTGGCGGCGAAGGAAGGCGACCAGCCGACCACGTTCCAGCTGCCGTACGGCATCGGCCTGATCAAGAGCGGCCCGAACCAGGACGTCGGCAAGAAGCTGATCGACTACCTGATGTCGACGGACGTGCAGTCGAAGGTGCCGGACATGTACGGCATCCCGGGCCGCACCGACGTGCCGCTGGCCGGCAAGAACGGCGAAGCGGTCAAGAAGGCGATCGCGGGCGTGAAGCTGATTCCGGTCGACTGGACCCAGGTGATGGCGAAGAAGCCGGTGTGGATCGAGCGCTGGAAGAAGGACGTGATCGGCAGCTCGGGCAAGCAGCTCGACGTCGTCAAGCCGAAGTGATCGGCGCACGCCGCCTGTATTCGTGAGCAAGAGGATGAACCCGGTGGAAACCACCTTGACCCATCCCGGCGCATTCGGCGCCGCCGAACCGCAAGCGACGCTGCGGTCCGGCGCGCCGGGCGGCGTGCAGATCGAGCACCTGAGCGTGCGCTACGGCGCACGCACGGTGCTGGAAGATCTGTCGCTGTCGATCGGCGCCGGTGAATTTCTGACCGTGCTCGGCAAGAGCGGCTGCGGCAAGACCACGCTGCTGCGCTTCATCGCCGGGTTCGTGAAGGCCGACGGCCTGACCGGCACGCTGACCGTGGCCGGACGCGACCTGACCTATGCGCCGCCGCACAAGCGCAATCTTGGTCTGCTGTTCCAGAATTACGCGCTGTTCCCGCACCTGTCGGTGTTCGAGAACGTCGCATTCGGGCTGCGCGCCCGCGGCATGGCGTCGTCGGAAGTGACGCGCCGCGTTGCCGACGCGCTGAAGCTCGTGCAGCTCGGCGATGCTGGCCACCACCTGCCCGCGCAGCTGTCGGGCGGGATGCAGCAGCGCGTCGCGCTGGCTCGCGCGCTCGTGATCGAGCCGGACGTGCTGCTGCTCGACGAGCCGCTGTCGGCACTCGACGCCAACCTGCGCGCGTCGGTGCGCAGCGAACTGAAGGCGCTGCACGAGCGCCTGCCGAACCTGACCGTCGTCTGCGTGACGCACGACCGCGACGACGCGCTCGTGCTGTCCGACCGCGCGCTGCTGATGCGCGACGGTCACATCGCGCAGCTCGGCACGCCGCAGCAGCTGTACGACGCGCCGAAGGACGGCTACGTCGCACGCTATCTCGGCCCGGCCAACCTGCTGCCGCCGCACGTGATCTTTCCGCTCGGCGATCCGCGCCATGACGTGCGCGGCAAGGTGGCATGCGTGCGCCCCGAGCGCCTGACCGTGATGCCGCCCGCTGCGGGCGGGCTGCACGGCACGGTGTCGTCCGTCGAGTGGCAGGGCGCGGACCTGTCGATTGCGGTCGTGATCGATGCGGCACCCGACGAACCCGTGCGCGTCACGATGCAACGCGGCCGCGGCGCGGCTCCCGAGCGCGGTGCGCGCGTTTCCCTGCATTGCGAGGCAGACGATGTCGTCCTTATCGAGCCCTGAAGCCGGCCTGCCGCCGCACGTGCTCGCGTCGGCCGCCGCGCATGCCGCCGCTGCGCGGCGCCGCAAGCGCATGGGCGACCTGCACCTCGCCGCGCTCGCGATCGTCGTGCTGGGTCCGCTCGTCGTCTATCCGCTGGTGCGGCTCGTGCTGCTGAGCGTGTCCGGCGATCACGGGCTGAGCTTCGCCGCGTACCGGACGTTCTTCGGCAACCCCGATACGCGCAACGTGCTGCTGACGACCGTCGGCGTGCTGTTCGCGAGCGCCGGCACCGCATCGGTGCTCGGCGTGCTGCTGGCCGCGCTGCTGTTCTTCAAGCCGTTCCCGGGCGCGTCGCTCGTCACGCGCTTCCTGGAACTGTACGTTGCGTTCCCGTCGTTCCTCGTCGCGTTCACGCTGATCTTCCTGTACGGCTCGCAAGGCTCGATCAGCATCGCGCTGCAGCACCTGTTCCATCTCGAGAATCCGCCGCTCGACTTCCTGTTCGGCATCGGCGGCGTGATTCTCGCGCAGACCGTGTTCTATACGCCGTTCGTCGTGCGGCCGACGCTCGCGTCGTTCGCGACGCTCGACCTGCGCCTGATCGAAGCCGCGCGCAGTCTCGGCGCGTCCGGCTGGATGCTCGCGCGCCGCGTCGTGCTGCCGATCGCGTGGCCGGGCATCGCCGCCGGCACCGTGCTGTGCTTCCTGCTGACGCTGAACGAGTTCGGCATCCTGCTCGTGCTCGGCAGTGCGCGGCTCGTGACGCTGCCGGTCGCGATCTACAGCAGCGCGACCGTCGACCTCGACCTGCCGACCGCGTCGGCCGGCGCGGTCGTGATGCTGGCGCTGTCGCTGGCGCTGTATGCGGTTTATCGCCGGGTGAACCGGCGTGCGACGGGAGGGAACGATGTCCGCTGAATTCCGTATCGGGCAAGCCGTGCCACGCCACCAGATCGGCTGGGGCGACACGCTGCTCAAGCATGCGTCGCGCGCGGCGCTCGCGCTCGCCGCGTTCGCCTGCTTCTGGCTGTTTGTGCTGCCGGTCGTCGTCGTCGCACTGTCGAGCGTGTCGACGCAGTGGTCGGGCACGATCCTGCCGGCCGGCTACAGCCTGCGCTGGTTCGCGCGGCTCGGGTCGCCGGAGTACGACGCGCTGCTGACGAGCCTCGAAATCGGCTTCGGCGTGTCGGCGATCGGCACGATCCTCGGACTGTGGCTCGCCCTCGCGCTCGAAGGGCGGGACCGGCGCGGCCTCGGCGCGGTCGTCGACGCGGTCGTGATGGTGCCGAACGGCGTGCCGAGCGTCGTGCTCGGGCTCGCGGTGCTGATCGCGTATCACCAGAAGCCGCTCGACCTGTCGAGTTCCGCGGCGATCGTCGTGTTCGTGCAGCTCGCGCTGATTCTGCCGTTCTGCTATCGCTGCGCGGCCGCCGCGCTGCGCCCGGAGCTGACCGTGCTGCGGGAAGCGGCGGCGAGCCTTGGCGCGCCGCCCGCGATGGTGCTGCGCCGCGTGCTGCTGCCGCAGCTCGTGCCGGCGCTGCGCGCGAGCCTCGCGCTCGGCTTCGCGCTGTCGCTCGGCGAGCTCGGCGCGACGCTGACCGTCTACCCGCCCGGGTTCGCGACCGTGCCGATCGTCGTGATCGGCCAGGTCGAACGCGGCTATTACCTTCCCGCCTCGGCGCTGTCGCTGCTGATGCTCGGCGCGTCGCTCGCGGCGCTGCTGCTGATCGCCGCGCGCGTGCCGCGCGGCAAGCGGGCGGCATCATGAACGCCGCGTTCGCATTGCGGCAGCCCGGCGCGCAACCGGAGGCGGGCAAGGTATCGGCCGAGCTCGCGGGACGTTCCGTCGACGTCAACGGCCGGCGTTACCGGCTGCCGGTCGAACCGACCGTCGTCGTCTGCGTCGACGGCTGCGAGTACGACTATCTCGAGCGCGCGGTGGAAGCGGGCGTCGCACCGTTCATCGGCCGGATGATCGCGGAAGGCACCGCGTGGCGCGCCGATTGCGTCGTGCCGACCTTCACCAACCCGAACAACCTGTCGATCGTCTGCGGCGTGCCGCCGTCGGTCCACGGGATTTGCGGCAACTACTTCTGGGATCCGGCCGCCGACGGCGGTCGCGGCGCGGAAGTGATGATGAACGATCCGGCCTACCTGCGCGCCGGGACGCTGCTCGCGGCGGCGTCCGACGCCGGCGCGCGGGTGGCGGTCGTCACGGCGAAGGACAAGCTGCGCCGGCTGCTCGGCTGGCAGATGAACGGCATCTGTTTCTCCGCCGAGAAGGCCGCGCAGGCCAACCTCGCGGAGAACGGGATCGTCGACGTGCTCGACTGGGTCGGCCTGCCGTCGCCGGACGTCTACAGCGCGGCGCTGTCAGAATTCGTGTTCGCGGCCGGCGTGCGGCTCGCGCAGACGCGCCAGGTCGACCTGATGTACCTGTCGACCACCGACTACGTGCAGCACAAGTGCGAGCCGGGCAGCGCCGGCGCGAACGCGTTCTATTCGATGATGGACGGCTATCTCGCGGAGCTCGACGCGCTTGGCTGGGCGATCGGGCTCACGGCCGATCACGGGATGAACGCGAAGCACGATCCGGCAACGGGCCGCCCGAACGTGATCTATCTGCAGGACGCGTTCGACGGCTGGTTCGGTGCGCAGGCTGCACGCGTGATCCTGCCGATCACCGACCCGTATGTCGTGCACCACGGCGCGCTTGGCTCGTTCGCGACCGTCTATCTGGCGCCCGGCGTCGACCGGACCGACGCGATGTGGCGCGTCGGCGGGCTCGATGGCGTCGAACTCGTGCTCGACAACGCGGAAGCGGCCGCGCGCTTCGAACTGCCGGCCGACCGGATCGGGGATCTCGTCGTGATCGGTCGGCGCGACATGACGCTCGGCACGCGCGAGCGCGAACACGATCTGTCCGGCCTGACCGTGCCGCTGCGTTCGCACGGCGGCGTGTCCGAGCAGGAAGTGCCGCTGCTGTTCAACCGTCGGATCGAGCGGGACGATCCTGCGCGTCGTCCGCGCAACTTCGACGTTTTCGATTTCGTGCTGAACCGGATCGGATCATGATGGCTCATCCCCGACAGGATCACCCCGCGTTTCGCGCCGAGGCGCTGCGCTGGTGCGGCACGCGTGCAGCGCGCGACCGCGTTTTCGACGTCATCGATCCGTACACCGGCACGCGTGTCGGCACGGCGCCGCTGGCGAGCGTCGACGACGTGCGCGCCGCGTTCGATTACGCGATGGCGTACCGGCCGGCGCTGACGCGTTACGAGCGTTCGCAGATCCTCGAGCGCGCGGCCGCGCTGCTGCGCGAGCGTACCGAGGAAGCGTCCGACCTGATCACGCTCGAATCGGGGTTGTCGAAACAGGATTCCCGCTACGAGATCGGCCGTGTCGCCGACGTGCTGAAGTTCGCAGCCGTCGAGGCGCTGCGCGACGACGCGCAGAGCTTCTCGTGCGACCTGACGCCCCACGGCAAGGCGCGACGCGTGTTCTCGCAGCGACAGCCGCTCGACGGCGTGATCGTCGCGATCACGCCGTTCAATCACCCGATGAATCAGGTCGCGCACAAGATCGCACCGGCGATCGCGACCAACAACCGCGTGATCGTGAAGCCGTCGGAGAAGGTGCCGCTGTCGGCGTTCTATCTGGCGGACCTGCTCTACGAGGCCGGCTTGCCCGAGCCGATGCTGCAGGTGCTGACCGGCGACCCGCGTGAAATCGCGGACGAGCTCGTCACGCATCCGCATGCGTCGCTGATTACCTTTACGGGCGGTGTGTCGATCGGCAAGGCGATCGCCGCGCGCGCCGGCTACCGGCGCATCGTGCTGGAACTCGGCGGCAACGATCCGCTGATCGTCCTCGACGATGCCGATCTCGACCGTGCGGCGTCGCTGGCGGTGCTCGGTTCGTACCGGAATTCGGGGCAGCGCTGCACGGCCGTCAAGCGGATCCTGGTGCAGCGCTCGATCGCCCCGGCGTTCACCGAGCTGCTCGTCGAGAAGACGCGCGCATGGAAGTATGGCGATCCGTTCGATCCGGCGAACGAAATGGGCACGGTGATCGACGACGCGGCGGCGCGGCTGTTCGAGGCGCGCGTCGGCGAGGCGGTCGCGCAGGGCGCGCGCCTGTTGACCGGCAACGTGCGGCGCGGCGCGCTGTATTCGCCGACCGTGCTCGACAACGTCGATCCGTCGATGACGATCGTGCGCGAGGAGACCTTCGGGCCTGTGTCACCGGTGATCACGTTCGATACGATCGACGACGCGATCCGGATCAGCAACGGAACGGCGTTCGGGCTGTCGTCCGGTGTGTGTACCGACAGCACGGCGGCGGTGGTGCGGTTCGTGAACGAACTGAACGTCGGGACGGTGAATGTATGGGAAGTGCCCGGATACCGGATCGAGCTGTCGCCGTTCGGCGGGATCAAGGATTCGGGGCTCGGCTATAAGGAAGGCGTTCAGGAAGCGATGAAGAGCTTCACGAACCTGAAGACGTTTTCGCTGCCGTGGGAGTAAGTGGATGGCACTGACGGTAGAAGAGATACACGGGCTGTATCGCGCGCACGGCCATGTGGCCTATAGCGGCGAACCGGTCACGCAGCTGGAGCATGCGTTGCAGAGCGGTTTGCTGGCGGAGGAGGCGGGCGCCGACGAGGCGCTGGTCGCGGCGGCGTTCCTGCACGATCTCGGACATTTGCTGAATCGGCAGGGCGAGACGCCGAGCGCGCGGGGGATCGACGATCTGCATCAGTATTACGTGCTGCCGTTCCTGCGGCCGTTGTTGACCGACGCGGTGCTGGAGCCGATCCGGCTGCACGTCGATGCGAAGCGCTGCCTGTGCCGGACGGACGCAGGCTACTTCGAGAGCCTGTCGCCGGACTCGGTGCGCAGCCTTGCGCTGCAGGGCGGCATCTTCAGTGAAGAGGAGGCAGCGGCGTTCCTGCGGCGTCCGTTTGCGGAGGACGCGCTGCGCCTGCGCCGCTGGGACGATACGGCAAAGGAAGAGGGCAAGGCGACGCCGGACCTCGATCACTATATGGAGATCGTCGCACGCCAGGTGCGTGTCGCCTGACGATTCGACTGCCTCTATTCAAGGCCCCGCACGCGGTAGCGTGCGGGGCCTTGAATTTTTTTCGAGAAACCCCTTGCGCGATCGCCAGCTACTGCATAGAATCACGCCTCTTTCGCGCTAACGGAAACGCAGCGCGGGAGGGAAGGGAAGCGGTGCCGTCGGGGTTGGTGGTAGAGGCCCAGGCGCACACGAAGTTGAACCCCAACCGTCGCAACGAAGTAGTTAAAAAAGTTGTTGACGAGTTGAAAAAGACGGTTCATAATCTCGCTTCTCTGCTGCTGAAAACGCAGCGCTGCTGAGAAACACGAAGTTTCTCGCAGAAATGCTCTTTAAAAATTAACAGCCGATAAGTGTGGGCGCTTGATGGTAGCGAGCTGATCTTCGGATCAGATAGCGAAAGTATCAAGAGTCTCACACTAAAGTAAGTCAGGTTTATGAAGCAATTCATATTCCTGTCAGCTTTGAGTGAGCGACCGGTTCTTAACCGAACCGAAAACAGTAACAGG